>JAJRWL010000001.1 GCA_024276875.1 Gammaproteobacteria bacterium
TAACCGAGGCCGAGCAGCTTGGCCGTTTTATCAAACGCCTCACCCACGGCATCATCAAGCGACTCACCAATGATTTTGTATTGCCCAACACCATTGACCGTGATCAACATGGTGTGACCACCGGAGACCAGCAGCGCGATGAATGGAAACTGTGGCGGGTCTGCTTCCAGCATCGGCGCGAGCAGATGCCCCTCGAGATGGTGTACCCCTACTGCAGGCAACTGCCACCCCCACGCGAGGCTACGCCCGACGGCAGCACCGACCAGCAACGCCCCCACCAGCCCGGGGCCTGCGGTATAAGCGATGCCATCTACCTGTTCACGCGTTGTATCGGCCTGCTGCATCGCCTCTCGAATCAGCGGCAGCAGTTTGCGCACATGGTCACGTGATGCCAGTTCCGGCACCACCCCGCCATATTCGGCATGCATCAAAACCTGACTATAGAGAAGATCTGAAAGCAGCCCCTGCTCAGCATCATAGATCGCCACACCGGTCTCATCACAGGAAGTTTCGATTCCAAGCACACGCATTAACCCACCACCCTAATATTTGTCACCAAGTAGATTCCGATATTATACTAATCCGAAGGGTGATTATGCGCCATTCAGATTAGCAACTAAGCTACCCTTCAGCTGATTTATGATTTGCCGAAAAAGAGATATATACTAACGACGTTCTTCCAGATGCGCCACCCAATACCATAGGTGCCCCGCACAACATCACTGACTAAATGGCTAAATAGAAAACCATGACCAACCTTGCGATCCAGATTAAAGGTCTGACCAAGATCTATCCCCCCGATAACAGGGCCGTCGATGCACTCGACCTCAACATCGAAGAGGGCGAGATCATGGCGCTGCTCGGCCCCAATGGTGCGGGCAAGAGCACCACTATCCGCGCCGCCTCTACCCTGTGTGGTTTTGATGAAGGCAATGTGATCATCTCTGGTTTTGATGTCGATACCCATTCGCTTGAGGTGCGTCAATCTATCGGGGTGGTCGCGCAACAGACCGGTATCGATTATTTCCTCACCGGGCGCGAAAACATGGAGCTACAGGGCCACCTCTATCGCATGAAGAGGGCCGATATCAACGGTCGCATCGAAGAACTCGCGGGATATTTTGAGCTCCGCGATAGCATTGATAACCTGGTCAGCAGTTATTCAGGTGGCATGCGCAGAAAACTCGACATCGCCTGCGCACTGATCCATCGCCCCAAGATTCTGTTTCTGGATGAACCGACACTCGGGCTCGATATTAAAAATCGTAAAATCCTGTGGAAACATATCGACAAACTCAATAAAGAATTTGGACTAACCATTCTGCTGACCACCCATTACCTTGAAGAGGCGGACAATCTTTCGCACCAGGTTGCGATCATCAACAATGGAAAGGTTCAGGTCGTCGATACCCCCGACGCACTTAAAAACAGCATCCATGGCGACTCCATCACGGTAACCTTTGATGATGTCGGTAAAAACGAACAGGCCTTTTTTCACTACGCACAGCAGCAACCCTATATCAAAGGCTCTACCTGGGAAGATAACAAACTGCATCTTTATGTTGAAGATGGTGGTGCCAATGTCGCGGCACTGATGGCCGTCGCGGCTGATAACGATGCCAAAATCACCAATCTGTCACTATCACGCCCAACACTGGATGATGTCTTTCTCAAATATACTGGCACCAGCATCCTCGATACCAAAGAGGAGGAAGGTGATGAATGGTGGGAACAGTGGGCAGGCAAAGGTGGTAATACTGGCAAGTGGAAGAGCCAATGGGGTGAGGATGATAGTGACGCTGAGGATGGCGGCAGCAATGAAGCGTGGAAGAACAGTGACTGGGCCAAAGAAAATGGTCATGCCGCCAGCGCTGAGAATAGCGATAAAGGCAACGCACAATCCCCAAAACCTGAGCAAAAGTCAGCATGGCCACAAGGCGACGGGGCTGAAGGAAAACAGTGGAACAAGTCACAACAAGGTGACTGGCAAAACAATGAATGGAACAAAAACAAAGACGGCGGAGAGAAATAATCCATGCTTGCAGATACATGGCATCTTTTTATCAAATACATGCGCATCACCATGCGCATGCCGATGTGGACACTTTTCACCCTGATCCAGCCACTGATCTGGCTGCTAATCTTTGGCCAGCTATTTAAAGACTTTGTGCAGCTCGGTGATGAAGACTATATGGCCTTTATGGTGCCTGGTATCCTGGTTATGACAGTGCTGTTTGGCTCCTCATGGTCGGGGGTCAGCCTCTTGCGTGAGATCACCGCTGGCACTGTCGACAAGATGCTGGTCTCGCCGGTCTCGCGCATTGCGATTGTGCTTAGCCGCGTACTGCACTCGTCGGCACAGGTGATTGCGCAGGCATTTATTATGCTGCTAGTAGCGTGGATTCTGGGCGCCACACTCAACATGAATCCCTTCTATTTAATGATGGCGATGCTGATCGTCTTTCTGCTCGGAGTCGGCTTTGCTGCGCTCTCAAACGGCTTTGCAATTGCACTGCAACGTGAAGAGCCACTAGTGATGATTGGCAACTTGATGACACTGCCGCTGATCTTCTTTTCATCCGCGCTGGTGCCAGAGCAGTTTATGCCAGACTGGATTCAACTGATCTCTAGTGTAAACCCAATCAGCTATGCAGTTGATGCGATACGCGCAGTGCTGAGTACCACACCCGACCTTGCAGTCTTTGGAAAAGGGTTGTTGGTATTGACACTATTCGCAGGGGCGTCACTGGCATGGGCAGTCACCGCATTTAATGCGCTAAGGGATTAATCCAGGATTAATAAAGGGATCAATATTCCCCCCAATAGAACCGGCTATAGGGGGCGCATTTACTAGAACAACAGATTCAAACCCGAAGTGAGGCTATGCGCCTCAGCCCCGCCCAACGAGGCACTCTGAAACCGCTGCCCCTCTTCAAACTCTTCCCGTGTTAAGGTGCTCTTAACCGCTAGATTAGAGCTCTTTTTAACATAGTCATAATTTGCAAATAACCTGATTTTCCTGCTTACCCAGTATGCTAGCCCAGCAGAAAAATTATGAGTACCATTTTTACGAAACTGTGAAAAACCAGTGGATGAATCGCGGTTAAGATAACGGGTAATCGTATAACCATAGCCAAGATTACCCGTAATTGAATTTAAGAATCGATGCTCAAACCTCAAGTTTAACTGGTGACTACGATAGGCGTAATCACTGCCTTCAACATCTGTATTATCATTGCGGATATGACTATAACCCAGTTTAATAGTGGTGCGTGCATCGATATTCTGCTCTATGTCTCCACCCAGACGAAGTGTTGAGGCATTAAAAAAGGTGCTCGACTCGGTAACAAGAGTTGTCTGGGACAAGTTAAATGTAAAGCCGGTCATCACGGCATCCTCAGAGAAGAGTTTGTAGATCTGCCTGAACTTTGCTCGTCTCATTACCTCAGAGAAAAAGACATCTGACGAACTACTACGTAGCTCTGTAAGCAAACCTTTCGACCGTCTATTGGTATAACCGCCAACAAGAGTATATCGCCCAGGTGAAACTGTCGCCGACAGACTATTGCTTGAATTCAGAAAATCAAACTGCCCCTTGTGGTATGTCGAATATGAAGGAGCAGAAGAGAGACGCAGACGAACACCATTTCTCATCTTGTATTGATATGAAAGATTGAATGACATGTCTGAGCGTAGTTCAACATCATCATCACGATTAGTATCATCATCGTTCACCGAATCAGTATACGCCATGGAGTATGACATGCTTGTCGACAGCCCTTTAATTCGTTTCTCTGTTGCAAACAAGCGGGCCTTCACACTACCGGCCATCTCCTCATTCGGCTTACCCTGCAGGATCTTTCGATACTCACTAATTGCATCTTCTTCCCGGTTTATTCGCTCAAGACTTCCAGCAAGATTCAATCTTGCCCCGAAATTTCCCGGCGAGATTCTTATGACATTTTCATAGGCATCGACTGCTCTTAAAAACTCCTCTTCACGCCCATAGATCAGCCCCAAATAATAATAAGCCAACATACTGTCTGGCTTGTCTTCAATAATCGCTTTGAATTCAGCCTCAGCAATACCTAGTTGTCCATCATTAAAACTCTTTTTTGCCACTGCCAACCTGAGAGCATCGACGATCACCGCGGCCTTCTCTGCATCAACTTCCAGCATAATTGCAACGGAGAAGGCTTCAATCGCCACATCAAGCTTACCCAGGTCATTTGCAATTGAAGCGTGTACTCTGATGACCTGTGGATTTGAGGGGTTTAGCTCAGCCGCCTTTGATATTGACCTGTACGCTTCTTCTTTACGTTTTTCACGCATATAAAGCTGTGCCAGCTTAAAATGTGATTCGACATCGTTTGGATTGCGTTTTATTTTATCCAAAAGAAACACTTCAAAGATCTCTTTTTTCTCTTCTTCCGATAGTTTTTTATACGCAGTATCACTCTCGCCACTGATCCTTGCTAACGTCTTTTCCGCCTGCTCACTATATTTTGTCCCCTCCCCTTCAACAACAAGCTGCTCAAGCAGATCCACTGCCAACCCGTGGCGCTTCGTCATCATATATAAACCGGCAAGCTGGAGTTTTATCTCCAGATGTTTTGGCGCTATCAGCAATATTTTTTTGTAGCTATCAATAGCGAATTCAACTTCTTCCAACTGAAGATATGACTTTGCCATTAACAGCAACGCTGGCATATTTTTAGGATTGCTTTTAATGACTTCCGACAGGATATCCAGGGCATCTTGATGGTTACCACTAGCCGCTATTAATCCGCCTTCAATAATCCCAAGCCTCTCTTGTGCTTTTTTTGCAATGCCACTTTCAGAATTAATCTCAATGATCTTTTCAAGGCTCTCAATTGCCAACACAGCATTCCCTTTTGATTCATATATTGTCGCCATATTAAGGTAAGCATTCGGATAGTTTGGATTAAGTTTGACAACTTTTTCAAACTCCACCAGGGCTTTATCCATCTTTCTCAAAAAATAGTACGATAGTCCAAGGCTATATCTAATTAAATAATCGTCTGGATGCTCTTCAACAAGCCGGGAAAACATTGCGAGGGCTTCTTCCACTTGCCCCCCCCTTGCGAGCTTGGTCGCCTCAAGAAAATCTATTTTTTTAATCGCATCGTTATAGTCGTCACTACCGGCTGACGCTAGTTCACTCACCGCTTTATACGAGCGTATCGCGTTATCATAATGTGATCTGAACTCGTATGACTGTGCAAGCGATCGGTGATATTTGATCTTTTCAGGGGATAATGCGAGCGCTTTTTTCAGATGCTCAACACCTTCATGAAAACGTCCCATACGCACCTGAATGACACCCATCTTTGCATGGGCTTCTGCACTGTTTTTATCAAGGATAAGCACTTCATTCAGTATCTTTAGCGCGGATGTTAAATCACCTGCATCAAATTTACGCTGGACCTCCTTAAGAGTCATCACCATTGAGCTGGAACCGTTCTCCTGAGAATCGGCCCACACTGGATGAGTTAGGAAAACGGTCGAAATGAAGATTAAGGGGAGGAGTGCTCGCATCTTAGTGCCACTATTAGTAATAGACATTTATCTTAAATAGAGCGCGCCAGCCATTAAAACCAAGCTCCATTTTATTATAACCACCACCATCCTCATCAGAGAGGTAACCACGCTTATTACTACCAGGGGGATTTCCAGTCGGATACTGTATTGACAAGGAGTCTTGCCCCTGAAAATCACTGTCGAAATTTACATTGCCTAACTCAAACTTATTCAAGCCATAGGTATAACCAAAATCGGCTGCTAGCGATAACCAATCTCGTAAAAAGAGCTCTCCACCAACCGCGGGCTGTAACATTATATAGCCTGTCGCCTGCGACTCGGCCCTCGTTATTCGTTTGAAGTTTGTGACGCCATCTGCGGCATCTGTAAACTCAAAAACAAAACTCTCTCTAAAATCAATATCAAATACTTCATGCAATAAAATGCGTGTATAGATATTATATTTTTTATGTTTTTTCACCAGGTCTCTACGCCAACCAAGGTAGTATTGTAGATATGAGATGCTTGCTCGACGCGCATACAGGGTATCTGTCAAGCGCCCCTGAAAGGGTACCGTTGTTCTGACCAGTGAGCGACTGGTAGCTTCCCAACCACTCAATCCAATGACGAAATAACTCCGCTGATCCAGCTCCATTCGAAATTCCAGCCCCGCCTCTGTGCCATATTTGATTTTGGGTAGTGCGTTAATCACATCAAGTTTGACTGGGCGTGCTCCTTCAGCATCTTGAAATAGAAGTTCACCAGCGACCGGCAACCTCGCGCCAAATACCTTATCGTTGATATCACCCAGATTAGGACTATGTACACCAAGCACCGGCGAGACACTCCAGCGAACCTCAGATATTGCGGCCTTACTTCCCATCATCAATAACAATAATGAAACACAGAAGAGACTTTTTAGGGTAATTCTAAGCACATTAAGCAGCCTGGCGTCTGCGCCCTTTATTTAGCAAGGTCAGCAGCAGAGGAAGTAATACCAATGCGGCCACACAACTGACTACCATGTAAATACTCACAAAGGCGCCAAGCTTGATATGAGGAGGAAACTGAGATGCCAGCAACACCATAAACCCTGCTGTCACCACCAGCGCATTGTAGACCACCGTTTTACCCACACCCCTCATTGCCTCTAACACTGCGTCATCATGCCCCTGTGAATTTCTTCTCTCATACCGATATTTAAATAGATAATGCACGGCATAATCGACGCCCACACCAATGGCAACTCCGGCGGCTAGCGCCGTCGAGACATCCAGAGGAATACCAAATGCGCCAATTCCACCGGCGACAACCAGCGTGGTTGCTGCAACCGGTATCACGGTCAACCCACCCAGAATAAAGGAGCGGAATAACAACACTGCGATAATCAGAATACCTATTTTTGATACCAGAACGGCCATCACCTGACTATCGATCAGTAGTTCCGCCCAGATATAGGAGTTGTTTGCAGAACCCGCCAGGTTCACATCGACATCAAACGCTGATAGTTCACGCGATACGTAACCGTTCACGTCGGCAATAATTTCTTTCAAGTATTGAGTCTCATCAGTCTTAATGAGAAATGAAATGTTCGCCTGGCGATAACCGTAATCGATCACCTCATCCAACTCATCCGGCCTGCCAGACATTGACAGCAGAACAAGAAACTCGTATACCTCAGCTTCACTATCAGGCAGGCGATCATACCGTTCATCACCCGCATTGAGATTTTTATTAACACTCTTGAGGTAATCAACAATAGAGATCGATCCTCCCACAAGCACATTCTCCTCGACATGTTTTTGCAGCCCTTCTATCTTGCGTAACAATGCCGGTGATTTAAGCGCGCCTGGCTTAGCCCCTTCAACGACCACATTTAGAAAAATGGAGCCGTCCATTTTGTCATTGATCAAATCATTCGCAATGGATACTTCGCTCGCCTCACTGAAGTCACTCATCCAACTGGAGTTGACATACATTTTACTCGCGCCATAAACACTTGCGATCATCACCAGCAGAACAACGATCAGTGATGCCTTGTTATTGCGCATCGCAAATTGCCCCCAGTCCACCAGCAGTTTACTGATGCCGCCATCTTCACTATGCACTCGCAACGATCTTTTTTTCTTGAGGTAACCGCCTACCTTTGGTTTCAAAATCGTTAATATCGCCGGGATAAACACCACCGACATAAACCAGCAATAGATAATCCCCAGCACTGTAAATAGCCCGAATACTTGAAAGGGCGGCATGTCTGAAAATAGAAGTGCAAGAAAACCAATCGCGGTGGTAACCGTTGTTGTGATCA
>JAJRWL010000059.1 GCA_024276875.1 Gammaproteobacteria bacterium
AAAGCATTAAAAAGGTTTTTTGTGCCACGACCAACAGTCGTCCACTAAAATAGTTAATATTTATAGATTTTTGAATAAACTCCGACACTATCGCAAGACCAACATATAGTAAGAAAATTAAAAGCATTTTTTCTAGCCAAACAGCATCTATAAACGCATAAATATAATAAGAAAACGCGTAAACAATCGGCATATGTGCAATGAATATAATTAACGTATTGCGCGCAAAAAAAGAAACTATACGAATTTGTGGCAACCGCCTTGTAATCTCAAGCACTACTAGCGTATTGACTACATAAACTATGGAGATACAGAGCGATTGAAACAGAGCACCCCATAAATCATCAAAAACTAATTTCCTAAAGGGAAAAGTTTTATCAAAAGATAGTGAATTAAATGAACTTGACCAGCAGACCATGACTAACACCCAAATTATAACTAGCCATAAAATCTTTGGGTTCCAGACCACATCTCGTTTTTTATAGAGATAGCCACCAAGTAGAAAAATTGTAAGCCAGTTTGGAAGTAACATGTAGGCGATAAAATCCTTATTCAAAGCAAGAAGCGTGCATCGAATAATATTTTCAACTAAAAAAGCAGCCGCAAGATGGCGCTTGCCTATCGCTCTCCCTCTGATAAAAAAGTACCAGAAAAGCAATAAGTGTAGATATGTTCCTATGTACCAGGTTGTCGGGTTTGCAGGGAAGTTATTAAAGAAAACATTTGCACCAGCAAAGAAAGGAAGATAATTACTCTCATTTATATCATGACCAATAACGATATAAATTAAGCTCAGCAAGACTGCAAATAAAATGCCATAAAAATAAACGGGAAATAGCCTGTTATAAACAACCCTAAGACCCTGCCTAGTTTCATTTGCAAGACCCCACCCAGTTATAAACACAAAGAAGGCGACGCCTAGCTGCTTAGTATAAATGGGCTGACTCACCGAATTAAATATATGGAAGGGGTCACCATAAACATGCCCTGTAACAATCAGTAGCATGCCTAGTGCTTTCATCCAATCCACAAAATTTTGATGCTTCAGCGTCTGATCCTCTTAATTAATCTGAACTTGATTAAGTTTATTCTGTTTGGTCAAGTTTTTTCACAAAACGAGCAGGGTTACCGGCAACAAGGATGTGGGGTTTTATGCTTGATGTCACAACAGAACCTGCACCGATCATGCTTCCCTCTCCAATATTTGCCATAATCATAGCGCCTTCTCCTATCCACACATTCTTAGCGATGGTGACTTTTGACAGACGGTCGGCTGAAAACGGTGTCCATCGGCCAGACTCATCACGCTCATGCAAGGCTTCACCATTTAAGATACTTACTCTACTTCCTATTAGCGAATATTCGCCAATATTAACACTGCCTATGAGTGCATAATTTCCAATATAAACATGCTGTTCAATCGTTGCCGAGCGGTGTGAAAATATTGAGCCAAAACCAATATGACAATGTGATGAGCAATTTTCCAGGGTTAAGGTATAGAACGCTCTTCGTAGAAACGAGCCTGGCAACCCTGGAAGCACGGCCATAATGTGGGCGCATATGTTAAATAAAACCTCTGAATGCCCTGGCAACATCACCGCTTCTAGCTTACAAATAGTCGCAAAAGGAAGGATTAATATTTGACTAATCAAATTAAGCGTAAACTTAATGGCAGCTTTCATGAAACACCTAAAAAAACTCCTCTACGATAAAACAATCGATTAAAACTCGGTTCAGTGACTATCCTTATCCAATCGTCTCATTCGTTTAAATCGCTCGTTATAGGTATCGTCTTCAGTCAATATAATTTTACTTGGAATTTTGTATGGCTGCAATTTATCCTTGCAATAAGCAAACATGCGGGCTTTTATCTCCCGCGGTGTCTCGGAAGTATTAAGCTTAAACTTGGCCGCCACCATTTTACCTGTTATGGGATTGTCCTCTCCAAAAACAACCACATCTTCAACATTGTCCATTTCAAGCAATACACTTTCCACTTCAGCAGGGAAAACCTTTAATCCCCCTACATTAATAATCTCACTTTTTCTTCCAAGAATTCTTAGCCATTCACCCTCTTGTTCAACCATGTCGCCTGTATCTAGAAAGCCTTCATCATCAAAAGGAGACGGTGCATTAAGATAGCCGAGCATAGCAGAATCTGATTTTATCCAGAGTGTGCCATTAACAATTTTAGTAGTGAACTCTTCTCCTCCAACTTTCATCCATAATGAATCTGAAGATTTGGATTTTGATCGAAGAATACCGACTTCACTTAGACCATAGGTCTGTTGGATTTGTGTTTCTGGGAATAGAGTTCCAAGCCTTTTCAGCGTACTTTCTTGCATTGGCTCAGTGCCATAAGTAACGAGTTTTAGAGAGGTCAGGTCATACGATTCATAAGCTTTCGATAGAATCAGCAAGTTTAGGAATGTTGGAGATGTCGGCAAAACCTCTCCTTTATAGTTGTCTATTGCCTTACAAACTTTTTCTGGCGATCTTCCATCTGCGACAATCACCGTGCCTTTATTAGCCAGTGAATATAATAATGAATTCACTCCGCCAATATGATCAAGTTGTAAAAAAATCAACATTCTCAGGGGCTTTCTCTGCTTGCTAAATTTCCCCATCAATTTATTTAGATCTTGAACAATGGCTTTACTTTTCCCAGTAGAACCTGACGAGAAAAGAACCAACCCAGGGCTTTTGGTCTCCCTAAGTTTTTTGTATAAATCATGCTTCGCTTCCCTTCCGGTGGCTATGAGACGAGGTTCATCTCCTAGGAGGGAAATATCAAATTCTGTAGATGCTATCTCACGAAATTCAACGAAATGACGGTATGAGTCCTGAGAAAGAGGCACTACTATATTTTTGTTTTGAGTCAGCGATAAAAACAATGCTATCGATGACGGTGAATAATCACCATCAAATGAAACCACGGCACCTTCAGGGATGCCTTTTTCTTCAAGCCAGCAGGTAAAGTTATCCATCAGCTTTATCAGCTCTCCATAATTTGCTGAGAATGCTGAAGATACAACCGCCTCATGCGATGGGGACTCTTTCATTTTTTCTAAGAAAAAATCAATCATCAGGAGATTCCTCCAAGATAGACAACTTGACCACTAATCATCGAGCTTTCAGGACGCAAATAGAAATCAACTAAGTTAATCACATCCGCAGGTGTCGCCATTTTCTTAATAGCCTGTCTCTTCACTAGCTTATCTATTTTATCTTTTGGCACGCCTTTTATTAAGCTAGTTTCAATTGGGGAGGGACCAATTGCATTGCAAGTTATACCAAAGCATCCATACTCTTTAGCAATAATTTGCGTTAAGGTCTCCACCGCACTTTTGCTTGCAGCGTAGATGGATTCACCCTCAAGTTGGAGCGGTACAGCAACGGTCGTCATATTAACGATTCTTGGGTGTGTAGCGCGTTTTAATAATCCCAATGCTTTCTGGCAAAATAAAAATGTACCTTGAACATTAATATCAAATATCTTTTGAAATGTTTTAACGGGGGTTAGCGCAAATGCATTCATGCTGGCAACCCCTGCATTATTAATAACGGCATCCAGGTATTTAATCTCTTTCCGCAGCTCAAAAAATAGATTAGCCACTTGATCAGGTGAAGCAACATCCAGTTGATAGTGATGATAGTTAGGGTGCTCTATTCCGCCTTCTGAACGCGAGCAGCCAATAACAACACAATTATTACGCAAAAAATGTTCAGCGAGTTCTTTACCCAAGCCGCGGCTTGACCCTGTTATTAATATATTTCTGGCTGTCATTCCATCGACTCCCTAATGAGCAGATCAATGTAGTCTGTTAATGTTTGTACATTACGAAAAGGACTCTTAGTTTGGGACATTGCCCGCTCATCACTTAATGAGATCTGAATATTGCTATCCTGCAATGACTCTTCAACATCAATGAGAAATGAAACCAGCCCCATAGAGTCAAGCTCTCCATTTTGACCATATAGCGCTGTTTGCACTGAAACTGTTATTTTTTCATCCTCTTCTCGAAGATTATTGGCCATTTCTATTGCAGCAAAGATAATTTTTTGAATGTCTGCTTTTTCCATCTCATTCTCCACTATATATTGAATTACTCTGGGAAAAGCCTAGGAGAGGGTTGCCCCCCTTAATTATTCAAGCAGCCCAAGCTCCCCAAGGCGAGTATTTAGCTGGGATAGGATACCAACTTTTTCCAAGGCTTCATTATTATTTTTCAGCCTAGCCTGGCCACCATCTCTAGAGGTAATAGATCTGTTGGTTTGGTTATCCTCTATCATGACATTATTAGTAGTCGGGTAACGATACTCGATAGCACGTGGATAATTATGCGCTAAGAAAACCATGTTTCCTTTAATCAGAGTGTTTGGGCTATCCTCTAGGGCAATACCTGTGTCTGCAAAGGCATCACCATTATTAGCGTGATAAATAATATTATTTTTTACCTCCCCCCCATAGTTACTGTATCTAATATTGGGATGATTTTGCCTCATTCCAAAACCAATGCCACGATCACTATCAAGAATAACATTGCCTTCAACTATATTATTGGAGGCATTAGTCCAAACATGTATCGCAAACTCCGCAATATATTCACTTGGACTAGCAATCGCTTTAAAAACATTAGACCTGATCACCCAGTTTCTAATGCCGTGAGCATCTATTCCACCAATATAGTAGTTCGGTCCAATGCCTTGGGTATACTCAAATAAACAATATTCAACCAAACCCGCATCAGAAAATTGCTCTGGTCTATTTTTGTTGTAACTTATCTTAAGCAACTGCTCATACCCATCCTGCATTATACAATTACGAATAACAGGTGTATCAGCATTTTGCTCCGCAGCTATCTGGATAAGATGATTGCCAGCCTCTCGCAATGTAATGCCATCCAGTATAAATCCTGATGCATTAACATGGATCAAATTCTCAACCCGATTTGACCTTTGCATTCCTCTACCCTTTAAAATAACAGCTCTTGGGTCAGCAGATTTAGACAACAACATTATATTTGGGACAGTAATATAGATGGTTTTTTGGAGCTGATACATACCATCAGATAGTACGATAGCGCCACTACCAGACATCTTTTTTACTTGAGCCAAGGCTCTCCACAATTCAACTACATTGCTTACATAATGAATTGAATAATCAGGTGGGATAGGAGTCTGCTGGAGTCGACTCAAATTCATATAGGGGTTAGTAGGCACACTCTTTTTATCAAAAGAGACCACTTTCGGTGTCTGAGCCTGGCTATCTGATGGTTTCTCACTAACTGCTATACCCAACAGATTGGCGCTATAAACATAGTGCCCCCCTCCAAAAGCCCAGCAGAGACCTAATCCAAACACCTTCAGTATTGAACGGATCATCAATCACACCAACCTAATAAAACTATTTTTCAACAGACTATTAAATGAAATGCTTACATCTGATCTAAAGTGGCCTTTATTTTTACCCATGCTTCCGTAGTAAAATTCTTAAGCAAATCAGATGTTGCGTCATTCTGCTCTTGATATGATGAAGTAATGGCAATGATTGCACCATCATTGCGCCCTCCAAACAACTGCGCCTTAGCCTGCAACCATTTAGTCTGATATTTATTAGTCGCCCATTGGCCATCAACATAGAAAAAATAAGTCGTTAAATATTGGGCGGCTCTACTTTGAATCACAGCGGTTGGTGCAGTTATGCCAATCTCAGGTAATGTGAGCCCTTGTCCATCTACCGCCCGCCAGACATCATCACCTTCACTTACCAGCACATTATTATAATTCCCCAATTCAGCATCTTGACGCTGTTGAGCATAATAGCCAATAAATAGCGTCACTTCATTGCCAGCAGCATTCTCATATGCAGAGAAAAACTCACGGTCTAAACCATGATAGGCTGGCTTCCAAACAGTCGAGCTAGAGGGCTTTTCCGTCCAACCATTTGGGGCAGCAACGCTTATTTCAACAACATGACTAAAGTCTGTAGTTTGTTCTTCAAGCTGGTATTTTAGAGGCCAAAATATAATCACAAGGGCGGTTGCTGCAACGACCAATTTATAGCCCGATGCCGTGCTGCTGACATCCCCCCATTTCCAGTTGATTTTATGCGCCTGTATATCATCCTCATCATCACGCCAAAATGAACCTATATAAAACATAATCGCAATAACAATTCCAAAAAACAGCCAACCGTAGATCAAATGATCCACACCTGTAGCCAATTGCATATCACTAAAATGCCCAATCATGACAATCATAAATGCGCGCAAGCTGTTTGCAACAATGGGTACTCCAATAGAGAATGCAATAAAGGTCAGCCTCTTTAAGAGCCCCTGGTAATTTAGATAGGCATAAAGTACACCCAGGGTCACTGAAGCAATCAGATAGCGCACCCCACTACAAGCAGCGACCACTGACCAATTACCCGATGGCAATTCAAAAAAGGTGCCTTCACGATGAATAGGAATGCCCGTCCATTGAACCATGGTTACCGTAGAGTCCGCCGTAAGGCCAATCAGATAGGGTGTAAGCTCTTCACCCAGCGGCACTCCAAACACTATATATAATAGGGGGAAGACCATTACACTGGTTGTTTGCCAGCCCAGCAAAGTAAATACTAGCACTGGTATCATCAAGGTTGCTGCAAGCTGTTCAACCGCTAAAACACCAATATAATTTGCTGCTAACCATAAAAACCCCAACAGCATTAATACTGGGATACCCAGATAATTCATCTGTGGCAAGGTGGCTTTTATTTGCTGCCGAATGCGCCAAATCAGCCAAGCACAGATAGGCAATATAACAAAACCATGCGCAAAGGTTTCTGAACGGTTCCAGATAGACACAATTGATGAGTAAGACGGGTAATAACAGCCAATTAGTAGCAGCAAGAAAACACAAAGAAGCCCTCCTTGATGCTGCCAATGTTTGTTCAAAACAGTCTCATTCATGACAATCACCCCGCTCACCATCAAGGCAATGCTTTAGCCGCATTAAACTACTCTGCCAACTATAATCCGATACCACAAGGTCTCTTGCTGCCTGCCCCATAGTATTCTGAGCCGCACCCATGAGTAATTTAAACAAAGCATCAACCCAACCAGCCACCCCATCAGCCACGATTAAATCCCTGCTTTGGTCAGCGTTAATTCCTTCAAAACCCTGAGGGGTTGTTACTACGGGTAAAGCCATTGCCATGGCTTCTAGCACTTTATTCTGAACACCTCGTGCAATACGCATTGGTGCTATTGCGACTGCTGCATGCGCCAGGTAGGGGCGCACATCATCCACTGCGCCTGTTACTTCAATATAGGGAGATACCGCCAAGGCCTTCACTTTATCATCGGGCTTAAAACCCACAATATAGAATTTGAGATGCGCTATCTTTCCACAAATCGCTGGCAATACTTCATTTGCAAACCAAATAACTGCGTCTACATTTGCCCAGTAATCCATCGCACCTGTAAAAACAATTACATTACATGCATCAGGATAAGGAGAGACAAAGGAATGTTCAGGTGAAAAATAGTCTGTATCTACTCCATTATTAAAATATGATATTTTTTCTGCAATTTCAGGCACCATCATTCTGAACAACCCAGCCTCTTTCTCAGATACAAAAAAACTGGAATCAAATTCAGTTGCGATTTTTTTTTCCCATGCAAATAGCATGCGTGCTTCATACCCATAAACTAACTTCATAATGGGGGATGCCTGCCTTTTATATTGCGCCCATTTGTCAGAATCTATATCAATGAAATCTATGCATCGTTTTAACTGCGCAAAACGATCCCCCACAAGATATTGAGCCATTGTTGATGAAAACACCAATGCACCAACCAATTCATTCTCAGCTACAATCTTATTAACCCACGCTTGCATTTGGCTATTTGCATAATACGGTAGACCAAGCGGCGTGCCTTTAACAAAACCAGTAAGGCTTCTAAGTTTGCCCAATTTTGTATTTAAAGGTAAAAGGCAATGTGATGCACATCTATCTGCCACAACGCTCTTATATTGAAAATCATTTGGATCATCAACAAAAGCACCAAGGTGAACCTGATAATTCTTACTTAAAAACTTAAGCATATTATAGGAACGAATTTTATCACCCTTATTTGGCGGATAAGGGATACGATGACACAAAAACAAAAGCGGCTGCACAATAATTATCCTATGAAAAGTCACGCATGAATTTTATTTTAATCATTGTGATTACCACTTGGGTATTTTTCAGACATCCATGGCCTCAAGTTCATTTGACTTCTCATTTATTATAGCCACGCAAATTGCTAAGCCTATTATTTGAAGCTTTTGTTTGATTTTTTTATAAAAGTATTAGCTTATTTCATTAACAAGTTAATGTTTCTAATCTTTTAAAAAGACCTCATCCATGCGACCCCAGTTATGATCTATTAATAATTTGGTGAGTCTTTCTTCCATTTTTTTTAGATTTAGATAATGGCGGAATTTTGTTTTCAAGCCCAATCCTTGCTGTCTCGGTTGATTATAATCAATTTCCCATGGATGAAAATAGAATATTGCTGGTTGATTTTCAACACGATTAACATGATTAATAGCCCAGCTTGACAACGAGTAAGGAAAAAACCTAAACCAGCCACCACCACCGCAAGGAATCTTTCGCCCCATAATTTCAACTGTTGTAACGGGTATTTCCAGCAATTTTCCACTCGCTGGGTAAAAAGAGAAGCGGGGGGCTTCTGGCATTCCATAGTGATCGTGTTTTATTGGAAAAATACTCGAACTATATAAATAACCTGCCTCTTCAAGTATATCTAAAGCCCATAAATTGCTAGCACCTATCGAATAGCTGGCAGCTCGATAGCCCTTTATTTTTTTCCCAGAAACATCTTCAAGTACTTTATGGGCGCGAGAAACATCATCTCGAAACTCATCATGATTTTGCGTCGTCACTCGCACATGAGACCACCCATGGCTTGCTAGTTCATGCCCCTCATCAACTATACGTCGCACCATTTGTGGGTAGCGCTCAGCAATCCACCCAAGTGTGAAAAATGTTGCTTTAACATCATGACTAGAAAAAAGTAATAAAATTTGATCTATGCTTTCTTCAACCCTTCCAGGAATGTTATCCCAATCTTTTCTGTTAACATGATTTTCAAATGCGGAAACTTGGAAATATTCTTCAACATCAACACTCATGGCATTAACCAGTGGATTGTCCTGACTTTTTTTAATATTCTGAGTCATCTATTCATCAACATGTAATTTATTTTTATATTTTTCTGACCATTAAATGCAATACGATAAAAATATTTTAGCCATAACGTGATCTTCAATTAACCCAGATGATCAACCATCGTCTCTATCCAACTTCAACTGTAACACTTCAACCATTTTTCTATCTGCTCTTAGCCCAGCTTTAAGGGCATCAATTTCTGCCTCAAGAATTGCTATTCTTTGAATCAACTCAGAATCTACAGGCGATTTAATCGATTTTTTCTTTTTATTTTTAATGACTGATTTTTGTTGCCCTGTATGAGAAGAGCACCAGCCCTCTTCCTTTATCTCATCAGTCACCTTTTTCAAGGCACTTAAATCAATTTCATGTCTTTCTTCTAGACAACCAAAAAGCAATATACGGTCACACAGGGTATTTACTCGCCGAGGGACTCCATCAGTAAACTCATAAATTTTTCCAAAAACATCACCGCCTAATTTAGGGTCTTCTCGCCAACCAACCAAACGGAGACGATGAAGAACATAGCTTTTCATCTCCTCTTCATTTAATGCGCGTAGATCATAGGATGCAATCACACGTTGGCGAAATTGTTCCATAGTAGGACTTTGCAATGTCTGTTTTAATTCATCTTGCCCCAGCAAAAAACTCTGGATCAATGCTTGTCCACCAACCTGGAAATTAGCTAGCATGCGCAACTCTTCAATAGAGCGTTCCGGTAGGTTTTGCGCCTCATCGACCACCAAAAGCACACGCTTTCCTTCTTTATAACGGTCATGCAGAAAAGATTCGAGCTGATTAAGTAATGTTGCTTTTGTCACATCCTCATGAGCAAGCCCAAAGGAGGCACACACGATTCTAAGGACATCTTCAGGTTCTACTTGCGTTGTAACCAACTCCGCAGCGACAACACGGGTACTATCTAATTCATCGAACAGATTGCGCACCAGCATGGTTTTTCCAGTGCCAATTCCACCGGTGATGACAATGAAGCCCTCGCCCTGTTCAAGTCCATAACGAAGATAAGCCATCGCCCTATTGTGCCCTTTACTATTAAAGAAAAAACGGGCATCTGGGCTTAATTGAAATGGCTTTCCTGTTAAGCCATAAAAATCTTCATACATAAATCAATTACCACTTTGAGGCGAGTGAGAGGCTAAGCTGATTTTCTCTGTATTCGTTGACGCTTCCTGTAGAATCAAGACGCCTGTATTTATAACCAATATTTGCGCTTGTATATTCGGTCAGCCTTTTACTTAGACCCAGGCTCAATGTCCAGCGTGTATTCTCTGGAGCACTCTTGTTCGCACGATTTTTCTGCCATGAGAGCGCTAGCTCTGCATTCGTTTGGGGGGTAAGCTGTCTGCTCAAACTCGTATTTATACCGATATCACGCCCATTGTTTCTGGACACCTCATATTCACGACGTGTTAAATGCGCATTAACGCTAAGACTGCTTCTACGCGTATTCAGGGTAAAACCTGTATTTAAGGTTTCGATAACATAGTACTCATCGGTGAGGGTGGCATAATCAGAATAACCTTTATAGTTAGACTGGTCATTAGTGCCTTGACTCCCACTAAGACCAATCGCATTACTTGACTGCATAAGCTGCTGGGTTCTTGAGCTAGTCAACACATTGTTGTAGCTTGCCCGCCATGTGGCACGCCGCCACCGATGATTGAAATCAAACCCAAAGCTCTGCCCAAACATCTGTCGTCCATATGAAAAATCCATATCCGTTCTTAAGCTTGGTGTCCAAGTTGCGCCTGCACTCCAGGTAATGCTATCCGTAGATGAGCGACTGCTCTGAATATCATAATCTGTCTTCCCACCATTAAGATTTATGCGCCATTTACGGTTAAAAATATAGCTAATATTGCTATTAATCGTTGTCGCTTCACTGTCGACCGCACCACCTTCATTGTTTAGTTTATTTTGCCGATAGCTTACCCCCCAAGGAAAACGGGTAAAATAAGCACCGCTACTAATCGATATCAACACCTGATTGCTATAGCTATCTAAGCCACCTGCACCTGAATTTATTACCTGATTGAATGTATAACGCGTAAGGGTGTCGATATAGCGCCCGAAACGATGTCTGAAATAGGGGCTTAAGCTATAGGTATAGGTCTGTATGGGGTTACTGATATCGCCCACACTGTTGCGCCCTCTTTGCCCTCCGCTTGTTGCTGAGCCAAGACGTGCTCCTACATTGGCATCAATAAAGATGGCATCTCTATACAGCTCTGCCTGCATTTTTGAAGCCAGTAAATGAGCTATTGTACGCCCTCTATTGCCGGGCCTATTTTCAGTATAATCCAATGCATAATTAGCATTAAACTTAACGCGTCCCGCACCTTCTCGTTTAATGGTTACCCCTGGTGCAACCTGAGTATAAATTTCACTCTCTTTATTCGAACTGGATAAATTAGCATTATCTGTATAAGTTGCTTTTGCGGAAATTTTTGGAGAAATCTCCCAGTCACCGGCCGTAAGCTGCATTGAAAAGAGCGCTGCCAACCCACTTATCAGCAAACAAATAAATGGTGGCTTCATGGTATTAAGTGAATGCAATCGCTGTTTTTTATTGTTGATCACTTTCGTTACCATATCCATAACCATAGCCATAGCTTCCCATTTGAGTCGATAGAAAACCTTTCTTACATTTATTTAGAATCAAAGAAACATTATCTGTAGAACCCAGTTGAGCTAAAGCCTCTTTAACTAGATGCTGAGGGGTTTTGCCTGACTCCACCACTAATATAATCTGACCAATTAAACTCGCCAATACACTGGCTTCACTCGTTACAAGCAGGGGAGGAGAATCAAACAATACAATTCGATCCGAATAGCGTACCGCCAACTCATGAAACAGCTGTTTCATACGATTGCTAGCCAACAACTCTGTTGAATGAGCATAACGAGGACCCGCCGGTAACACCGTCAACTTGGGTATATCTGTACGCAATAACAGCTGACCAATATCTTTTTCTTCATCACGAAGATAATTTGTCAATCCTGCTTTATCAGTGACCTTTAGCAACCTTGACATGCCTGGCTTAGCTAGGTCTGCATCAACTATAAGCACCGTGCGATCCATCTCTGCCGCAATAGAAAGAGCCAAATTTAATGAGGTAAATGTTTTGCCCTCCCCAGCAATCGCGCTCGTCAGCATTAATAGATTGGAATACTCCGATGGTTTACACTTTTTACCAAATGCACTTTGCAAAATTGGACGCTTTATCATCCGCATCTCTTCCGCATGCCGACTGCGTTCTGCATCTGTTGATAGAATCCCTTCAAGATTCAACGCCATAATTTCCAAGCTAGGTTGTTTTGGCGCTTTAGTTACTGGCTCTGCTATACACTCAGTTTGCTGATTCAATGCTTCAGGCGTTAAAGACACCTCAGACTTTTCTACCAATAAACCTTGAGTGGTTTGGCAAGCCGCACCCTGCTTATCTTCTTTAAATTCTTGAGCATTAAACTGTTGCTCCTTCTTCCTTACAGAAGGGCTATTATTTCTTAGTTTATCAACCGCTTTTTCAATAATGCTCATTGCAGCATCCAATTATGCATTAGCATTAGCCATGCTTATAAGGGACTCAAAACTGATAAAGGCGCGTATCTTGTCATATATTGAGCGCATCTCTTCTGTCTGTAATCCGATATCGATGTCTAATAAATAAACAGCCAAAACGATACCGTAGGTTGCAGCCAAAGCTAACAATACAATAAAAAAGGCCAACCCCCGCGATGCCCGTGCTTTTTTCTGTGCATCTGTCCAAACCATATCAACACTACCCAATACGGGCAGACCTATAATTTCACTCATAAATCGACGATCATCAAAGGTTGGTCGCAGCTGTGACATCAAGAAGGCCAGTGCAGTGCCAAGCCCAAGCCCAACAATAAAAACAGCACTGCTAAATATAATACGATTAGGCCCTGATGGCTCATGAGGAACCCTGGGCGGATCAATCACACGAAACTTTACCGTATCCGTTCTTGTATCAACCTTGCGGCTCAATCGAGCTGATTCCAAACGCGTCACAAGCCCCGCATACTGCTTCTTTACCGCATCATAGTCTCGATTAAGCTGGCCACGCTCTTTTTCAACCAGCAGAACACGATCTACCGCTGATTCCAGTTTTTTTATCCGACGCGCATATTCAGCTACGACTACTTTTTTTGCAGCCACCTCTGCTTCAGCCGTTGAATAAGCCATTTTCATCTGCTGATAAACAACATTGTGTTCTAGCCCAGCTGATGGCGTACGACCCTTTTCTTTTGCTCTATCTTCTGCGGCGTTGATTGCCGCTGCCTCTTCTTTTATCTGTTTTTCTTTAAGGATTTTAATTGTTTGCTGTGCAGCGATAACATCTGGATGTTGTTCTGTAAACTTTAACAACAATTCATCCAGCATAAGATTTAGATTCTTTATCCGACTTTCAGTCTCCGTGGCCGCTGCAACCACCTTGGGATCATTAAGTGGGTTTGCAGCCATCGGTTTCTCTCCATCCAACTGCCGCTTAAGCACCTTTACACGATCCTGCTGGATATTGAGTTCCAGCTTAGCTGACTGCAATTGATCTTTCATACTGCTGAGTCGGCTATAGTAGCCATCTGCACTACCCGACATGAAGCCCATATTTTTTTGTTTAAACTGCGTCAATTCATCCTCTGCTTTAGATAAGCGAGCCTCATACTCCTCAATTTGCTGCTCCAGAAATTGATGCGCTGTATCCTGGTCTTTCCGCGTTTCACCTAAATTGCTTTCAACAAAAATAGTGAGCAGTGACTTAACGACAAGCTTTGCTAATTCAGGGTTTTCATTGACATACCCTATGGTGTACATATTAGCATTCCGCCTGCCAGCCCCCTTAAATGCTATGTCTTTCTTTAAACCATCCAGCAACCGCTCCATCTCCTCTGAAGTTTTAGCCTTCAGATCAAGATCTGTCATACGAGTTAGCTTCTCTAGGTTAGGTCGACTCAGCAACGTCTTGGTCATCAATTTGATTCTACTCTGCTCATTCGTCTGAACAGCCAACCCTCTTAACAGTGGCTTTAGCAGCGAGTGTGTATCGACAAATACTCTAGCAGATGCCTGGTATTTGTCAGGCATATTGGCAACAATTGGCCAGCCTATTAAGCAGACAACCCATGCCGTACCCAATAACCACCATCGATAACGTAAAGCACCACGAATATAGGTAACCAGCTGACGAATCAAATCATGCATGATCTAGAATCATTTCGATCTTTGATTAAAGTAAATATGCTATTAATATCTAGAACCATGCCTCTGGAATAATCAGGATATCCCCAGGGTGCATATCTACATTTGCCGTGATATCACCATCACGAATAAGATCATCCAGTCTCACGGTAAATTGCTGACGCTTACCTTCATTAAAACGAATGATGCTGGCTTTATTGCCATCAGCAAATTCTGTCATACCACCCACGGCAATCACCACATCAAGTGCTGTCATTGAATCACGGTAGAGCATTGATTTTGGCTCTGCTGCTTCACCCACAATCCTGATTTGTTGGCTATAGGTTCCTACAAATCCATTAACAATGACGGTTACCAAGGGATCTCGTAAATAAGTAGCCAGCTTCTTTTCAATTGCTCGCGCTAACTCCGTGGGTGTTTTACCCGCAGCAGGCAGATCTTCTAAAAGCGGCGCTGTTAGATGGCCATCAGGCCGGACAGGAACAGATGTTGAAACATCGGGGTTGCGCCATACAAAAATCTCAACTGTATCACCTGGCCCAATCAAGTATTGTGAGGAGAAACGGGCATCACCTGTGGTAGTAGGCAATTGTGGATATTTAGCTGCACATGCGCCCAAAAATATAAATAACAACAGCATGCACAATGGATAACTTTTGCGAACAACGTGATCAATTCTCACGGCTTTCCCCTTTTTCTTCCAATTTTGAAATAACTGACAATTCTGGTCAGGAGCATCCAATTGCATAATAATGCCAACCATTGAGCTATCGCCCAACCAGACATACAAGAATACTGATTATAAACTTATTAAGAATGTCGTCTAATGCAATGACTTTAAGGATGTTTCTTCCTAAGCTCGCCTGCCATCATTTGCATTCTAGTCTAAAGCAAGCTGAGTCGCCAATTATATTGCCGCCACGAAAGTAGTCGCTAATTGGGCATCCCCTGAAGACAGCTCACTTGTTGGCACGGTAAAATAGAGCGATCAATTATCTGTACACAAGGAATTTAAATACGATGCCAAACAACCCCCTCACCGGTGCACACTATTTAATACGGGGACTCAACCTCATAATGCGACCAGACTTGCGCCGTTTCATCCTTATTCCACTGCTGGTAAATACGGTTATTTTTTCCCTTCTAGCCTGGTTTGGCATCAATCAGTTCCAAGAACTGATCAATTGGCTGTTACCTGAAGAGAGTTGGTTCTCCTTTTTACGCTGGCTACTTTGGCCGCTGTTTGCCTTTACGATGATGCTGGTCACCGTATATAGCTTTACCGTTCTGGCCAATCTAATTGCAGCTCCATTTAACAGCCAATTAGCGGAACAAGTTGAGTTAATTTTATCGGGTTCATCAGCAGAACTAGCCACCGGCAATATCATGAAAAATATCATACCCACACTCAAATCAGAGCTAGGTAAGCTAGGGTATTTTTTGATTCGCGTCATCCCGCTGCTTATCCTGTTTGCAATACCAGGGGTAAACATCGTTGCACCCATTTTATGGCTGCTTTTTAATGCCTGGTTCCTCGCTCTGGAATATGCTGATTACCCCATGGCGAACAACAACCTGAATTTTAAAGCCCAGCATGCGCGCTTAAAAACCAGCCGCCTGACCTCCTTAGGGTTTGGTGGAGGCACAACATTATTGATGATGATCCCCATCCTAAACGTTCTGACCATGCCAGCAGCAGTAGCCGGTGCCACCATCTATTGGCATGAGCAACTTCAAAAAGATAATTCAGTCATTTAATCCCCAATAAAGCAGCGTATCCGCTCAACACCCTCTGCAAGATTTTTTAGGCTTGTGGTGTAAGCAAAGCGGATATGCTGCTCAGGTCTGTGACGACCAAAATCACGTCCAGGCGTAACCGCCACACCCGCTTTATCCAGAAGTAATTGCGCAAACTGAAAGCTATCCTGGGTTAGCTGGGTACTCCTGGCATAGAGGTAAAACGCGCCGCCTGGCACAACAGGTATATCAAATCCCAGCGACTGGAGTGCAGGCAACAGGTAATTTCGCCGCCGCATGTACTCTTGCCGCCGCTCTTCCAAGATAACAGCCACCTCTGCTGAAAATGCCTCCAACGCTGCGTGTTGCGACAATGTGACAGCAGCCAAAAAGATATTCTGAGCCAGGCGATCCATCGGTTCCACATACTCAGGAGGCGCTACCACCCACCCCAGCCGCCATCCTGTCATGCCGTAATATTTAGAAAAGCTATTGATAACAAAGATATCATCAGCGATAGAGAGTGCCGAACAACATTCACCGTCATAAACCAATCCTTGGTAGATCTCATCCACAATCAGCACACCCCCCTTCTCTTGAACGACTTGGTGAATATCATACAGTGCTTGTACAGAGAGCAGCGTCCCCGTCGGATTAGAAGGAGATGCCACCAAAACGGCTCGCGTCTGCGGAGTCCATGCCGCCGCCACCAAGTCTGCATTTAATTGATAAGCTGTTTCAGACCCAACTGGCACGCTAATGGGCTCACCTTCAACCAAACGCACAAAGTGTCTATTGCAGGGATACCCAGGATCTGCCATCAACACCGCATCCCCTGGATTAATCAAAACACTCATCACCAGCTGCAATGCACCTGATGCACCTGGTGTCATCAGCACACGTAATGGATCAACCGACACGCCATAACGGATGTAATAAGCATCTGCAATCTTCTGCCGCAAAGCAGGCAACCCCAAGGCAGGGGTGTAATGGGTGTACCCTGCTCTCAGTGCATTTTGCCCCGCCTCAATGATGGGGGCTGGCGTAACAAAATCCGGCTCACCAATCTCCATATGAATAATTGAGCGGCCTTGCGCCTCAAGATCACGCGCTTGCGCCAAAAGGTCCATGACATAAAATGGCTGAATATGCTGCATTCGTCGTGCCACAGAGCGGCATTTATTCATATTTAGATCCCAGGAAATTCCATTACAAAAAAGCGGTTTCAACCTATACTTAGCTTACCTAAAGTGGGGGCAGATCACATCAAACCACATCTTTCTTGCCGCCCCCTAACTATTCTGGTATATGTAGCGCCCTTATTGTTAAGAGGCTCGCAGGAGTTGTTGGATGACAGCAAAAAACACACCTTCACCGGATTATTCATTTGGCATCGCTCCTTATCAGCCAAAAGATAATGAAGAGTATATGAATGAGGCTCAAGAAGCCCATTTTAAAAAAATACTAGCGGCTTGGAAGCAGAGCCTAATGAAAGAGGCAGATCGCACGGTTCATCACATGCAGGATGAAGCGGCCAATTTTCCTGACCCTAACGACCGCGCCTCACAAGAGTCTGAATTCAGCCTTGAACTGCGCACCCGTGATCGCGAACGCAAGTTGCTAAAAAAGATTGGCGAAATCATCACCCATCTTGAAAATCACGACTATGGCTATTGCGAATCTTGCGGCGTTGAGATCGGCATCCGCCGCTTAGAGGCTCGTCCCACCGCGACACAGTGCATCGACTGCAAAACCCTGGATGAAATTAGGGAAAAGCAGATGAGCTAACGCACAGGTATCGCACATCTTGAAAAGCCGGCTCAACTGCCGGCTTTTTCCTTATGTCCTCTATCACTACCTACTGCGGACGCTTCGCCCCTTCACCCACGGGCGCACTGCACTTTGGCTCTCTTGTCGCCGCTGTCGCCTGTTATCTTGATGCCCGTAGCAATAAAGGGCGATGGTTGGTTCGAATGGAAGATATCGACCGCACCAGAGAGCGACCTGGTGCAGCCACTCATATTCTCTGCACACTAGAGTCATTGGGTTTTGAATGGGATGAAACTGTCCTCTATCAAAGCCAACGTACAGAGGCTTATCAAGCGGCATTGGAACAACTGCAACAGCGAAGAGCCACCTATCCCTGCAACTGTAGCCGAAAAGAGATTGCCCAACAGGGTCAATTAGGTATTGAGGGGGTCATCTACCCAGGCATCTGCCGTGCAAATCCCCCTTCAGCGCATAAAAGACACGCCACCAGGGTTATCACCCACCATCAAAGCATCTATTTCACAGATAAAATTCAGGGGGCAATACAGCAATCGATAGCCGATGAAATAGGCGATTTTATCATTCACCGCGCTGACGGGCTGTTTGCCTACCAACTGGCTGTCGTTGTCGATGATGCTTATCAGGGAATTACAGATATTGTTCGAGGGGCAGACCTTACGCTCTCCACCCCTCGACAAATATACCTTCAATCACTACTGGGGCATCCAACCCCCCTCTATGCCCATCTACCACTCGCCGTAGATAACGCGGGCAACAAACTCAGCAAGCAGAGCCAATCTCTGCCTATCGACCGAAAAACACCGCTGCCCGCACTGCTGGCAGCACTCCGCTTTCTACATCAGCCACTGCCCAGTGAACAACCCGCAACCCTGGATGAGTTCTGGGCATGGGCCATAAAAAACTGGGACATTCAGCAAGTGCCCCTGCAATCGACACAACAATTAACCGACTAAAAAAGACCCTTTAACTTACTGCCTATCTCGCCTGCTTTTTTATCCAGCCCATTAGGCAAACCTTTCGTTGCACCCTCTACCTTTGAAGAGAGTTCAGAAACCCGCTTACCCACCTGCTCTTTAAGCTGCCCTTTAATATCCGCTAACGGCCCTGCTACTGCACCACTAGAAGCGGCCAATACCTTCTCCATCACCAATTTAAAAGCCTCAGCCGCTGAGATACCCCCTTTATCCCTACCCAGATCAGTTAGCTCAATCTTTGGCAGCGATGCACTCAAACCCTCTTTTGAAAACGGCGTTACAATCTTGATCTTCCCACCTGTAATCGTGACCCGATTAATCACTATCTTTGACCCTCCTCCCTGCTGCGTCTGCTCCGGCTCTGCAGAAGCAGATTGACTTTGCGAGCCGTTTTTTGCAGTAAAGGCGCTCACATTATTCATCAGCTGCTGTAGGTTTGACCCTGCTGCACCGCCTGGCTCATAAGTGATCACAGGGGCACTGATATCAATAGATTTAATCACCACAACATCATCGGCCACGGTCTCAGAGTCTAGCGCAATCTTTAGCGCACCTAACTCAAAGGCACTACGCCCCTTATAACCCGCAGGATTACCAATAAACAGTCCATTTAAACTGCCTTCGCCTGATAAGAAAGAGATGTTGGATGATTCAAGCTTAACCTCAGTCTGAGTCACCGGCTTACCAAAGGTCTCGACCGCCTGAACGATTAAAGAATTAAGGTTATTAGTGACGTAAAACAGAGCAGCAACGATACCAACAACAATAACCAACAAGCTACCCATTATGATTTTTTTCATTACGCCACCTCCGGCAAAGATATGATTAATCCTGCTCTAAAATACTTAAAGAGACCTCTATTTGCCGAGCATTCTCTCAAACCACCAGCAAAAAAGGCAGTGCTAATTCTGCCTTTTCTTATCGACAATATTCGCGCCCAGCACAATCACACCGTATTGACTCAGTTGTTTCTGGTTTTTAAGCTGAATGCCCAACCGAATTCTTGCCACTTTTCCAGGATAAATAACACCCCACACACTGTATCTTGTCATATTGGATAACCGCCCTCGAGAACGACGCAAGCCAACGCCAATCCCCACATTCTGCACCGCCATCTTGGTTGGGTTCTGCACGACGGCAATCATCTCACCATCACTCAGCCTCCGTAAGCGGGTCTTAAGATAGCGACCTGGATTATCGGGCAGATCAAGACGAATCAGCTCCGCAGCTGCTGCAATCCCTGCGGGTGATTGTGAGCCTGCTGCCTGCCCAAAATATTGTTTTGCCTGCTGACGATGACCCGAGACCAGCGCCACTCTACCCAGGGCGTTATAAGCCATTGCCGTCGGCAGTAGATCAACACTATTCTTTAGATCCTTTCGAGCCTTTTCACTCTTTTGCAACTTCTCCCAGGTCACACCGCGTTCCAGATAATAACGAAAGAAACCCCTGTTGCGATCCAGTGCCTGATTATAATGTTTCAAGGCTTTACGATAGCACTTTTGCTTATAACGGATATCACCTAACAGGCTATAAAAGAGTGCCTCTTTAGATTCAATAGCTATCGCCTTATTGGCCAACTTCAATGCCTGCTTTTCATCATCACTCTTCAGCGCTTTTAGCCCTTTTTCCAACGCATCATAGGCCGGCTTGGATTTTTTTAGCCGCGCTATCATCCGTTGGTAGCGCGCTCTTCCCCAATCACCGTCCTTTGCGCCTAATTTATGCAGTGTCTCCCTATTCTGCCTCACTCGCTCCTCAGACGGGGGGTGGCTCGCAAACAGCCCCGCATACCACTGCTGCTTTTTTTTGTGTGATTGAGAGAGTCGAACAAAGGTCTCTTGCAGCTTGACGGCAGCAGCGGGGTCATAGCCCGCACGAACCATATAGCGCATACCGTAATAATCTGACTCACTCTCAGCACTACGGGAATAGCGCTGATTTAACAGGTTAGCGCCTACCGATGCCGCACCAACGACTACACGCGAATAGTCACTGCCGCTTGAAGCCATCCCCGCTGCCATCACAACACCCTGTAACAGCATGCCCCGTTCCATACCTTGAGCACCATGCCGAGCAGCAGCATGCACAATCTCATGACTCAACACCGCTGCCAGCTCAGCCTCACTCTCCAATGCCAACAACAACCCACGATTGACGGCTATCTTGCCGCCTGGCAAGGCCCAGGCGTTAGGGGTGGAATCATTCACCACCGAGAATTCATAAGGGAGTTTACGATCACTCACTGCTGCCAGTTTTTGACCCACCTGATTGACATATTTATTCAACTGAGGATCTAAAACATAGTCTCCACCCTGCATCTGACGACTGGGGGCATACTGTTCTTTTCCAATCTCTAGCTCTTGCGACTGAGAGATAAACGTAAACTCATCCTTGCCTGTTACGGGATTAGTAGAACAACCCGCAAGCCCCAACACACAAGCTACCAGGGCAATATGCAGCCATATTCTTATCACTCGAGCACCCTCACTGTTTACCCTTGATTTCAAAGCTGATAGCACCATCGACCAACTTTACCTTTACCTGGCTCTCATCGGGGCATTCACCCTTAACGATCATCATAGCCAATAGATTTTCAATCTGCCGCCCCACTTCACGACACAGTGGACGCGCGCCATAAACCGGATCAAAGCCATCACTGGTAGTCACACTCATCAGATTTAACGGCCTGCCAGTGCTGCTCCAATTCATCCAAACTCAGTTCACTCATTTTTTGCTGCTGATCTGCAATACGCTTTTCGATACCCTGGAAACGGCGTTCAAACTTGCGATTTCCTGCCACCAGCGCCATCTCTGCATCCACCCCTGCCTTACGAGCCAGGTTGGCACAGGCCATCAGCAGATCACCGATCTCTTCCGCCACCCGTTCTTGACTGCCGCCCTGTTCCAGCTCAACCGTCACCTCATCCAGCTCCTCCCGTACCTTGGCCAGCACACCCGAAACATCCGGCCAATCAAAACCACCACGGGCGGCTCGACGCTGTAGTTTTTCAGCGCGCATCAAGGCCGGCAGCGCCGTAGCCACGCCATCCAGCAGGCTATGGGGTTGATCACCGGCCTTTGCCTTACGCTCGGTTGATTTTTGCTGCTCCCACGCCAGGGTCTGCGCCTCCGCAGTGGCGATCTGTGCATCCGCAAAGACATGCGGGTGTCTACGCTGCATCTTTTCACAGATAGCCGTGACCACACCATCAAAATCAAAGGCGTCCTCCTCTTTGGCCATCTGTGCATAAAAAACAACCTGGAACAGCAGATCACCCAGTTCATCCCGCAGCTCATCCATATCCCCCCGATTGATCGCCTCTGCCACCTCGTAGGCCTCTTCAATCGTGTAGGGGGCAATGGTGGAGAAGGTCTGTTTTCGATCCCAGGGGCAACCTTTTTTCGGGTCTCTCAGTTGCGCCATGATCTCCAGTAGTTGTGTCATGGATTGGCTCATGCCTTTCTCCAGCAAACGGCGGTAAAAAAGAGCAGTGCGGCGGCAACGACCACAGCGGGGCCGGCCGGCAGATCCCACTGTAACGAGCCAAATAAGCCGCCCCCTACAGAGAGGCAACCGACAATCGCGGCCAATATAGCCATCTGCTCAGGTGTTTGCGCAAACCGCCGCGCCGTTGCCGCAGGGATGATCAACAGCGAGGTCATCAGCAGAATGCCCACCACCTTCATTGCAACCGCGATGACCAGGGCAATCAACAGCATAAACGCCAGTCTGACAGGCACGACAGGGACACCTTCAACCTGCGCCAACTCTTCATGCACCGTCATTGAGAGTAGCGGTCGCCAGAGCCAGACCAATAAAATCAAAGCAACGATGCCACCGCCATAGATCCAGTAGATATCCATCACCGTCACCGCCAGGATGTCACCAAACAGATACCCCATGAGATCAATGCGCACCGTCTCTAACAGCGCCAGCACAATCAACCCCAGGGAGAGCGCACTGTGTGAAAGAATACCCAGCAGCGTATCACTGGCCAGTCGCCGCTGATTTTGCAGGCCAACCAGCAACAATGCCAGGGTGATGCAGATCAGGATAATGGCCAGATTGATATTGACCTCCAGCAGAAACCCCAACGCAACACCCAACAGCGCAGAGTGTGCCAAGGTATCGCCAAAGTAGGCCATCCGCCGCCAAACCACAAAAGAGCCCAGCGGCCCTGTGACCAATGCCACACCCAAACCCGCCACCAGCGCACGGAACATAAAATCATCCATGCTCTGCATCTCCTTTACAGGACGCATCCACACAACCATCCAGATCATGTCGATGATCATGATTATGGGTATAGAGCGCCATGCTGGGGTGCGAGCCAAACAGCTCCAGATAGGAGGGATCACTGCTCACAGTTTTAGGATGACCCGA
>JAJRWL010000060.1 GCA_024276875.1 Gammaproteobacteria bacterium
CGCTGGGCATCATGCGTTTTAGTGATGATGGAGATCCCATTAACGGTAATTGTACCACTGAAGATGCAACTCACGATGTATTGCGGTTCTGGGTCTCAGTAGGAGATCCTGCTGACCCAAGGTGTGATGCTTGGGGTGGCACACTGCCAGAAGCCGTTCTTCCCGTTAGTCCTGCAGGTTATTATCAGGGTAGCTGGATAACTGGTTCATGCAATGCTGCTGCAACTAATCAGACAATGCCAACTAACAAGTGGACTCATGCATTTGCCCAAACACAAACAGCTGCCTCTGGTGCTGCTGTATCTCTAAAGCCTGATGTATGGCAGCATATAGTAGGAACATGGGATGGACGCTATATCAGGATCTATATGGACGGCCAGCTTGCAGCTGAAACCGATATGGGTGGCATCGGCAATTATATTATGATTTCTGACCCGCATCTTTGGGGCGGAGACCTGCTTGGTGACGGCTCTATTTTTAGACATGTAAGCTCATTCTTTACTGCGGGTGCTCGCCCAATATTTTCAGCAAACGGCATCCCTTCTGGTGGTGCAACTTATTGGAATAACAACGGGTTTTATGATCTTAACAGCTCAACCTATGTAGGCGAGCTTGATGATGTAAAATACTGGAAGCGAGCTTTGCCGTTATCAACTATTCAACACTGATGAGCTAAAGAAATTTTAAATACGCAACATAATTTAAGTGCAGCTCCTTACCGATTAGAGCATTGTACGGTAGGTTTGGAGAAATAGAGTTGTCGAAGGTGGTATTAAGTCAATCAGCAAGCTGACAGAAGAATATATTTAAGATTGAGGTTGATGAGGGTTGTTGGTAGAATGAGCCTTAGTCAGAGGTATTATATCTGATTTTCTTACTGGGTCTTTTAGCGTATGCACTTTGAGTTTGTTGCTCACTTTACAGTAGCGTTACATATAAAAAATATTGAGGGATTTAGAAAAATGAAAAAAATTAAATACTGGGTTTTAGCAATATTATTAGCGCCATTTAGCGTTCAAGCTGTGACGGTGGATGTTTGGATGGATCCTCAAAATAGTGGGCCATATATTATTGGTGATAATTTTTCCGTTGATATTTGGGCAAGCTGGGATGTTGGGCTGGTAGGGGGGGCGGTTAAGCTTGAATTTGATAACAGCATTATTAATGCGGTTAGCTCTACCATGAATATCCCAGCTTCTTTGGTTACAAATAATGGGGTTATAGGTGCTGGGGTTGTTGATTCCATCGGTTTTCTGACATATTTGGGCAGTTTTGCTCCTGGCACGTATAATGTGGCAACAGTTGTTTTTGAGGCGGTTGGAGGAGGAGTTAGTCCTTTAACCGTGTCTGATGCTGCTGTTCCTGTGTATGCATGGGAAGCTGACCTTGGGAATTTCCAGTTTCAAGTTTTTGTACCTACATTCACTACACCAGGTTCTAACCCAGTGGGATCAGCTACTGTAGTTCCTCTGCCTGCTGCTGCATGGTTTATGATGAGTGGGTTGGGTTTTCTTGCCTTTCGCCGTAAGCGCCCTGCCTAGCTTGAGGTTATCGCTATGTAAAATTGAGCCAAGCTGTTTTAAGTAGGCTTGGTTTAATGAGATATTAACCCACTTAGCTTAGCTAAGTGGGTTTTTTATATGCGTAAAAACAAAGTAAATATTTTGGGTTGGGAGGCGCTAGTTTTTTTGGCTCTATGAGTAGGTCATTTGGCTGAAAGTGGAGTTTTGTGCTTTCTGGGTTTGATTTATGAGCAGCTAAAAATGATTTACTGCTTAACTGAAAGGTTTCTTATGCTGGCTGGGTATGCTAAGGGTGAAAATAGCCCCTCCATCAGGGTTATTTTCTACCCTTAAAGAGCCGTTGTGAGCGTCTGCTATGCAGCGAGCAATAACTAGTCCAAACCCTTTTTCGCCAGATATTTTTTCTTTTGGACTCTCTTTTGCAAATGGATCTAGTATGAGAGCTAAGGAATTTATGGCGATTCCTGGCCCATTATCATGAATAGCTAGCTCAGTAATTTTATCAGTAGCAGTTATATTTACTTTGATTGTTGAGTCTTTAGGTGAAAATTTTACTGCATTGTGTAGTAGGGAGCTGAGTGCTTTTGTAAAATATATTTGATCCATGTAGATGGATGAGTCTTTTTTGCCGTTTATTTTTAGCGATATATTTTTTTTATCAGTAAATTCAGCTATGGACTCCCAAGCGCTATTAATTGTATGTTGTATATCATGCTCTGAAAATTCAAATGGAATGCGTTTTGCAATCAAGTGAGCAACTAAAGAGAGTTCTTGGTGGTACAGTTTTAGGTTGTCGCCCGCCGTGCATGCTTTTTTTAGCCTACTGATAACTTTGTCTATATCCCCTGCTTGAGCTGAGCTGAGTGCCATCTCTAAGTATGAAAAAACCTGGTGTGCTTTAGTTCCTGTTTCGTGCTGTAAGCTGGAAAGAAAATCAAGCACTGCTTTTTCTGATTGTTTGGCTCTATCTTTCTGCTTCATGATTTCTTGGCGTTGTTGTTCTATGAGGGTCAAGTCTCGGTAGGTGCGCAGTGATGTGGTTACGGCAGCAGTGAGACTGTGAGGTGTAGATGTTTCTTTGGTTAGATAGCCATCAATCTCATAATCCAGTATGATTTTTTGTTCTGGGAAATCACCAGTACAGGCTGTTCTAAAAATGATGCGTGTCATCTTGTTGCCTGCTTCCTCTCTGATATATTTGGCGAGATTAAAGCCGGCATATTCTGTTTCCATCATAATATCGAGTAAAATTAAAGGGGTATTATGATGTTGACGGATCCATTCTTTAACTTCGCTTGTTGAAAAAGCTGAGTGTAGTTCGAGTGGACGGCCGTCAAAAGTGAGGCTCTGTAGAATGCAATAGGTATCTGAATGAGTATCTTTATTATTATCGGCAATTAAAATTTTCCATGGGGCTTGCGCTGTTTGTGATTGACTGTTTGATATCGTGTTTGTTGCTGTTTTAGTTTGGGTGATTAATGTTTTTTTATTGATTGGATAATGAGTGTTCTGTGCAGTGATGGCTTGCTTGTAATTGAGAGCCTCTTGGATGACTATTGCTAAGGCGCTGGATTCTGGTATCAAGGGCTTGGTTATGAAATTTATGCCACCAAGTTGCATAAAACGTATAGCCAGACTAATGGATGGAAAGGCTGTTAGCATAATGACGGGTAGACTATCGTCGATGGCATGAATTTTTTGGAAAGTGGTTAAACCATCCATGCCTGGCATTATGTTGTCCGTGATGACAAGCGCTATACCGTGCTTGGTTTTGTATTGTTCAAAATAGGCTACTGCTGCTTCACCTGAGCTTAATTCCATAAGCCCATACCCGTAAGATTCGAGGTAGACCTTTAGGAGATCACGTACAAATACATCATCATCAATAATAAGTATTTTATCTTGTATGTGCGCCATGGCGTGCTGATTACATCCTGTTTAGAACTATAGTTTTAGCGTGTAATGAGAGGTTGGTTACCATTTTTTGGTGCGTGAATTGTTACTTGCAGTTTTTCTGAATATATTTTTGCGCGGCTTTGATTTTTTCTTGGCGAGCCTCTTCGGTAATATATCTATATTCGCCGTCAGATCCTTTTTGGCGGGCATGAGGTCGATTGAGGCGTCCGGCTAGATTTTGCTGAGCCGCTACACAATTGCTTTTTTGTTTTTTGGCTTCAGCTTCCGTCTCTCCTGCCTGTTTTTTCTTGAGCTTCCGATCTTCCCTTAAATCGGCAAGTTTTTGTTTTTGTGCGTCGAGTTTCCGTTGTGCATCTTCAGGTGAGATAGCCGGTGGGGGCGGTGCTTTTATCTCTGTGCCTGCTCCCGATGGAGGCGGTCTCTGTGAATAGACGGTTACGCCATTTTCATCAACCCAGCGGTAGCTTTTAGCGGCTAGTGAGGTGCTGATAAATAGTGTGATGCTGACTAGTATTAAAAGCCTGATTTTAAACATATGTATTTAATTTCTATAAATGATGCTTTTAATTATGTGCCAACAGAGTGAGATATCAAGTTTTTCCTTGGTACAACAATATGTGAATGCATGATTTTAGATAAATGATGTTGCTATCTCCTGGATTTTATAGTTATTCGCCTTGACCAGGATGGGATTAGTTTAGTAGTCTGCTGAGTTCGACTATTTTTAGTATATTTACTGTCATTGCGGTAATTTAGAGGCCGTCGGGAGCGTATTAACGTGGAATTGAGTGGCGCCGAGATTCTTGTCCAGTGTTTGAAAGATGAGGGAGTCGAACATCTGTTCGGTTACCCAGGGGGAGCTGTATTACATATTTATGATGCAATTTTCAAGCAGGATGAACTGCGTCACATTCTGGTGCGACATGAGCAGGGTGCGGTACATGCTGCAGATGGTTATGCGCGTGTTACGGGCAAGCCTGGTGTGGCGCTATTGACCTCAGGGCCTGGGGCAACCAATGGTGTCACCGGTATTGCGACGGCTTTTTGTGACTCTATTCCCATGGTCGTTATTACCGGACAGGTGCCTACCCCTTTTATTGGCAGTGATGCCTTTCAAGAGGTGGATACCTTGGGTATCACCCGCCCCTGCGTGAAGCATAACTTTCTGGTGAAGGATGTGCGTGATTTGGCAGAGACGATGAAAAAGGCCTTCTATATTGCAACCTCTGGTCGCCCTGGCCCCGTTGTGGTTGATGTGCCGAAGGATGTCACCGATCCCAATATCAAGATCCCTTACCTTTACCCTAAGAGCATCAAAATGCGCTCTTATAACCCAGTGAAGAAAGGGCATCTGGGGCAGATCAAAAAAGCGGTTGAGCTGATCCTCTCTGCCAAACGTCCTGTCATCTATTCAGGCGGGGGAGTTGTGACAGGTGATGGTGCTGTTGAGTTGACTGATCTGGTGCGCGAGATGAACCTACCGATCACCAATACTTTGATGGGACTGGGTGGCTATCCTGGCACAGATAAACAATTTCTTGGCATGTTGGGTATGCACGGTACCTATGAGGCCAATATGGCGATGCATGATTGTGATGTGTTGATTGCCATTGGGTCGCGTTTTGATGACCGAGTAACAGGTAAGATCAAGGATTTTTGTCCTGATGCTAAGATCATCCATATCGATATTGATCCGGCCTCTATCTCCAAAAATGTACGGGTAGATATTCCGATCGTTGGTCCTGTTAAATCCGTGCTAGCTGATATGCTCAAGGTAGTCAGAGAGCATAAAACCAAAGTTGATGAAGAGGCGATGGGGCAGTGGTGGTCGCTGATTGAGAAGTGGCGGGCAAAGCGTTGCCTTAAGTACAATACAAAGAGTGGGCGAATCAAACCGCAGGCTGCGATTGAGATGCTGCATAAGATCACCAATGGTGATGCCTATATTGCCTCTGATGTGGGACAACATCAGATGTGGGCCGCGCAGTATTATCCATTTGATAAATCACAGCATTGGCTTACCTCAGGTGGTTTAGGAACCATGGGCTTTGGCCTGCCGGCAGCAATGGGAGCCAAGGTTGCGCACCCTGATAAGGATGTGGTCTGCATTACGGGTGATGGTAGTATTCAGATGAATATTCAGGAACTGGCCACTTGCCAACACTTCAATCTTCCGCTGAAGGTGATGCTGCTTAATAATGGCTATCTGGGCATGGTGCGCCAATGGCAGGAGTTTTTCTACGGGAGCCGCTACTCTGAGGTGACGGTAGAGGCGCAGCCCGATTTCGTTAAATTGGCAGAGGCCTATGGTCATGTCGGTATGCGGGTAGAAAAACCAGAAGACCTTGAAGGGGCGCTGCGTGAAATGATGGCCATGAAAGACCGATTGGTTTTTCTGGATGTGGTCATTGATCAGGGTGAAAATGTATACCCTATGATTATGGCTGGGAAAGGGCATCATGAGATGCAACTCTCCCCTGATTGTGAGCTCTCCTAATGAGACATATTATTTCGATTTTGATGGAAAATGAGGCGGGTGCACTCTCTCGCGTAGCGGGGCTGTTTTCGGCACGCGGTTACAATATTGAGTCACTGACTGTTGCGCCAACAGAAGATCCAACGCTCTCTCGTATGACCTTGGTGACACGCGGTAGTGAAGAGATTGTTGAGCAGATCACCAAGCAGCTGCATAAGCTAATTGAGGTGGTTAAACTGGCAGATCTC
>JAJRWL010000061.1 GCA_024276875.1 Gammaproteobacteria bacterium
AGATATGAAAGGACAAAAAGAGATGCAAAAACAAAAAAAAGGCGTACTAGTGCTTATTTTTGCGGCGGCGTTGGTTTTGCTCGTTGCGTGTGGTGGTGCAGAAGATAGGGTTGCAGAACATTTTAAACGGGGCATGCAGCTCTTTGAGGAAGGCAATTATGTTAAAGCGCGGCTAGAATTCAAAAATGTACTGCAAATCAACCCTAAGTCAGGTGAATCACACTATATGCTGGGGCAAATGTATGATGAGGAGCGTGATTGGCAAAATGCATTTATTGCCTATTCTAAGGCAGTAAAAATCACCCCTAACCATGCTAAGTCTCAACTGAGGTTGGGGCAGTTTTACCTTTTAGGTGGTGATACAGAAAAAGCACAGGAAGCAGCTAATGTAGTGCTGAAAATTGAACCTAACAATATTGAAGCCATGGTATTGCTGGCGGCTGTAGAAAAACGACTTGGTCACACAGACAAAGCAGTTAAACAGGCTGAATCAGTGCTCAAATTGGAGCCAAATAATGTTAGTGCTGTAGTTCTATTAGCCAATATACATGATGGAGAGGGCCATACTCAACAAGCTGTCCTCCTACTGGAAGAGACAATTAAGCAGCAGCAAGCCAACACAACACTCTATCTTGCTTTAGGCCGACTTTATGCAAAATTAGAGAAAGTTGATAAGGCAACAAGCATGCTAGAAAAAGTGATGGAATTAAATCCAGATAGTATTGCATTTTTGCAGCAGTTGGTTGCTTTTTATATCCAAAATGGAAAGCTTGGTGAAGCTGAGAAGATGCTAGAAGAAGAAGTGCATAAATTTCCTGAAGAGCTGAAACTCAAAATAGTATTGCTAGAGTTTCAGGTTAGGCAACACGGTTATGCGAGGGCAGAAAAGACCTTGCAAATGTATATTAATGCTGAACCAGAAAAATATGAACTGAAATTTATTCAGGCAGATCTTTATAAAGCAACCAAACGCACTGAAATGGCAGAAAAGATCTACCAGAATGTTATTGAAGAAAAACAACTAGAACCCTATGGGCTTAAAGCCAGAATACAGCTGGCTGCAATACGGTTGCTTAATAATCAAAGAGAGAGCGCCAAGCAGTTGGTTGAAGAGGTGATTAAAAAGAACCCACATGATGCTGATGCATTATTGGTAAGAGCGGGTGTTTTTGCAGCTGATAAGGATACGGATAGCGCCATTGCTGATTTGCGTGTGATTCTGCGAGATACCCCAAAAAACCTACCTGCATTGAGCTTGCTAGCACGCTCACACGCCCTTAAAGGTGAGATTGAGTTGGCAATTGAGGCGTTAGAAAAAGCGATAGCCATCAATGAAAAAAAGGTGAGTTTTCACATAGAGCTTGCTCGATTGCAGGCTCGAAAAGGCGATGCAGACTCAGCTGTAGCTTCTTTGGAAACAGTATTAAAGATAGATGCAAATCACTTTGATGCGCTGAAGGCATTGGCAACGCTTCATATTCAGCAAAAACATTGGGTGGTTGCAATGGATTATGTAAAGCAGCTGCAAGAGGTTCAGCCGAATAATCATGTTGGTTACTATGGCCAAGGCATTATTGAGCAGGCAGAGAAGAGATTTGCTGCCAGTGTGAGTTCCTTTGAAAAGGCACTTGAGTATGCGCCTAACTCCTTGGAGACCTTGTCAGCTATTGCAAAAAGCCTTGTTGCCAATAAACAAGTAACAGAGGCTCAAAAACGTATTGAAAAAGCAATAAAGCAACAACCAGAAAATGCACCATTATATAATCTCCTGTCGAGTATTCTGCTGGTTCAAAAAGAGTTAGGTGCAGCAGAAAATGCGTTGCACAGGGCTATTGAATTGGCTCCGTCAACCCCATCTTTCTACCGAAATCTGGCGACTGTCTATCTTTCACAGGGTAATTCGGATGCGGCCATACAGACCTATAAACAGGGGCTAAAACAGGTAAAGAAAAATCCAACCCTGTGGCTTCTCCTGGCTCAGGCTTACCAAAGAGTAGGGGATGTTGATGAGGCGGCTGTTCAATATGAAGCGCTTTTGCAGAAGCACCCTGAAAGTGATTTGGTAGCCAATAATCTAGCCATGTTATTAGCAATAGATAAGGCGACTAAGCCTGCCTTAGAAAAAGCGCTTGAATTGGCAAAACGCTTTGAATTATCAAACAAACCTATATTTCTTGATACATTAGGTTGGGTACACTATCAGCGTGGTGATTTTGAGGCGGCCAGTGCAGTACTGGAACGTGCTGTTAAGGTAGAACCTGTATTGCCCATTATTAACTACCACTTAGGTATGGCTTACTTTAAAAAAGGTCAGACATCAGAGGCAAAAATTCGATTAAGTCAGGCAATTAGATCTGATGTGAAGGCTCAATGGATTGAGAAGGCTAAAAAAGTGTTGGCGCAATTGTAGATGTAAAGCCAAAAATTGCGGTTATGTGGTAGCTGCCTCGAATCAATTTATCAACTGAAAATATCATGGTGCGCAGCGTGACTGACTGCCAACACTGCTGGGTGTTTAAGTTTGCGTTCTGCTGATATGGCATAGAAGCACTCACGGATATCTTCAGTGCGCCCAATTATCTCTACGTTGTACTGTTGTTGGATTTCTTGCTCAATAACGGTTGGTGCACAGAAAATACCTACCCCTGCTTGACCAAAGACCTTCATCAAGGCGCTGTCATCAAATGCGCCAACAGCGATTGGAGCAATCTGTATCTGATCAAACCACTGTGTCAGTGAGCAATACAGCGTTGTGTCATCACTGGGTAACAACATCGGAGCAGAGTCAAGGGAGTGTGGGAAGTTGTCACGGTAGGTGGCAGCTTGGTTCTTTGCGGCAAAAAAGCTCATGCCGCACTCGCCCAATAGGTGGTTGAAAGCCTTCACGCTCATTCCAGGTGGAATGGGGCTGTCGGTGAGGATCATATCGAGTTTGTGTACTGCGATATCGGCAAGCAATTTATTGAGTTTACCTTCTCGGCAGGAGATGTGAATGCGCTCTGGAAGCTGGAGTGCTGGTTTTAGCAGGCGATAGGCTATTAATTTTGGTATTACCTCCGTGATACCCACACTAAACTGTAGTGGGCGGTCACCCCGTTGGCCTCGAAGCATCTCTTTTAACTCTAATCCAAGATGAAAGATTTCATCCGCATAACTAAGTGCCATCCGTCCGGCCTCGGTCAGCACTAAACCGCGCCCAGCACGCTCAAATAGCTTTATCTCCATGCTCTCTTCCAGCAGGGTGATCTGGCCACTGATGGTCTGCGGTGTCAGATGCAGTGACTTGCCAGCACGGGCAACACTGCCCTCTTTCGCAACAACCCAGAAGTAATGCAGATGTTTGTAGTTGATATTATTCATGGCATTAAGGTCGCCTGATGTTCTTAAGTGAATGATTATTATCGAAAAAAACTCTTGTATAACAGTGACTTAGCAACAGATTTTTTCAGTAGTAGAAGCAGAGCGACTGCTTTAAGCAAATCCTACTCGCTTCATTCTGTCCCAAAGAACATTAGAGTATCAATATAGGAAAATGGAATTAGTTACTGTAAAAGCTGAAAAGGAGTAGGGTGAAAAGATCAATAGCTCGTATAATACGAGCTATGCACAAAAAATAATCGACTTTTCCTGATTATCGCATCGGCTTAACATAGCTCTGTAGTTAACCCTATCGGAGACTGTCATGCAGATTAAAATTCAAGCTCAGAGTTTTTCCCTTACCAGCGCTCTACAAGATCATGTCCAGCGGCGGCTACGTTTTGCACTCACTTCTGGTGCAGATCATATCCAACGGGTCATGGTACGGCTCTCTGATATTAATGGCCCACGCGGAGGACAGGATAAACGCTGCCATATTCAGGTTGTGCTTAAAGGCATGCCTGATGTGGTGATTGACGATACAGAGAGCGACCTCTATGCAGCCATCAGCCGAGCTGTTGCCCGTGCCAGCCGCTCAGTGGCTCGCCGCCTCAGACGCCGACAGACATTGAGGCGCAGTAGCGGACTGTCCTGCCTGCCTTGTGTGCCAGCGGCATCTGATCCTGCCTGAATTAAATACGGGAGCTTATCCACCATGAATATGCAATCAGCAACAATTATCTCACGCACACAGAGTGGGGTGATGGCCACCAACAAGGTCATCCGTAACACCTATATGCTGCTCTCCATGACCCTGCTGTTCAGTGCGCTGGCCGCAGGCATCTCCATGGCCTTAAATCTGCCACATCCAGGGTTGATCCTCACTCTTGGAGGCTATTTCGGGCTGTTGTTTTTGACCTCAAAATTCCGTGATCGCAGCTTGGGGCTGGTCTTTGTCTTTGCTCTGACCGGCTTCATGGGTTACACCCTTGGCCCCATACTCAATGCCTATCTTAGCCTGCCAAACGGTGGTCAGATGGTGATGACTGCATTGGGCGCTACCGGTGCAATATTCCTGGGACTGTCGGGTTATGCCCTCACCAGCCGCAAGGATTTTAGCTTCATGGGCGGCTTTCTGATGGTGGGCATCCTGGTGGCCTTTATGGCCGGATTGGGCTCGCTGTTTTTTGAAATGCCAGGGCTATCCCTGGCCGTCTCTGCCATGTTTGTCATGCTGATGGCGGGGCTGATCCTCTACCAGACCAGCGAGATCATCCACGGTGGAGAGACCAACTACATCATGGCCACAGTGACCCTGTATGTCTCCATATTCAACCTTTTCACCAGTCTGCTGCATCTGTTGGGTGCATTGGGTGGGGATGACTAATCGCCAAGATTTTGCTGAATTAGGAAGGAATAAAATATGACTGATCAAACATCAAAGATTATCTGGACAAAAATTGATGAGGCACCGGCATTGGCAACCTACTCCCTGCTGCCTATCGTGAATACCTTTACCAAGGCAGCCGGTGTTACCGTTGAAACCAGAGATATCTCCCTTGCAGGCAGAATCATCGCCAACTTTCCTGACAATCTGACGGCGGATCAGAAGATCCCTGATGAACTGGCTCGGCTGGGTGAACTGGCTAAAATGCCAGAGGCCAATATCATCAAACTGCCACATGGCAGCGCCTCTATCCCGCAACTCAAGGCCGCCATCAAAGAATTGCAGGAGAAAGGCTATGCTCTTCCCGATTATCCTGAGGCTCCAGAAAGCGATGCTGAAAAGGAGATCCATGAGCGATATGCCAAGGTTCTCGGCAGTGCAGTAAATCCCGTTCTTCGTGAAGGTAACTCTGACCGTAGAGCACCAGGTGCAGTAAAGAGTTATGTGAAAAAGAACCCGCACTCAATGGGAACCTGGAGCACAGATTCAAAGTCTCATGTTGCGAGCATGAGCAGCGGCGATTTCTGCTCCAATGAAAAATCCACCACCATGGTTACGGCGACAGATGCAAAGATAGAGTTTGTTGCTCAAGATGGAACGGTTACTGTTCTTAAAGCGTGTGTGCCGCTGGAAGCGGGTGAAGTGGTTGATGCCACTTTTATGAGTAAAAATGCCCTGACTCAATTCCTTGCCAAGCAGATAGAAGAGGCGAAGGCACAGGGTCTGCTCTTCTCTCTGCATATGAAGGCCACCATGATGAAGATCTCTGATCCCATCATCTTTGGTCACTGCGTTAAGGTTTTCTACCAGAAGGCCATTGACAAGCATGCTGCTGTAATTAAGAAGCTAGGCATTAATTTTAATAATGGTCTTGGCGACCTCTATGCCAAAATCCAGACCCTGTCAGAGGTGCAAAGGGCTGAGATCGAAGCGGACATCCAAGCCGTTTATGCCGACCGTCCTGCTATTGCGATGGTGGACTCCGGCAAAGGCATCACCAACTTGCACGTACCCAGCGATGTGATCATTGATGCTTCCATGCCGGCGGCTATTCGTACCTCCGGCCAGATGTGGAATCCGGATGGTGAGCTGCAGGACACCAAATTTGTCATCCCTGACCACTGCTATTCACCGCTCTATCAGGCAACCATAGAGAACTGTATTGCCCATGGTGCGCTGGATCCGACCACTATGGGTACCGTTCCCAATGTGGGTCTGATGGCAAAGAAAGCGGAGGAGTACGGCTCTCACCCGACCACCTTCGAGGCTCCTGGCGATGGCATCATCCGTATTGTTGATGCCAACGGCGACACCATCCACCAGCACCAGGTCGAGCAGGGCGACATCTGGCGCATGGTGATGGTAAAGGATGCACCGATTCAGGACTGGGTAAAGCTGGCCGTGACTCGAGCAAAAGCGACTGGCTGGCCTGCCATATTCTGGCTGGATGAAGCGCGGACGCACGGGCGTGAACTCCTTAAAAAAGTAAACCGCTACCTGAAGGATCATGATACCGAGGGGCTTGATATCCAGATCATGTCTGTATACGAGGCTGCAAAATACTCAATAGAGCGGGCAAGAGCCGGTGAGAATACCATCTCTGTGACCGGCAACGTACTGCGTGACTACAACACTGATCTTTACCCTATTCTTGAGCTGGGTACCAGTGCCAAGATGCTCTCCATTGTGCCACTGATGAAGGGTGGTGGGCTGTTTGAGACCGGTGCGGGTGGTTCAGCACCTAAGCATGTTCAGCAACTGGTGGCGGAGAACCACCTGCGTTGGGACTCGCTCGGTGAGTTTATGGCTCTGGTTCCCTCTC
>JAJRWL010000062.1 GCA_024276875.1 Gammaproteobacteria bacterium
AAATTACGCTTGAGGCATTTGATGAATACGCCTTGCAAATGAGTGATAATAAAGCGGCTGATTGTCTGCAAAAAGCACGTCAACAGCTATTCAGCTTGATTTTCAAGCCAAATAAAACCGGTTGAATGATTTGGGCTGTTTCAGACTCATTTGTTAATTGGAAAATACTGGCATCCAAAATATCTAAAACAACGACCTCTGTAGAAAATGCTCATGAAATTGAACTACCCACGGGCAGTGAAGCTATCCTGATTGTTGATGATGAGATTGACCTGCTGCAACTGGCTGATCAATATTTGAGTGACCAGGGCTACTGCACCCACCTTGCAGAGAACACCCAGCAAGCTTTGGCTATACTAAATGGGGATGAGTAGATTGATCTATTATTTAGTGATGTGGTAATACCCAGTGGGATAAATGATTATGAATTGGCACAACAAGCAACACAACAAAGGCGAGGGCTGAAGGTGCTATTAACCTCAGGCTTCACATCAAAAACCATTGCCCACAATGGCTTGGCTCGCTTTTCTGCCCATTTACTCTGCAAGCCCTACCGCAAGGCCGATCTGGCACAGCGGATCCGGATTGTACTTGATGAGAAAACAACAGCATGAACCAACCCTTACTGATCGTCATTGACGATGAGCCTGATTTGGCGGACTTCGTCTGCACTGTAGCAGAGCAGGTTGGCTTTGATGTTAAGCCGTTCAATAACGCCGCCCTTTTCAAAGATCAATACACATATGCCGATGTCATTGTTCTGGATCTTATAATGCCGGAGGTAGATGGGATTGAAGTGATCCGTTTTTTGGCTGAAAGTAATTCCGATGCCCAGCTGATCCTGGTCAGTGGATTTGACCCAGCCGTCCTCCATTCAGCACAGAAACTGGCAACCGAGCAGGGGCTTAATGTTGTTGGTAGTTTGAGCAAACCTTTCCGTTACGATGATCTCCACCAATTGCTGAGTGGGCTCTCCATCACACCCAAAAGCCTGACCCTTCGTACACCTGTCAAACCCCCATCTGTAGAGGAGCTACGTGAGGCATTGGCAAACAGTGAGTTGCTGCTCTACTACCAACCCAAGGTCGGACTCAATGGTCATTTTATTGTGGCCTTTGAAGCCCTAGTGCGCTGGCAGCATCCTACTCATGGTTTGCTCAGCCCTGACCTGTTCATTCCTACAGCTGAGCAACATGGCCTAATCAATGATCTAACCTGGGTTGTGCTGGAACAGGCCATGATGCAGTGCCGCTCATGGCAAGATCAGGGGTTAGCCGTGCAGATTGCGATAAACATGTCTGCCAGCACACTAAAAGAGCTGGATTTGCCGGAAAAAATAGGTGTTCTACTGGAGAAATATGGCCTGAAGCCTGCTCAAATTATTCTAGAAGTCACAGAAACTGCCTTGATGCAGGAGTTGATAAAATCGTTGGATATCCTGACCCGACTGCGCATGAAGGGCTTCCATCTCTCCATTGATGACTTTGGTACCGGCTACTCCTCATTAGTGCAGCTTCACCGCGTACCCTTTTCAGAGATTAAGATTGATCGCTCTTTCGTCATAGAAATGGGGCATGACCCAGAAGCAGCGGCCATAGTGGAGACCGTTGTCCTGCTAGGGCACAAACTTAATATGAAGATAGTGGCTGAAGGGGTGGAGACAGAGGCATGCCGTGCAACATTAGCACACCTGGGGTGTGATCAAGCACAAGGGTATTTTTTTGCCAAACCCATGCCGGCAGATGAAGCTTTTCAGTGGTTTTCTGCACATAAATCTGAAAAGAACCGCTAAAACCCCCTCCCCCTCTTAAGATAAGGAGGAGGGGCATGATCACGACAAATTAGCTAAACGGCTTTGGTTGCGGTGTCTTATCAGATGACGGTGGCAAGATCGGCAGATTGAATGAAGGCTGATCGCCCGTCAAGGTCTTCAAAAAAGCGACAATCTTGACCTTCTCTTCATCGGTAAACTGCTTGCCCAGCTGTATGCGACCCATGATATCGACCGCCTCTTTCAGCGTCGCTGCGCCGCCATCATGAAAGTAGGGGTAGGTCAGCTCCACATTACGCAAAGTCGGCACCTTGAATTTAAAGCGATCAGCATCCTTACCTGTCACGCCAATGCGGCCTTCAATCTTGCTGGTGGTTTGATAGGGGGCGACAACGCCCATCTTCTGATAGGTACTACCACCCACGGCCGAACCGTTGTGGCAGGCGACACAACCGCTCGCCTTAAACAGCTTGTAGCCCGCCAGTTCAGTGCCATTGATCGCATTCTCATCACCCAAGAGCCACTGATCAAAGCGAGAGTTGGGGGTCACCAACGTCTTCTCAAATTCAGCAATCGCTTCAGTGACACCGTCAATACCAATCTTCTCCGTGCCAAACACCAATGTATATTCAGCGACATAGCCTGGGATTGATTGCAGCACCTCCACCGCAAGTTCATGGGTAAAACCCATTTCACCCGGGTTGGCAATGGGGCCACCGGCCTGCTCTTTCAGATCCTTCGCACGGCCATCCCAAAACTGCGCCAGGTTCAGGCTGGAGTTGAGTACAGTTGGCGCACTGATCGGCCCCTGATTCCAGTTGTGGCCGATAGAGGTCTTGAGATTATCTGTGCCACCCATGCTCAGGTTGTGGCAGGAGTTGCAGGAGATAAAGCCTGATTTGGAGAGGCGTGGATCAAAAAAGAGTTTTTTACCCAACTCCACCATGCCCAGATTAATACTCTTCACTGGGGTGATCGGTTGGATGGGTTCAGATGCCCATACAGGAGGCATCATGGCCATAACGGCCAGTGCACCGCCAATCATCATCGGTTTTTTATATTGCATTTGTCTCTCCCCTATTAGAGGTTATTAAAAAATAGGATGCGCTCTTGCTGCTTAGACGCTGGAAAAGAGCATAGAGGTTGCGGCATAATCTATCCAATTGATATTTCCATATTCTGTATTCGCTTCTTTCGATTTATGAATCTACCCACTATTCGCCAACTTCAATATCTGGTTGCTGTCATTGAGCTTCGCCATTTTGGTCAGGCCGCAGCACGCTGTTTTGTGACCCAATCTACCCTGAGCGCCGGTATTCAGGAGTTGGAACTGTTATTAGGTGCAAAATTGCTGGAGCGAACCAAACGGAAGGTGATCCCCACACCGCTGGGGATAGCATTAGCAGAAAAATCCCAGCAGCTGCTTGGGCTAGCGGCTGAAATGACTGTGATGGCACAGGCCGATGACAGACCGCTTGCGGGTCGTCTGCGTCTTGGGGTCATACCCACCATCGGGCCTTTTATCCTGCCGCAAGTGCTACCAGGAATCAGACAGCAATTTCCCGATTTGGAGCTTTTTTTACTGGAGGACCAAACCGCCCGACTGCTGACACGTATAGCAGCAGGCGATCTGGATGCCGCCATCCTGGCGCTGCCTTATGATATCGGGAACCTTGAAAGTGAGACATTTTGGCGTGAGAATTTTTGGGTCGCCATCCCAGATAACCATCGCTTGAATAGCCACGGTCTGATTACCGCACAAGAGCTTCCCATTGATGAGCTGCTGCTGCTGGAAGAGGGCCACTGTTTTCGTGATCATGTGCTCACGGCCTGCCAGATGGAGGGGTTACAATCCAGCACTGCTTTTCAGGGTACCAGCATCTATACATTAATCCCGATGGTAGCGGGCGGTCAGGGGATCACCTTCATCCCAGAGATGGCCGTCGATTCAGCCCTGATGAGACAGAGCCATATCTGCTTCAGGCCACTATCAGAAAAGGGACCACACCGCCAAATCGGGCTGGTTTGGCGCCCCAGCTTCCACCGCAAGCAGGATCTCCATCTTCTGACAGAGTGCATGAGTGAGCTGCTGACCGTAAACGCCACAAACAAACAGCCAAAACAGGTGGTATAAAATTGAGCCACGATCACCATCATGATTTAGAGACAATAGGGGATCAGCGACTACTGATCGCCATTGCTATCAATATGCTGCTAACACTGGCACAGGTAATCGGCGGCATTATCTCTGGCAGCCTCGCCCTGATTGCCGATGCCCTGCACAATTTTAGTGATGCTGCCTCATTGCTGATTGCCTGGGTGGCGCGCAGGGTTGGCAGGCAACCCGCTGATCACTTCAAAACCTTTGGCTACAAACGGGCTGAAGTGATTGCCGCACTGATTAACCTTGTCACACTGGTGCTGGTAGGGTTCTACCTGATCTATGAGGCGTTGTGGCGAATCTATGAACCGCAGATCATTGAAGGCTGGACAGTGATTATTGTTGCAGGGGTTGCGCTGGTCATTGATATTGCTACCGCGACACTTACCTATAGCATGTCAAAGCAGAGCATCAACATCCGCGCCGCCTTTCTGCACAATGTCTCGGATGCCCTGGCCTCAGTGGGGGTCATTGTTGCAGGAACTGTGATTCTGCTCTATGGCTGGTATTGGACAGATACGGCACTCACACTGCTCATTGCGGGCTATGTGCTCTATCAGGCGGCCACGCTGCTACCAAAAACCATCCATATCCTGATGGAAGGCACGCCAGAAGGGATCACCATTAAAGAGGTCATCGGTCTCATGGAATCTGTGCAAGGCGTTTCAAATGTCCATCATCTCCATATCTGGCAAATTGATGAACATAAAAATGCCCTGGAGGCGCATGTGGTTATTACCGATTTCAGTGACACAGAGCAGATAAAGGCAGCATTAAAAGCAGCGCTAGAGTGCGAATTTTCCATCGCCCATTCAACCCTGGAGTTTGAGGTCGAGCACTGCTGCAAGGTCTGTTGTTAATGTCCGGTTGCGGCTGTGAAATAGAGATAAAAAACAGGGAGCAAGCACGCGTACTCATCCTACTGCTGGCCATTAATGGCGTCATGTTTATTGCAGAGATTGCAGCTGGCATTATTGCTGACTCAACTGCATTGATCGCTGACTCTCTGGATATGCTGGCCGATGCCACCGTCTATGCTATTGGTCTCTACGCGGTGGGTCGAAGCCTGCTTGTCAAGGCAAAGGCTGCTCATATTAGCGGCATTTTTCAAGTGATGCTGGGGCTGGGGGTTTTTTTTGATATTACGCGTCGCTTTATCACTGGCAGCGAACCAGAATCAATGATGATGATAGCCATGGGTATTGCGGCGCTGATAGCCAACAGCATCTGTCTCATGCTGATCTACAAACACCGCCAAGGTGACATACACATGCGTGCCAGTTGGATATTTTCAACCAATGATGTCATCGCTAATCTAGGGGTTATTTGCAGTGGTGCGCTAGTGGCCTGGTTGGGTTCATCCTGGCCTGATTTGATCATTGGGCTGGTGATTGCGATGCTCGTCATTCGGGGCGGGATTTATATTATCAAAGATGCCAAGGATGAGAAAAACGCATCCCAAATACACCAAAAATAACCATTATTACTATGGTTTTCTAATACACAAATCAAGCAAGTGGCAACGACATGGAGATACAGAAAGGTGCGAGATGGCCAGCGCCAGCTCTTGGTAGTTATGTATATAGCGATGCTATCTGCTATTCAATACAATCATCTTGTGGCTGCCGACAAACCCAATAAAACAGTCCTTGGCATGTATCAGAAAAATGATTGCTATCCTTGATTCAGTGCTCAGAAATAATACACATTGGAATCTCAAAATCACTCAATAAACAGGGGATCGACACCATAGTCACTTAATATGTGTATTATCCCCAAAAGCATCCATATTGATCGTTATCAACGATAGTAACAAATTCAAGTAGCTCACTAACCTCAAACTCTGGCTCGTACTTGTGCCATTTAAGGTCTGATTTCATCCAATAAATTTTCCACAGGTTTTGTCTTTTGATATATGTAGCTTTTGCAACCGGCTGCTCAAATTTTTCCTTAGGATCCTCCCACGCCGATCTTATCTCAAATATTTCAATGCTTTGACCTGTCAAACGAAACCCTAAATCAACTTCATTTCGCAAGTGTGCAGGAGGACGCCGTTTAGTGACAAACCCTTGTATTACCTTTTCATACCTTTTCATACCTTTTAACTTCAAATTCTGAAAATGACATGTTTATTTATACAACCCTATTAATATTTTTGGACTCTGAATTTTGCTTTATTTTAAACAATCACTCAACCACTAATGCTCTTTCAAGGTGTAGGAAAACCAAGTCTTGCAATCAAGTAAAAACGCTATTGCATGATCACCAATAATAATCTTGCAGATATTTTTCATCAAACATGACATTCAACTGACTAAGGAACCATCTCATCTGCCCCCATGGTGTAACCCGCGCCACTGGGTCTGTGGTCGCCATAATAATCATTCACTGGCGTTAGTGGATCTAATGTGTCACTGCCCCGTAACTCTAAATCAAGCACCGTATTTGGTGTATAAGCATACCCCTGAAGTTGATAATCACCCAATGCTGTTGGCGCACTGGAAGCAGCTACAGGTGCAATAAATTTAGGATCATTCATTACATTACCCACACCAGCATAACCACCTTGAACCACAGAGTAAGTGACATCATAGCCAACGGGCATTTGATCTTCCGAGCTAAAGCCTTCATCTAGATTGCCCCAAAAAATACTATATTTAGCCACCACTGAACCATGACCTTTAATAGCGCCACCCTTCTTCGCCCGATTGCCCGCAAAGGTGCTGTTGATGATAGTTGCAGCACACCCTGTAAGCACATACAGCCCTGCACCCTCATTGGATTGGCCTGGTTTGCCATTCCCGCTCACAATGGAATTAATCAGTGTTACCGTGCCCACACGGCAATAGATACCCGTGCCATTATCGCCATTATTACCCCTAATCCAGCTACGCTTAAAAACCGGGTGGCCAGAGAATATATAGACACCAGCACCATGCGCGTGAGTATAGGTAAAGTTGCCTTCAATGATGGACTGCTCAACCGTCGGTGAGGCAGCAAAGATATAGATGCCACGGGAGTTATCACCATTATCTGGCCTGGCATTGTCCAACGTGAAGCCCTGTATGGTGGAGGTATTGTTGCTGCGAATATCCATAACCGGGCTATCTGCACCCGTGCCAGTGACCGTGACACTACCGGCACCATCACGCGATTTCAGGATGATATTTACATAATCAGCACCGCCAGGGCCATCTGTGCCCAGCGTCAGATTCTCAGCATAGATACCCGGCAGCACAACCACAATATCACCGTTACTCGCTGCATCTATAGCCGCTTGAATGGTGCTGTGATAAGACCCAATGCCGAAGCAATTACTCTGACAAACCACTTGATCGCCATAGGGCAGATAAACAGTGACCGTCTGTTGCACAAAGCCGGCAATAAACCCATTGCTATCATGAAACCTCATCCGCACATCGTATGTATTCCCTCCCTTTAACCCCGTTATGGTTGTCAAAAAGGGCGAGGGTGCATGCGGATGGCTGTTTGAACCCCAGGTTATCCAATCCTCGGCATCACTCCGTTTATATTCGATACTGTAACTATTATCAGCATTCACATCCTGCAGATAGGGCATCGATATATTGATGGCTCCAGCGCCTGCATATGAGGCAGATGCCATTAGGGCAATGGTGCCATTATTAATCAATTCAATATTGCTTATCATTTGTGTTGGCGGAGCACTACCCGCAAAGCCATCCACATCATTATAGGTCATGCGCACATCATAGGTCGCTGCCACATCAAGCCCCGTAATGGCCGCAGTAAAAACTGATGCTGCATGTGGCTGCGGGTCTGGTATCCACCGAATCCAAACAACATCACTGCTTAATTTGTATTCAAGTGTGTAATTATTGTTACCATTAGCATCATTACTGTACGGCATCGTTACAAAGAGTGAATTAACACTTCGTGCTGAAGCCACTGCCACACCTGCTGTGGTTGCATTGTATGGCAAGGTAATATCTGAAATTTCAATGGGGTTTGCGCCATTCACCTCATCATCAAAATAGAGCAGTTGAACCTTGTAGGTCTCTCCAGCCGTCAAACCCGATATGGCCGTAACATAAGGTGATGCCATATGTGGCGCATTAACTGTGTGATCTATCCAGCTACCACATGCGTTCTGTATACAGTATTTAACGGTATAACGATTATTGGCATCCGCATCATCTGTATAGCCCATACTGACATCAATAGAATCATCTGCACCTGGCGTTGGTACTGCACGCGCTGTCGTTATATTCGTTTCGTTATTTAATGGCGCAAAGGAGACATACTGCACACACTCCCAACTAATATCAGCAAATCCACCATAAATATCCAGATCTGTTATATCTTCATTCGTAGCTACGATGTGTGAAGTGCCATTCAAAATATTCCCTTCAATACACGCAATAAGGCTATCCCCAGGGTAATAAGCAGCAGGGATAGAGTAGACACCATTGGTGGTTACTCCAAAGCCCGTTATTATGCCGTTATGCACTAAACGAATGATTGAACCATCAGTAATAGGGGTCATACTCCTATCTGAATATACAGTTCCAGAAACAGTCTGAGTAAAATCAATTTTAATGGTGTTGTTTGAGATTGGCGCACCTATTGACTCTATAGCATCATTTAATGCAAAGAAGCGGTAGTTGATAACTTCATCACCCACGGCAAAAAGAGATAAAACCCTAGAG
>JAJRWL010000005.1 GCA_024276875.1 Gammaproteobacteria bacterium
CCTTTGTCAGAGCAGCAGTCAATGTGGTTTTACCATGATCAACGTGGCCAATGGTGCCCACGTTTACATGCGGTTTATTGCGTTCGAATTTTTCCTTGGACATTGAGAATGATCTCCGAAAACTTTCATTTAAAGAAATTTCATTTAATTTTAAAGACAAATCCGTGCATAAAAAACGCACGTTACCAGCAACTCTGGAGCCCATGAGCGGATTTGAACCGCTGACCTCACCCTTACCAAGGGTGTGCTCTACCAACTGAGCTACATGGGCCAAACCTGGAGCGGGTGATGGGAATCGAACCCACACCATCAGCTTGGAAGGCTGAGGTTCTACCGTTGAACTACACCCGCGCTAATCTTGTGGCCCTATCAGCCGCTTAAATTTGGTGGAGGGGGGAGGATTCGAACCTCCGAAGGCTGAGCCGTCAGATTTACAGTCTGATCCCTTTGGCCACTCGGGAACCCCTCCAAAACTAGCCCGCTATTTTGATTCACCAACCCGCTGGTGTCAACAGCGAAATCGACTTAATTCCAGACCACAGTGAATTGATTTTGATAAATTTTACTTTATTAGGCAACGTAGGCAATCAATAGGCTTTATTGTTTAAGCAAACCCAATAATGTGAAGATCTTATTTACGGTGCAACAAACCCATGGCCTTCTGAATCTCACCCTCAACAATCAACTGAAGAGCATCGGCTGCTTTTTCCAACCCAACACAGATACACTCATGATCACCTCGAGAGGGGCGCGATAAAACATAGTCAGATACTCGATCTCGATCACCAGGGTGGCCTATCCCTATTCTCAAGCGATAAAAATCGCCACTCATGGCGCTCATTATGTCACGCAATCCATTGTGCCCCGCATGGCCACCGCCTTTTTTTAAGCGCAACTCTCCTGCGGGAAAGTCCAGCTCATCATGTGCCACAAGCAGATTCTCTACTGGAATTTTATAATATCGCGCCAAACTGGAAGCCGATTGGCCACTGCGATTCATAAAAGTAGAGGGCTTTAATAACCAACACTCTTTTCCACTCACTTGAATCCGGCATGATGCACCATGAAAGCGAGATTCCGGCTTAAAAGCAGCACCAAACCGCTGCGCCAACAGATCAACAAACCAAAAACCCGCATTGTGACGGGTATCTTCATACTGACTACCTGGATTTCCTAGCCCAACAATAAGCGAGATGCCCGATGATTTTTTACTGCTCATGCACCATTCCTGAACAGAAAAAATGGGGGCAAGCCATCATGAGCTTGCCCCCGCATTTAACGCCACGCAATTAACCTTCGGTTTCGCCATTATCCTCAGTGTCAGCTGCGTCATCAGCCTCCACAACACGAGCCGCATGGATGGATACAACAGCCAAATCATGCGAAGCATCTTGTGCCAATGCTGGAATATCAACGCCTTTTGGCAATACAAGCCCTGACAGGTGAAGCGCTTGGCCAACTTCCATAGCCGCCATATCAACCTCAATAAATTCAGGCAGATCTTTAGGCAGGCAACTCACCTCAACATCGGTAAGCGTATGTGAAGCCCGACCACCCGCCTTAACTCCTGGAGCACTGCTTTCATTGATAAAATGGAGCGGCACATGCACACGAATAACCTCTTTTTCATCAATGCGCAAAAAATCAGCATGCATAATAAAAGGCTTGCTGGGATTGCGTTGCAGGGCTTTCAAAATCACCTTCTCTTTCTTGCGCCCTAATTTAATACTAAGAACATGGGAGTAGAAGGCTTCTTGCTCAAGATTATGGATAAATTCATTCTGCGGCAGGGTGATCATAACGGGATCTTGATGTGCGCCATAGATAATGGCCGGCACTAAATTCGCGTGACGCAGGCGGCGGCTCGCACCTTTCCCCGTGTCGTCACGCAATTCTGCTGTCAATTCAAAACTATTGCTCATTAGGTTTCTCTCCAAACAACTACTATTTAAAAAACACCGCCAACCCGCGACCAGAGAGGCGATGACTATTTAAGTAAACTCATTCAAAGTCCACTTGAATTCTTTAGCCCAATCAATCCACAAACAGGGAACTTACCGACTCTTCTGCACTGATACGGCGCATACTTTCTGCCAAAAGCTCTGCCACACTCAGCTGGCGTATTTGATCACAGGCACGCGCATCAGGCTGTAGTGGAATGGTATTAGACACTATCAGCTCATCTAAATCAGAGCCTGTAATATTAGATACCGCAGGGCCTGACAGCACGGGATGCGTGCAATAGGCCACAACCCGAACCGCCCCATTCTTCTTCAGCGCCTTAGCCGCCTGGCAGAGTGTTCCTGCTGTATCGACTAGATCATCAATAATGACGCAAGAGCGGCCTTCGACATCACCGATAATATTCATTACCTCTGCTTGGTTGGCCTGTGGCCGACGCTTATCAATAATAGCCAGATCCGCATCATCTAACCGCTTGGCCAATGCCCTGGCGCGAACCACACCCCCCACATCCGGTGACACCACCATTAATTTAGGATATTTCTGTCGCCAAACATCACCCAACAAAATAGGGGAGGCATAGACATTATCAACGGGAATATCAAAAAAACCCTGAATCTGATCTGCATGCAGATCCATGGTCAGTACGCGATCTGCGCCAGCGCAACCAATCATTTTAGCCGCGAGGCGAGCAGTAATAGGCACTCGAGCAGAGCGAGGACGACGATCCTGCCGTGCATAGCCATAGTATGGAATCACTGCGGTAATGCGTTTTGCAGAGGCCCATCGCATGGCATCAATCAGCACTAACAACTCCATCAGATTATCATTAGTGGGAGCCGATGTTGGTTGGACAATAAAGACATCTTTGCCACGAACATCCTCTTGAATCTCAGCCATCACCTCGCCATCACTAAACTGACCAACAACCGCCTTACCCAGCGGTAGATTGAGATGGCTTACGATTTCTGATACCAATTCAGGATTAGCATTACCTGAAAAGACCATCATGCTGCTGTCATGCACGGCAACCACTTTAACCTCGACTGAAAATTCACGCTGCAAAAGCAACCAAAACCTGCGGAGCGAGACTTGGGTTTGCAACTTTAGAAAATGGCTGGCCCGCCTGGACTCGAACCAGGAACACCCAGAATCAAAATCTGGTGAGCTACCAATTGCTCCACGGGCCAATTACGAGGTCGGGAATCATACCAGAAGCGTAATTTCCCTCAACTGTTTTATTCCACAGTTTTAAATAGCGGAGATTGATTCATACCCCGCCCGATCAAACATTGGTACTGCTTTGGAACCTGCCTTAGCACCTCTTGAGCTTCCGCTTCATCTTCAAAAGCGGCAAATACACAACCTCCCGTCCCTGTAAGCCTTGCCTCTGCGTGGTGGCTCAGCCATTCCAGCGCACCTGCCACCACAGGATAATGCCGAGACACAACAGGCTGGCAGTTGTTATCAACATAGCCCAAAAAAAAGTCATTCTGCGTAATGGGTGGCGAGTTTCGCTCCAGTGTTGGATCAGAAAAGATGTCAGCCGTTGAGACATGGCAAGCTGGAACCAAAATTAAATACCAAGGCTCAGGCAGATCGATAGGAGCCAATACCTCGCCAACCCCCTCTGCCCAGGAGGCATACCCTCGGATAAAGACAGGCACATCTGCGCCCAGTTTAAGCCCTAATTCAGCCAGTTGATCTTCCATCAGCCCTGTTTTCCAAAGAGTATTGAGTGCCACCAGTGTGGTCGCCGCATCGGAACTACCACCCCCCAAACCGCCCCCCATTGGCAACCGCTTATCCAATTTAATTTCAACACCCAGCGGAGTGCCTGTCTCTTGTTGTAACAGACGAGCTGCACGGATGACTAAATCTTGGTCCTCTGTCACCCCTTCCAGCGGAGTAATGCGTGTTATCACAGCATCTGTGCGCACATTAAAACTGAGCTGATCCGCTATATCCACGAATTGGAAGACCGTTTGCAAAAGATGATAGCCATCCGGTCTGCGTCCCACAATGCGCAGCAGCAGGTTAAGTTTGGCTGGCGCTGGCCAGATATCTCTCGATAGCAGATTCATCAAGGGTTAAAACGCCGCATTACATCTTGTAGGTAACTATTTTCTGGATGCTGCTCTGCGGAGCTTTGCCAAATCTTTTTCGCCTCTTCATGCGCACCCGAAACCCATAACACCTCACCCAAATGAGCCGCAACCTCTGGATCAGGCATTTTATCCATTGCTTGGCGCAGGTAGCGTAATGCCTCTGCATAATGACCCAGGCGATACTGCACCCAACCCATGCTATCGAGAATAGCCGCAGCATCCGGCTTTAGCGCAAATGCCCTCTGAATATATTCCAACGCCTCCTGATAACGATCTGTTTGATCCGCCAAGGTATATCCTAGCGCATTTAAGGCATCTGCATGATCGGGGGTTTGTCGCAAAATCCTTGTCAAATCCTGTTCCACAACATCCAGTCGGTTTAATGATGCCGCACTCAAGGCTCGGAGATATAATAATGGCTGGCTATCAGGATACTGCGCCAACGCGTCTCCGCAATATGCCATCACCTCTTTATGCAACCCCATCTCTTGAAGGATTTCACCTTCAGCTAAAAACAGTGATTCGGCATGATGCGGCATGGCCACTCGCATCTGCTGAAGCATGTCTCTGGCCTTATTTAGCTCACCTGAAAGCGCTATCAATCGGGCAATTCGCGTACGCGCCTCAATAACATAATCACCACTAGAGACTTTTTCATACCATGAAATAGCCTTATCAGACTGCTTTTTCACCTCATAGGTGCGCCCCATAAAATAGGTGGCATCGCCTAATCGCTTGCCTTTTCCCGTATCGATCAAGCGTTGCAGGTAATCTCGCGCATCTGCAAACCGTTGCAACTCTATAGATAGTATCCCTAAGGTATAAAGCGCATCTAGATCATTTGGCATCTGTCGTTCAATTTTTTGGAACTGCTCATAGGCCAAATTAAACTTTTTAGACTCCATTAATATGCGCGCATAGGCCGTGAGCAATAGGCGATTTTCTGAATCCTCAGCCAATACCTGCTGTAAAACCTGCTCTGCACCCTCAGCATCACCCTGAGAGTACAAGACATTACTCAACAAGATATAAACCTTGGTTTTATCTGGATATGAATCCAATAGGCTGCGAATCTCTTTCTCCGCCACCGCATACTGCTTTGTAGCCACCGCGACTAACGCCAACGCATAATGTGCCTGCTGCTCATTTGGAAACTCATCGGCCAAACGCTGCATCACCTGCAATGCCAGCTTAGGACCCCCTGATCGACTCACTACAGCAACCGCACGCATAAAACCATCTTGCCGTAGCGCCTGGCTAATTTTTACCAATGCCAGCAGATGCTTAAAAGCCGCATCCCGTTGCTCAGCCTGTAGATACAACATCACCGCAGAGGCTCTAGCCTGTAACGCATTCGGAGCCAGCGCAATCCACTGCTCTACCGCTGCAACGGAGCGATCCATATCTCTCATGCTTGTCGCAATATGTGTGGCCTGCTGTGCTGCTCGCGCATCGCCCGACAAGCTGGCACCATAAATATAGTGCGAATAGGCCAACTCTAGATCATTACGCTGAATAGCCAGCTCAGCAACCAAAATGCTATAGACAATATCTGGGGTTAATGTTTGATCTTGTACCGCTTCCGGCTCTGCAAAGGGCATAGCAACAGATGGCAAGGATTTTAAAGCCACCTCATCATGCAATTTACCCCCCTGCTCCGACTTGTTTTTATGCGCAACAGTGCCACAGCCTGCCAATATCAATACAGCTGCAAAGCACACCAACCATCGAATTAACACTATTCTTATCACCTATTAAATCCATGCACCTGGAAATTGATGCTTTTCAATCCTAATTTGCCCCTATAATGAGCAACATCTGCCTTAATTTAGGAATGATTGTAGACTTATATTCTATTTGAAGCATCACTAATGCTTGAATTTAACACGTTGATAATTCACAATTTCAGATTCATCCAAAATAATATAAAACCATGCAACTGCTTACATTAGGTCTCAACCATAAAAGTGCTCCAGTCGATGTCCGCGAACGCTTGACGTTTGGCCCCGATATTATTGTGGCCGCCCTGCGAAATTTATTAGAACAACAGGCGGTTACCGAAGCGGTCATCCTCTCTACCTGCAATCGCACTGAGGTCTATTGCGCTCTGGCCGGGGCAGATAAAGAGGATATCTATCGCTGGCTGGCAACATTTCATGGCATGGAGCTTGAAACCATCAGCCCCTATCTTTATGGCCATGAGGGCAAAGATGCCGTTCAGCATCTACTAAAGGTTGCCAGTGGCCTGGATTCACTGGTGCTGGGTGAGCCTCAGATTTTAGGGCAGGTCAAAGCCGCCTATCAAACGGCCAATGATGCCGGCGCAACCCGCAAGCTACTGGGGCGACTATTCCAGCACACCTTTTCAGTCGCTAAACAGGTGCGCACCGATACTGCCATTGGTAGCAGCCCTGTTTCCGTCGCCTTTGCTGCCGTCAGCCTGGCGCGTCAGATCTTCAGCGACCTCTCCACCCAAACCGCCATGTTAATCGGCGCGGGCGAGACCATCGAGCTGGCGGCTCGACACCTGCATCAACACGGCATCGGGCGAATGATCGTCGCCAACCGCACCGTCGAACGTGCACACAATCTCGCCAGTCAATTTGATGCCTACGCCATTGCACTGACCGAAATACCCGCACATCTAGCCGAAGCAGATATTGTGATCTCCTCAACCGCCAGCCCACTGCCTGTGCTCGGCAAAGGCTCGGTAGAGGGCGCATTAAAAAAGCGCCGACACAAACCCATGTTTATGGTAGATATCGCCGTTCCTCGCGATATTGAAACTGAAGTTGGCAACCTAGCCGATGTCTATCTCTACACCGTAGATGATCTGGAAGAGGTTATTCAAGAGAATCTGCAATCACGCCAAGAGGCAGCTGGGCAAGCGATCGAGATCATCGAGCTGCATGTTGAGGAGTTTATGGGCTGGCTCCGCTCACTGGATGCCTTCGATATTATTCGGGACTATCGAAACCAGGCTGAACAGACAAGAGATGAGGTTTTACGACGTGCCCAACGCCTATTGGACAGTGGCAAATCGCCTAATGAAGCCCTCCAATTTCTAGCACATACACTGACCAACAAGCTCCTGCACACACCCAGCACAAGTATTCGCCAAGCAGGTTTTGATGGTCAATCTGATCTACTGAAAGCAGCGAATACACTGTTTCAGATCAACAACCCTGCCTCCAATAAAGAATGAAATCTTCCATACGCAGTAAATTAGAGCAGCTTGCTGAGCGCTTTGAAGAGATCACCGCGTTCCTGGCTGAACCGGAAGTTCAAAACGACCAAAACAGATTCCGCGCCCTCAGTCAGGAGCATGCTCAACTAGAGCCTTTGGTGAACTGCTATGCCAAACACCAAGCATTGGAAGAGGAGATCACCGAAGCCGACGAGATGTTGCTTGATCCTGAAATGGCCGATCTCGCAAAAGAGGCACTTCAAGATGCCAAGCAACATCTTGCCGAGCTGGAGCCTGAACTACAACGGCTATTGATTCCACCCGACCCCAATGATGAACGCAACATCTTTCTTGAGGTTCGCGCAGGCACAGGTGGCGCTGAGGCAGCACTGTTCTCAGGCGACCTCTACCGCATGTACCTGCGCTTTGCTGAAAATCAAGGCTGGCAGACAGAGATCATCAGTGAAAGCCTGGGCGATCAAGGCGGCTATAAAGAGGTTATCTGCCGCATCAGTGGTCGAAATGTCTACTCTCAGCTTAAATTTGAATCCGGCACTCACCGCGTACAACGCGTACCCGAAACCGAGTCTCAAGGTCGCGTACACACCTCAGCCTGCACCGTTGCCATCCTCGCTGAAGCCACAAAAATTGATGAAATTGCGATCGAAAGTAAAGACTTGCGCGTCGATACCTTTCGCGCATCGGGGGCTGGCGGGCAGCACGTCAACAAAACCGACTCAGCCATACGTCTCACCCATCTGCCCAGCGGCGTAGTCGTTGAGTGTCAGGATGAACGCTCACAACACAAAAACCGCGCCCGCGCCATGTCACTATTGCAAGCACGACTACTCTCCAGCGCACAGGAGAAACAGGCCTCTGAACAGGCCAGTGCACGTAAACTCCAAGTCGGTAGCGGCGACCGCTCCGAACGTATCCGCACCTATAACTTCCCACAAAACAGGGTTACTGACCACCGCATCAATCTTACCCTCTATAAGCTGGATGAGATTATGCAAGGCGATCTGAAACAGGTTGTAGAACCTCTGATCCGAGAGCATCAAGCTGAACAACTCACCGCCATAGCCGAGAGCGAGCATTGAGCCACTGCACCATTCGAGATGCGCTACAGCAAGCCCAACAGC
>JAJRWL010000063.1 GCA_024276875.1 Gammaproteobacteria bacterium
TGGTTGAGCAATATGGGGCTTTATGATTTTGCGGGCGGTATCGTGGTGCATATTACAGCCGGTGTTGGCGCATTGGTGGCTGCAATGGTGCTGGGGCCTCGCAGAGGTTTTCCAGCAACAGCCATGCCGCCTCATAGTTTGGTAATGACGGCTACGGGTGCGGGAATGCTTTGGGTTGGTTGGTACGGATTTAATGGTGGTAGCGCGTTAGCGGCTAATGGCGATGCTGCTATGGCGATGCTGGTGACGCATATCTCAGCTGCGGCGGGTGCTATTACCTGGGGTGCTATTGAGTGGAAGCGATATGGCAAGCCAAGTGCTTTGGGTACGTTGACAGGGGTGATTGCTGGGTTGGGCACTATTACACCGGCATCAGGTTTCGTGGGGCCGGGTGGTGCATTAGTGATTGGTGTAATGGCGGGTATTGTCTGTTATTTTGCCACCAGTTACATCAAGCGGGTATTGAAAATTGATGATTCATTGGATGTATTTCCAGTGCATGGTGTTGGCGGCATATTGGGTACATTGATGGTGGGGATCTTTTCAGCGACCACGCTCGGTGTATTTAGTGGATATGGCTATGCAGATGGCATTGAGACGATGATGGGTCAGCTCGGTGTGCAACTGGTGGGTGTTGTCGCAGGTGTTGTCTATACTGCGCTTATTACCTACGGTATTTTAAAATTAGTCGACTATTTATTGGGTCTGCGTGTATCTGAAGAGGATGAGATTGAAGGCTTGGATGTCAACCAGCATGGAGAGCGTGGTTATACAATGTAGCATAAATTTAGCCTCCTCCTTTGAATCAAGGAGGAGGCTAAAATGTGGTATTCATAACAGCGTTAGGCGCGCTTCTTTTCCAGTGAGTCGGCATGAGCAATGAGTGTTGCCATATGCTTATCGATATCGGCTAAATGTTTGGACATTTTGTCGAGATCATTTTCATCCATTATTTTTACGCCTAAGTGATACTCCAAGTGATCCATTGCTTGTCTAAGATCTTTATGAAGATTCTGGATGTCGCTCTTAAGATTAGTGATGTCTTCTTTTACAATGGCCATAATATCATCTCCCCCTCTTTATCTGTGAAAAACCACTTTACACTATAATTAGTAGCAGTGGTCAGCGGGTTTTACAAATCCTAATAAAAAATAGAGGGAGGATAAAGTATTAACTTGGATTAGGTTGAAAATATATTGCGGCCTAAATAACATGGGTTTAATCTAGAGTGTAGAGTTAACTCTGTTTTTTTTCATATAATCTATCGCTATAAAATCAATGGCTAAATATTCAAAAAAAGAAAAGATTTCTGAAGAGATTAAGGATGAGGCGCTAAAAACTGCAAGCTCCATTCAAAAGCCTGGACAGACAAAAGAGCAGACAAAGCTGATTGCTCAAGGCATTCAAAAGGGCATCCAGCAGTATAAAAAGCAACAAAAAACAAAGGCGCGAGATCTTGACCGGCGGATTAGAAAGGTATCTGATTTAGCGGCGATTCAAGAATCAACGGCTGAGATTGCGCCGCTTATTATGCAAAGCAGGCCAAGCTACCTGCCTTGGGTTTTACTGGTGTTTTCTTGGATCTGCTTTGGGTTGTATTTTTTTCTACTGAAGTGATGTTTATTGCGCATATCCACCCCGTTTATATGGGGGTGGGTATGCGCAATAAAACGTAGATTAAGGCAGGGCATTTTAAAAATGCGCCTGTTTATACAGAAGTCACCTCACTGAGTACCATGAAGATTAATAGCCCTTCAATGGGGGCAGCAAATACCCCTTGCCCTTGATAGTGATCGCAGGCCATGGCAGCAATTTCCCATGCTGAACTTTCGTCTGCGGGACATGTTTCAGAGCTAAATATCTCATTGCCTGTTTTATCTTCCAACACCTTGATGGTTTCGGCTTTTTCATTTAATTCACCGGTTACGCCGCCATTGGCCCAGGCCCACATCCAGGTCTGTTGCTCTTCATTAAAGGAGCCAACGGGAATGAAATTAGCCGTTAGTCTCACAATGGAACCTTGCTTGAATTCAAGTGTGCCTTTGTTCATGTCGAAATCAAATCCGCCGAATGAGTCAATTTGATACTCATCTACCAGTGCCGCCTGTTTCTGCTCAAGCGTGGTGTAACAATCGTCAAGATACTTGCTGTTTGTCATTTCTAACATTCAAAACACCTATAATTTATGAGAATGGGTTAGGCTGGAGTGGTGGTGAGTGTTTGCGAACCCTCCAGCAATTATTCGCAATATAGGTGATGTTGTTCAAGATGTCGATTTTTGAGCCATGGGTGAAAATCTATTTCCAATGTTTTTTTGATATAGAAATCAGACGTGTTTATAAAAGAGCTTGCATTATGGGTCTGTTGCCTGTCGGGTATTGTCGCCTGTGTTTCCGCGCCCCCTGATCGGTATGTGCGACAGATTACGCCTGAACGGGTGTTGCAGGAGAAGCTTGAGCAACAGTGGGCACGGGTGAATGCAGAGGAGGGCGTGCGTCAGCAATTTAACCGAGCAATGAAATTTCGTACCCAGGTTTGTCAGCGTTGCCATGGGACGGATGGCCACTCGCGTAATGGACGCTGTCCTAATCTAGCAGGGCAGAATCCCGCCTATTTGGTGCAACAGCTTCAGCACTTTAGTGAGGGTCAGCGTCAGGATTTTCAGATGCAGAGCATCGTTAAAAAGATGACAGATGCGGATAAAGTGGCCGTTGCCATCTATTTTTCTCGCATGTCACCCTATCCTGCTATCACAGAAAGAGGTGATGGGGCAGCTCAGGGAGAAGTGATTTTCCACATAAAATGTGCGCAGTGTCATGGTAAGCGAGGTCAGGGGCAATATAACTATCCACGGCTGGCAGGGCAGTTGCCGAGCTATATTCGTATGACGCTACATGAGTTTCGTAAGCTAAATAGTCGGCGGCGAATAACGATTATGAGAGCGATTGCCAGTACCTTGTCAGAGGCTGAAATCAAGGCGTTGGCAGCCTATATCAGCACAATGGAGTAGGATCGTGACAGTGGAGAGCCTGAATTATGTCATTTATTTTAATTGCGCCGGGTGTGCGGGATGTATTGCCCTATCCAGCAGTTTTGGTCGAGCAGATATCGTGTCACGCAGTGATATTTTGCGTGTATGGCTATTACCGACGTATGTGGCGGGTGATCTGATCTATCCACTCTCCAACCTTGCCCCATAGCGTCTCGATCAGACGTTGATATCGGGTGCGAAGATGCCACGCTTCTAATGTAATCTCTTGGCTTTGGCCGAAA
>JAJRWL010000064.1 GCA_024276875.1 Gammaproteobacteria bacterium
TCTTCCTCCATTTCGTCTTCGTATTCTTCGAGGGTTTCGAAGTCCTCTTCCAGTCCTTCGAGGCGATCTACGCGGTGGCTATTCTCTTTCAGCTGGCGCTTGAGTTTGTTGGTCAGGGAATCGAGTGCACCGGCAATGGCGAAGGTTGATGAGGCCAGCAATTTTCGCAGTACTAACGTCATCAGCTTACGCTGGGAGCTGGGTAGTGCATTCAAATGAGGGCGCTGCAGGTAGTCCGAGACCATATCGTAGAGGTCTTGTTCATCCTGGGTCGGCCAAAACTCCTGGGTGATGGCTCGACGATTGGTGAACTTAACGTACTCTAAAACCTGTCGGCGTAGCGTACGGTGACAAAGCGGTTTGAGTCGCGCCTTTAGTTCGGCGAACTGCTCGTCACTCGTAAGCCGGGCATACTTGGCGCGGAAGCTTTTTTCGTCGCCAAAGGCGTATTCATCAATAAAGCTGACCAAGCCATAAAGTTCCATCAGGCTATTCTGAAGAGGTGTCGCGGTGAGCAGCACTTTGGGCACATTTACCAGAGCTGACCGAAGCGCCCTGGCGATCTTGTTTCCGCTTTTGTAGACATTTCGCAGGCGGTGAGCTTCATCGATAACGACCAGATCCCACAGGGAGACCATGATCTCTTCAGCGTGACGAGCCGCGAACTGGTAGGAACAGATGATGATCTTCCCATCGGGTTCGAACGGTTCTCGGCCTTCCTTAATTGCAGCCTTGTAACTCTTTGCTTCGAGGATAATGGAGGGGAGAAAGAATTTTTCCTGTAGTTCCTGAACCCACTGTTTGCGCAGACTGGCGGGCATGATGATCATCATGCGGCGCTTTCCCTCAGCCCACTTCTGCGAGAGAACAAGGCCAGCTTCAATCGTTTTACCTAAGCCAACTTCATCGGCGAGGATTGCACCCGATGAGAGGGGTGACTTGAAGGCGAACAGTGCCGCTTCAACCTGGTGAGGGTTGAGGTCGACCTGAGCATCCACCAATGTGCCGGCGAGCTTTTCCAAGCTGTCGGCTGCACAGCGCTTGGTTAGCTCGTGGGCATAGTATTTGGCGTGGTAATCGGTAATCACTGGTCGGCAACCCCCATCCTCTGCCCTTCAGCCATTCTGCCCATTATTGCTTCCCCTGGAGCCACCTTTAAATACCCCGCATTTTTAGGTGACAATTGCACCATCAACCAATTTCATGCCACTTTATTTTCGTAAAAACTTACACTGAAGTCTGCCAACTCAACAGCTTTCTGGGATGTGAATTTAATAAATATTCAATCACTCGTATCTCCTCATCAGTGGTTTTAAATAAATCGCTCTTCTCGGGTAAAAAACACCGAATCACCCCATTAACCTGCGGCCACCCACCCTTTATCCCAACTATGATACGGCCGACAAAAATAAGTGTCTATCTTTAACGTTTTCTGTGAATGACCAATCTTTAGCTCGATCAACCGGCGTTAATGCCGCTGCCTAGACAGCCATATCAATACACCGATATCAAAACCATTAAGGTCAATGTGGATTACCACATCTGCGAACGACTTTCCATATTGATAATTCCCGCCACCTCAATCCAGCATATCTTCGCACCGATACATCACTTGGCCGTCTAGCTTCAATAAATTGGCCCAATACTTTCAGTACCATCATGTAGTCGCACTGTACACGAGAGATCTAAAAACAATACCCTGCAACAAACTTAGAACAATTAATAATCAAAAAACTTACGATGCTCCCTACCTGCTGCATTGGCATTAACCTTGTTCGGATGCTTGATCTCTTTCCAATGATCCACCCGCTTACCGATATTCAAATGGGGGAATTGCTTATCACCTGAATGCTGTAAGCCTAAGAAACCCAATAACCGAGGCAAGCTATCTGCCTGACCAATATCGACACTTAGTAGATTATCGCGGCCGTAGAAATAATCCATCACCCCCTGCTCGTGGTGCTGATAACAAGTTGTGAGGTGCGTTCCATCGAGCGGGTTATCTACATTATTCAAATCAAACGTCTGCTCAAAACTACGTTTTAATATCGGGTTTACGTAAGCCTGGCCATTTAAGCTGCATAGCATCTTATTCAGCAACATCTGTATCGATGGCAACCACTGATCAAGCGGGCGCTGTAAATAGACGAATTTAGACTCGGGAAATAGCACATCAAGCTGCTGATAATCGCTAAAACAGGGGCAGTCAGAGACCACCTCAGCCAACTCAAATGCGTGTTTTGTATAGGCGGTATGGGCGACCTTAAAGTGCTCTAGCAGGGCAACACTGATACTTGTAGTACCGGTTCGTGGTAATCCTATAATAAAGAGTTTATTCATGGGGGGGGGCAGATGTATGAGGAGTAATAACTTCACCTTTAAACAGCTTAATGTCTTCAGCCTCAACACAAGAAGATACCAAGGGTAAATCAATACGTTTTTCCAGCAAGACGGACTGTATAGTGGCATAGTTAGTTTGGCCACCTAACTCGAGGTAATCTTCTACACACCACTCATTCATTTATCTACGGATTTTAGGCTAGTGACGATCTTATGCGCACGCTTTTCTATAACAGCAATGATGTCATCGATCACCTTACACTCACCGTGCTGTGCGGTGAATTCTTCCTCCAACATCTTAGACTCATCAACAATTTTTTCACTCATATTCGTGAGGGTTTGATAGACGATCTTAAAACTGACGCCAATATCCTCAGCGAATTGCTGCCAACGTCGGACAATGATCCAATTCGGTCGGTCATCACCACCAATCTTCATTGCCTGTTTATCGGTCAGGTCCGAGTAGACGGCAGTGCACATCAGATCATAGAAAGGCGCAAGCACCGGGCCTTGTTCGTTATGCAGTAACGATATATTTTTGCCATGAGCATCGGCGTTGCCAATCAAATAGTTGAAGACAACCCATCCCAGCATCGCCTTTACATCGACGATGGGCGTGAGACTTTTATCCTGTAGCAGATTGAAACAAGCCTGCAATGATGGACCACCCTCTTTTTCATATTTCATATCTGGCGCTATGCCTAGTGCCTGGCAGAAGTCTTCTTGATGCAGGCGGCTGATTTTACCTTCAGCATCCATTTCCCGGTCATAGCGTTCCACCAAATAAAGTGGTTGCGCCCTATTGAGCAGCGTGACCTTTGGTACGGATAAGCCCATACGTGCCGCCAATTGCATACAGAAGATTTCGTTTTCTACCGTACTGGCAAAATGCTGGCTAGGCGGTTTGAGAATATGAAAGCTGGGGACATTACCTATGGGTAGGTACACCCGCCCCTCTTCTTCCTTATAAAAGACCGGCAGCTTGTTCTGCACACCAGCTAAGGAAAGACGAATACCAGCCTCACCCGCCA
>JAJRWL010000065.1 GCA_024276875.1 Gammaproteobacteria bacterium
ATCAGCTCTTGTGGCATCAACCCTTCTGACTCAGCCAAGGTTAGACGCTCACGTACAGCACGCTCTACACGCACCAAACCCACACGAAATTGATTCTCAGCCATCTCACCCACACAACGAATGCGTCGGTTGCCGAGGTGATCAATATCATCCACAACACCATTGCCGTTGCGAATATTAATCAACTCAACAAGAACATCCGTAATATCTTCTTTTGAGAGAATCCCTTCACCCTCATCAGAATCAGTACGGTTTAGCCTGCGATTAAATTTCATGCGGCCAACAGCCGAGAGATCATAACGATCTGGACTGAAAAATAGGTTCTTAAAGAGGTTTTCAGCCGCATCCTTTGTGGGCGGCTCACCCGGGCGCATCATCCGGTAGATCTCTACCTTTGCTTCCAGGTCATTGGTAGATGAATCCAGGCGCAACGTGCTAGAGATAAATGCACCGTGATCCAAATCATTGGTAAACAATGTCTGAATCTTCTTGATGCCATTGCTGACCAAAAGCTCTAGCAGCTCTTCCGTGATCTCATCATTGGCATTAGCCAGTATTTCACCTGTCTCAGTATCAATAATATTATGAGACAGCACCCGCTCATACAGAAAGTCCGCAGGGACATCCAGGCTTTTAACGCCTATTTTCTCAAGCGCTTTGATGTGCCGCTGAGTAATACGTCGCCCAGCCTCTGCGATAACTTCGCCTTTAACACTAATATCAAAGCTCAGCATCTCACCACGCAGGCGCTCTGGCACCAGCTCCATTTTAATGCCTGTTTTATTAAGGCGGAAACTATCCGTCTCAAAAAACATATCCAGCATCTCTTCAGTGCTATAACCTCACGCACGAATCAAAACCGTAGCCGGCAGTTTGCGACGACGATCAATACGTACAAACACAGAGTCTTTTGGATCAAACTCAAAATCCAACCAGGCACCGCGGTAAGGAATCACGCGAGCTGAGAACAAGAGTTTTCCGGAAGAGTGCGTCTTGCCTTTATCATGGTCAAAAAAGACACCGGGAGAGCGGTGCAACTGAGAGACAATGACACGTTCAGTACCATTAATAACGAAGGTTCCGGTATCGGTCATGAGCGGTAATTCGCCCATATAGACCTCTTGCTCGCGAATGTCTTTTACGACCTTTGAACCCGCAGGCGCTTCCTTATCATAGATCACCAAACGGCCTAACACCCTTAGTGGTGCTGCGTAGGTTGTGCCTCGAAGCTGGCACTCGCGCACATCAAAAACAGGTTCGCCAAGACGATAGCTCACATATTCCAATGCCGCACTTCCTGAGTAACTAGTAATTGGAAATACCGACTTAAATGCTGCATGCAAACCAACATCTGCACGATCAGCTACTGCCACACCGTCCTGCAAAAAGCGTCGGTAGGAATCAATCTGAGTCGCCAAAAGAAAGGGCGTATCAAGAATAACTGGCCGCTTGCCAAAATCCTTACGAATACGCTTTTTCTCGGTGAAAGAATACGCCATGTTGCCGTCCCTCGGATTCAAAAGACTTCAAAAAATATGATGTCGATACAAAGATGTATCATGTGCAAAAATATGCGTTAAAAGCTTATATTGTTGCCAACGGGAAAAGGCCAACGGCAAAATGCCGTCAGCCCAGTCCCATTACAGGTTGCAATTGCTAGGATCAATGAGTTATTTGATCTCGGCAGTAGCACCCGCTTCTTCCAGCTGCTTCTTAACGTCTTCAGCTTCGTCTTTAGAGACACCTTCTTTCATAGGGGTAGGAGCGCCTTCTACTGCGCCCTTTGCTTCTTTCAGACCCAGCCCAGTAATACTACGAACTACCTTAATGACAGCAACCTTGTTGCCACCAAAACCCGTCAGAATTACATCAAATTCTGTCTGCTCTTCAGCAGCAGCCGCTTCACCACCTGCAGCTGGAGCAGCCGCTGCTGCCGCAGCAGCAGATACACCAAATTTCTCTTCCATGGCAGAGATCAAATCAACGACCTCCAACACGGTCATGTTAGAAATAGCCTCTAAAATATCATCTTTGGACACGGCCATTGTTAACTCCTGGATATAAATAATTGAATAGGTTATTGAAAAGACGGACTAATTAAGCCGCCTCTTTTGCATCGCGTATAGCCGCAACAGTACGAACCAACTTGCCAGGCACCTCGTTAATGGTGCGTGTCAGTTTCTCTACAGGCGCTTTCATAACTGCCATCAACAGACTGATCGCCTGATCATAGGTTGGCATCTTCGCCAGATCTTCGATCTTTGATGGCTCAAGTAGCTCACCACCAATCGAGACCAATTTTACAATCAGCTTATCGTTCTGTTTTGAGAAATCGTTGATTACACGAGCTGCTGCCCCTGGATCTTCCTGTGAAAAAGCCAATACCATTGGACCGGCAAGGCCTTCTTTCATACAGGCAAATTCAGTATCTTCAATTGCACGGCGTGCCAAGGTGTTTTTGACCACACGCAGATAGACACCCGCTTTACGTGCTTCTACACGTAGCTGAGTCATCTGCTCTACAGTCAAGCCTCGGTATTCCGCAGCAATAGCCGAATAGGCAGTAGCCGCAACTTCTGCGACCTCGGCGACGATGGTTTCCTTCTGTGCACGATTGAGTGCCATGTTGTCGTCACCTCTCATTGTTTGGACGGGTAAACCCGCCCTGGTTGACACCAATGAGCATTCCAAAAAATGCTCAGTAAAAAACGATGCCGTCACCAGGAAATTCCTGTCTCGGGACACCGCCTGCGTAGGCTAATGCAATGTATTAAGCGCCAGAAGCGCACCTACGGTCTTTGACGGTAGCTGAAGCCTTATTAAAGGCTCAGCACCCCGCAAAGTCGGTATGCCACATAATTAAATGCGGCGATATAGCACAAACAAGTGCTATATCAATATTTCTATATATCCAAAGAAGCTTGATCCAATCAAAGCCCAGGCCCCATTGTGCTAGAAACTGTAATTTTCTGTATGTAAATACCCTTTGCTGCGGTTGGCTTAGCTTTCTTCAGGTCAGCAAGCAGGATTTCAAGGTTTTCGCGCAGCGCCACAGATTCAAAATCCACTTTACCAATTGGGCAGTGGATGATGCCTGCTTTATCCGTACGGTAACGAACCTGGCCTGCTTTAGCATTTTTTACTGCTTCAGCAACATTGGGAGTAACGGTTCCAACCTTAGG
>JAJRWL010000066.1 GCA_024276875.1 Gammaproteobacteria bacterium
AAGAGATCGAGTTGAATCCCCAAACATTGGTGATTGCCGATCATCAGGCACCGTTGGCGATGGCGGGTATCATGGGTGGTCTGGCCTCATCAGTGACCAGCGATACGGCTGATTTATTCTTGGAAAGCGCCTTTTTCACACCGGACGAAATGATGGGTAAGGCCCGTCATTATGGTCTGCATACCGATTCTTCTCATCGCTTTGAGCGCGGTGTGGACTTTGAGCTGCCACGGCAGGCGATCGAGCGTGCAACTGAGTTGCTGTTGCAGATTGTCGGCGGTGAGGCTGGCCCGGTGGTTGATGTTACCGACCCTCAGGCAATGCCGGTGCGCCAACCGATCACTTTACGTGGTGCGCGTATTCAGCGCTTGTTGGGTATTGAACTAGCGGCCGCTGATGTCACCGATATGTTACAGCGACTGGGTATGCAGGTTGAGCCTGGCGATGATGAGTGGCAGGTAACGCCCCCCAGTTTTCGTTTCGATATCAGCATTGAGGCGGATCTGATCGAGGAGGTTGGGCGAATTTACGGGTATGACAAGCTGCCCAGCGAGGCCCCCTTGCTGCCTATGGTGGTCAACCTGCCCCCGGAAGGGCGTGTGGCGATCAGCCGCCTGAGAACCCTGTTGGTTGATCGAGGGTATCAGGAGGCGATTACCTACTCCTTTGTGGATAAGGCGACTCAGCAGCATATTTCACCGGGTATTGAACCTATAGCACTGGCCAATCCCATCTCGGCTGAGCTGGCTGTGATGCGAACCAGTCTATGGGCGGGTTTGTTACACACCTTTAAATATAATGCCAATCGGCAGCAGAGTCGTATGCGTCTGTTTGAACGGGGCGTGACCTATGTCCGGCAAGATGACGGGATTGTTGAAGAGCGCATGCTGGCCGGGCTGGTTTCGGGGTTGGTGGCCGAAGAGCAGTGGTCGCAGGCAAAACGGCCAAGCGATTTTTTTGATATAAAAGCCGATGTTGAAGCCTTGTTGCAGTTGACGGGCAATAGCTACCAATTTGAAACAGCCGAACGAGATGTGCTGCACCCGGGGCAGAGTGCCTGCATTAAAGACAGTGCGGGGCAGATCTGTGGCCATTTGGGTAAACTTCACCCCGTGACCCAAAAGGCCTTGGGGCTTAAGGGCGATATCTACCTGTTTGAATTGCTGGAATCGATCTTTGATCAGGCCTGTTTGCCTGAGTTTTCCCCGCTTTCCAAGTTTCCCTCTGTGCGCCGGGATCTGGCAATCGTGGTGGATGAGTCTGTCACCCGTACCGAGCTGGAATCCTGTATCGCATCTGCCTCGGGAGAATATTTGTCAAAGCTCCAGCTGTTTGATGTATATCGTGGCGAAGGTATTGAATCAGGACGGAAAAGCCTGGCTTTGGGCTTGACCTTTCAAGATCTTTCCAGCACCCTGAAAGACGATGAGGTTGATGGGCTTATCGAGCGCATATTGGATAAGCTTAGTCAGGAATTGCAGGCCACGCTAAGAGAGTAAAACATGGCGTTAACAAAAGCAGAAATGGCAGAAAAGCTGTTCGAGGAACTTGGCATCAACAAGCGTGAAGCCAAGGAACTGGTTGAGATGTTTTTCGAAGAGGTTCGCGGTGCGCTTGAGAATGGCCGGCAGGTGAAGTTGTCGGGGTTTGGCAATTTCAATCTGCGTGACAAGAAAGAGCGTCCGGGGCGGAACCCAAAGACAGGGGAAGAGATCCCCATTACGGCGCGGCGCGTGGTGACCTTTCATCCCGGCCAGAAATTGAAAGCCAGAGTGGAGGCCTATGCTGGAAGCCGCGAACAACAGTGAACTTCCACCCATTCCCACCAAGCGCTATTTTACCATCGGCGAAGTCGGTGAACTGTGCGCGGTTAAGCCGCATGTTTTACGTTATTGGGAACAGGAATTCCCGCAGCTAAAGCCACTTAAGCGTCGCGGTAATCGGCGTTATTACCAGCGCCACGATGTGGTCATGATTCGCCAGATTCGCAGTTTGTTGTATGAACAGGGTTTTACTATTGGCGGTGCACGGCAAAAGTTGTCGGGCAGTGAGGCGAAAAATGACCTTACCCATAGTCTTGAGTTGATCCAGCAAATGCGCCGTGAGTTGGAAGAGCTGCTGACAACACTGAAACATTAAAATAGTATTCACAGGCCCTAGTATCTCGGGGTCAAATTCTGTAGAATATGCTCCTCGCTTCGGGATGCTTTTCATGGATCCTCAACGAAGCAGCACGAAACATACGGGCAGTAGCGCAGTCTGGTAGCGCACCACAATGGGGTTGTGGGGGTCGGAGGTTCGAATCCTCTCTGCCCGACCAATGTTTTGGAAATCAAATAATTAACGTTCTGGAATCGCTGGCTTTATAGATGCTGGGCTCTTTGGGTGTCTAATTGCATATTTGCAATACTTCGAAGATATTTTTCTATGTCATATTTCTTGATTTAATGGTTTTGGCTGGAAATGCTTTTTAGATATTCTGAAAATACACGCTTCGCATTGAAGATATCACGCTTCGCATTGAAGATATATTAAATTTCAATGACCTGTCACTATCTTTATTAGATAATTTAGCATCGAGCCTAGCCCCAAGATTGCTGAGATATTCATCGCTCATTTCTATACCTAGACCAGCTTTAGTGTCTTTTAGGCCTGCAAGAATTCCTGTATTTATCTTCTTTTTTACGATTTCAGAGAAGTTTATAAGGTCAGATAAATCCTCCATTGAGAACATGACCCCCACAGGGCGGTCTCTTTTAGTAATTACGTTGAGCAGAATCAAGGAATTGGCCAAAAGAATTTTTGGCATCACGAGCTGTCATGGTTTTCATTCTCATACACCCACTGTTAATAGCTATTATGACTATTATGGCTATTTCGGTGTAATATCAAAAGTTTCCAGTTAATTCCTAGGCGGTTATGCCTTTTGAGGTTGAATCTGCCTAATTTAATTACCTTTTGTATAGGCTTTGTCCATCAGCCGTCCATTAACATACTTATGCAAAATACTAGACATTAATGTTTGATAAGGAATACCTTCCATTAAAGTTCGCTCTTGAATTAGCTCGAGGTCTATGCCGGAAATACGAATATTTACCCGTTTATTTTTTTTGAATGTAGCCTTAGTGGCCGCTTGATAACGACTAATTTCATCGGGACTGGAAACAGAAACCCATTCATCATTTTCGTATGATTCCAGTATCTCTTTTTCTTCTTTATTCAGTTTAGTGTTCATCATTAATCTCCAGGTATTTCTTTGTGGCTTTGCGACTAGGAATAATGGTTTTCAGGAAAATTTCCTTTTCGTCCTCAATAAATGGCACCAGGTATGCGTACGCTTCAACATTTACAATGAACATTCTTTGATTAGGGTATTTATCTTGATTTGGGTGAGTTATCACACGAAGTAACCTTTTGTTTTCAATGAGGTAGACGATTCGTTCAAGTGAGATACCCCTCTCTTTCATTAGGTATTCATTTTTTTCAGGATTCCAAGCAAAGCATTTCACTCCAAAAACACTAGCACAATGTGTGCCTTCTGCAATCTGCCAGAAGTCTTGAGACGTATAATAAGGCTGTAGAAAACCCCAGTCTCACGTATTTTATTTAAACAAAAAAAACACCCAATAAGACAGTGCCTATGAATTAAACATATGGGGCAGGGTAAGAGACAGAGCCGGCCAGTAGGTAATCACAAGGACGGTTGATAACAGAATCAGGAAGAAGGGCCAGGTAGCTCGGTATAGCTGCATCACCGGCCGGTTGAAGCGGTGGCTGGCAATAAACAGATTCATGCCTACGGGTGGGGTGAAGTAGCCGATCTGCATATTGGCAAGGAAGATGATTCCCAGGTGCAGCGGGTGAATGCCATATTCCAGCGCGATGGGCAGAATGATGGGCACCATGATGACGATGGCTGAGAACATATCCAGTAGCGTGCCCAGCAGGAGCAGGAAAATATTCAATAGCAACAGGAAGGTCAGTGGGTCACTGACATGTTCCGAAATTGTGTCAAAGATCTTGGTTGGGATTTCTGCATCAATGATGTAGTTGGTGGAGGCCAGCGAGACGCCGAGTATCACCATGATGGCTCCGATCAATACCATCGAGTCGTGCATGATGTGGGGGATCTGCCGGAGTTTGATGTCTTTGTAGATGAAGGCTTGAACAATCAATACATAGGTGACGGTGACTGCGGCGGCTTCAGAGACGGCGAAATAGCCGCTGTAGATACCGCCTAATACGATGATAGGTAGAGGGATATCCCATTTGGCCTTGTTGAGCGCGTCGATCAGGTTTTCTGTGGAGTAGTCGATGCGGGGGATGTTGCGCCCGTTCCAGTAGCTCCAGATCGATAGGGCAACGATCATCAGAATGCCGGGCAGAATACCGGCCAGGAATAGATCGTCGATGCTGAATGATTCACCGATTCCCAGCTGTTGGGAAACGATGCCGTAAAGGATCAGGGGCAGGGAGGGGGCAAAAAGTACCCCGAGACTGCCAGCACTGGTGATCAGGCCCAGATTGAAGTTTTCTCGGTAGCCGGCCTGCATCAGGGCGGGGAACAGAAGTGCCCCCAGGGCGACAATAGTGACGCCTGAGGCACCGGTAAAGGCGGTAAACAGGGCGCAGGCAGAGAGACAGACGATTGCCAGTCCGCCGGGCATCCAGCCCAGCATGGCTTGGGTGAGGGCGACCAGGCGCTGCGGGGCCTTGCTTTCGCTGAGAAGATAGCCGGCAAAGGTAAACAGGGGAATGGCCAGTAGAATGGGGATCTCGGCCAGTCGATAAAACTCGATGGCAACGACAGACAGGTCAATGTCGGCGCTATAGAAGCCGTATAAGGCTGAGGCGGCGATGATGATAAAAAGCGGCGCGCCCAGCAGGGCGAGCAGGGCAAGTATGGGGGTCATTATGGCAGACATGGTGAACCTAGGCGGGTTGCCTGTTTAGCATCTGCTCGGGGCGAAAGCAGTTGATGAAGAATCGCAATGACATCAATCCAAAACCGATGGGGATAATGATTTCACAGACCCAGGCAGGAACGCCGGAAAAAGCGATCATGCCATCC
>JAJRWL010000067.1 GCA_024276875.1 Gammaproteobacteria bacterium
GAGAAAAGCAGAGGGGAACCCCTCCCTGTATTAAACGACATGCCCACTGACGATCTGTTTGTAGAGGTAGAAAAAGATCGCCTGGAGACTATCATCGGGCATCTCGTTCAAAACGGTCAGGATGCAACACCTGCGGAAGGTCGAGTGACCATCAGCTGTGTTGCTGATGGTGGTTTTGCGCGAATCAATATCAGCGATACCGGCAGCGGCATGAGTGAATCGTTTGTGCAAAATCGGTTGTTTCGTCCCTTTGATTCCACAAAAGGTAGTGCTGGTATGGGGATTGGTGCGTATGAAAGTCGTGAATATAGCGTGCAGATAGGGGGGCGGCTTGAAGTTGAAAGCGAAGAGGGGGGGGGTTCATCATTCCATGTTACGCTGCCGTTAAGTAAGGGCACAGGATAGCGGCATTGGTGAACGATTTTTGATGAATAAACTTTTGATTATTGAAGATGACCTCGGACTCCAAAAGCAGCTTAAATGGGCGCTGATGGATGATTTCGAGATTTCCATTGCTGGAAATCGCAGTGAAGCGATGAAGCAGTTAAAGGTACATATGTCTTCTGTTGTGACGCTTGATCTCGGCTTGCCGCCTGATGCCTCCGGGGTGACCGAAGGCTTTGAGGTGTTGGGCGCGATTCGGGAGATGGCACCCAATACCAAGATCATCATGTTAACGAGTAATGATGACAAGGGAAATGCCCTCAGAGCGATCAAGCTGGGCGCATACGATTATTGCCAAAAACCATTTGATGAAGAGGCGTTGAAGCTGATTATTCAGCGTGCGTTCAATCTTTATGAGCTGGAAGAAGAAAACCGACAGCTTTCTGAGAATAGTAAATCGTCTCCGCTGGAGGGGGTGATTGCGACCAGTGTCCAGATGATGGACGTTTGTAAAATGGTGGAACGAGTGGCGCCGGCTGATGTGACGACGCTGGTGTTAGGGGAGAGCGGTACGGGCAAGGAGTTGATTGCCAGGGCGCTGCATCAGCTCAGTGATAGAGCTGAACATCGTTTTGTGGCGATTAACTGTGCGGCTATTCCTGAGAATTTACTAGAGAGTGAATTGTTTGGCTATGAAAAAGGGGCATTTACGGGGGCAGTCAAACAAACCATCGGCAAGATCGAACATGCCAATCAGGGGACGCTTTTTCTGGATGAGGTTGGTGACCTGCCGCAACCGCTCCAGGCAAAATTATTGCGTTTCTTGCAGGAGAGAACCGTGGAGCGTTTGGGTGGGAGAGCTGAGGTGCCGGTCGATGTTCGGGTCGTTTGTGCTACCCACCAGGATTTAAAACTCAAAATGGAGCAGGGTACCTTCCGGGAAGATCTGTACTACCGAATTAGTGAGGTTGTTATTGATATTCCCCCTCTTAAGCAGCGAGTAGGTGACGCGGTAGTCATCGCCAGGGTATTTCTTGATTGCTACGCAAAAAAAATGAAAAGGCCCATTAAATGTTTTACTAAAGAGGCAATTTCTGCCATTGAGCGTTACGAGTGGCCGGGAAATATTCGTGAGCTGGAAAACAAAATAAAGCGAGCGGTGATTCTTGAAGATGGTGATGCGATTTCTGCGGAGGCACTTGAACTAGAAGCAAAAGATGATCGGGTCGAGGTTGAATCAATGAATCTAAAGCAAGCCAGGGCAGAGCTGGAGAAACAGTTGCTGATAAGGGCACTGTCCCAATTCGGTGGTAATATTAGCCAGGCAGCAGATGAGCTGGGTGTTAGCCGTCCTACGCTCTACTCAATGATGAAAAAATATGGCATTGCTCCTTGATGGCACTAGGCACCCCGTGGGTAGCAGAAGACAGAAAAAACAAATAATAAAAGAGTTATTTGGTGGAGGAGCAACAAGATGAAGCCGTATAAACAGGTAATTTTTCTGATTGGCATCATGTTGGTGGTGGGTTGTGAAATGGGTGCTGATGAAACAACCCGGATGAGCAATGCGCAGCAGAGCCTGATAAAGAACGATGATCGCACCGCGATGATTGAGCTGAAATCTATATTGCAGGATAACCCGGAAAACGGAAAGGCAAGGCGCCTGCTTGGGGAGCTATACCTACGCCAGGGAAATGGAATGGCTGCGCAAAAAGAGTTGTCACGCGCTCAGCGCCTTGGTGAAAATGAAGTCAGAATTGCTTTGTTATTAGCGCAAGCCTTTATTCTGAAAAATGAGTTTGATGAGGCATTAAAGTGGCTCTCTCTTCCTGATGCGGCGGCTGCCGCGCAGCAATCAGAAGCGGCTTTGATGCGAGGCGATATCTATGTCGCTCAGGCAATGCCACAGCAGGCTAAAGATGCGTATAGTACCGCGAAAAGTGTTTCACCTGACAGTGAAAGCGGGCAGTTAGCCGACGTTAAACGATTGCTTTTGAATAACGAACTTAAACCCGCTGCGACCAGGATCGCTGGTATGTTGAGTCAATACCCTGAGAGTGTTGAAGGCTGGCTGCTGCAAGGGGCTATTAACAGCAATCTAGTAGATCATACAGCTGCCAGGATGAGCTACGAAGCCGCACTGAACGCCACTGATACAAAGCAGCATACTCGATTTGGCTTGCAGGCTAGGCTAGGGATCATTAAGGCCTCATTAGCGCAAGCTGATGAGGCGGTTGCTTCAAACCATATCAACGTCTTGTTAACGCAACTCCCAAACCACCCGTTGCCCAAATATTTTGATGCACTGCTCGCTTATCAGCAGCAGGACTATGATAAGGCCAGTGAGCGTTTATTGCAGGTGCTCGCGGTGATGGCGCGACACCTGCCCAGTCAACTATTGATGGGAGCTACTCAGTATGCGCTGGGTCAATATGAACAAGCTAATCAGTACCTCACTCATGTAGTCAGTGCGATGCCGGACCATCAGCAGGCGCGCAAGATGTTGGCTGCTGTTCATATGAAATTACAATCGCCCCAGGCGGCAGTTAAGGTGCTGGAGCCCGTTATTGGAAAAGAAAGCACCAATGTTGAGTTATTAAGAATGGTGGGGCTTGCTGCGCTTTCAGCGGGCGATATGGATGGTGGTGAGCGCTACTTGAATCGTGCTTTGGAGCAAGGTGAGAGCGGGGCGATACGCACCGATCTGGCAAAAATTCATCTGGCCAAGGGGGAGTATGACGAGGCCATTAAAGCGTTAGAACAAGTTTCAGGTGATGCGACGCTTCAGGCAAGTATGATGATCGCCCTAACGCATATGAAAAAAGGGGATATTAACAAAGCGAAGGATGCGGCGAAAAAGCTTGCTGTCGATTACCCAGAGGAGGCCGTTGTCTATGCGCTAATGGGTGGGGTTCATCAATCGCAAGGCGATAGCGATATGGCCAGGGTGAGCTACCAGCAGTCATTGACTAAAAACAGGCAGTTTGTACCTGCGTTACTCGAGCTGGCCAGGCTGGATTTAGCCGGTGCCCGTTTAGCTGAGGCTGAAGAGTACTTTAAGCAGGTAATATCGGCTGAGCCGGGGAACTTGCGTGCTTACTTTGGCTTGGCTCAGGTGGCAGAGCGCAACAATGATATGAAGCAGGCGCTCAACTGGATGGAGCGTGCGCGTGCGCATAATCCTGCTGCAATTGAGCCTGTACGTGTATTGGCAAGGCATTACATCAAAAACAAGCAGCTTGATAAGGCTGCCAGCGTTGTGACAGAAGGGATCAAGGCAAGCCCAGATAATGCCCTGTTCATGCGCATGAATGCACAGATTAAATTTGATCAAGGGCATAAAGCTGAGGCCGTTGATGTTTTAAAGCGGGCGGTGGAGAAAAAACCTGAAGATGCAGCGCTTGTGATTATGCTTGCCTCAATGCAGCGTCAATCAGGTCATGAGGAGCAAGCCCGGCAAAGCCTGTTGAAGGGGCTGCGAGTGGTACCTGATGGACGAGATATTGAAATAGCATTAATTAACCAGGATATCGCAAGCGCTGATTATGATGATGCGAAAGCGCGTATTGGAAAGCTGAAAAAGCAGCAGCAGAACCGTGCGGTCGCATACGCCCTGGAGGGCCATTTGAATATGGTGGTGAAAAAATATGCTGCTGCGGCGACCGCTTTTCAAAGTGCCTTCGGTTTAAACCCCTCTTATCAACTTTTGTCGAAGCTGATGCAGGCAAAGCATAAACTGGGCAAGCTTGACGAGATCGGTCGAGATGTCTCCCGGTGGTTTTCATTGGCGACTTCGAATTTGGCTCATGAGGATAAAGTTGCCAGCGCTTACATGCAGCTGGGTGAAAATCGCCGCGCTATCCAGCACTATGAGGCAGTGGTCAAACGTAACACCGCACATGTGCCGGCGCTCAATAATCTGGCGTGGTTGTATGCGCTGGACGCAGACCCGCGCGCGATAGCGACCGCACGCCAAGCGTATCAGTTGGCACCCGGTTCAAGTGATGTGACAGACACATTGGGGTGGGTTCTGGTGAAAAGTGGGCAGTATCAGGAGGGGATCGAGCGGCTGCGTGAAGCTTTGCGCTTGGGGCAGGGCAATGACGAAATCACGCTTCATCTAGTTGAGGCGTTGCTTGAGTCTGGCGCCGAAAAGGGCGAAGCGAAGCAGTTATTGCGTGAGGCTTTAGCGCGTAATCCAGAACTCCAGAACAGAAAAGATGTTAGGCGGCTCTCTAGTCAATTGGGTTTTTAGCGCGCAGTAAGCATCTTTTTTTATTGGACTGATTCGCGCCATCTTGATTGCCACCGTAAATGCAAGGGGCAGGGCTTCAGGCGGCAACAATATATCACGCTGAGAGAGTGGGCGTACTCTCGCCGGCATGCTAGAATCCGCACTTCTTAAATGGCACCAAGGGTATTTCGGCGTTCGATTAAACCACGATCTTGGGGGATTCTTAGAATCTTTAAAGAAATTATCTTTAATGCCAATACAGATGTTGA
>JAJRWL010000068.1 GCA_024276875.1 Gammaproteobacteria bacterium
CTGCCAGGGATGACGCTGGTCTGCGGTGATTCACATACCGCAACCCACGGTGCTTTGGGGGCGCTAGCCTTTGGCATCGGCACCTCTGAGGTGGAGCACGTATTGGCTACCCAGTGTTTGATCCAAAAGAAATCCAGGAATATGTTGATCCAACTGGAAGGTAAGCTGGGGCAGGGTGTCGATGCCAAAGATCTGGTGCTGGCCATTATTGGTGAGATTGGCACTGCGGGTGGTACAGGATATGCCATTGAGTTTGCCGGTGAAGCGATTCGTGATCTCTCTATCGAGGGGCGCATGACGGTCTGCAATATGACCATTGAAGCCGGCGCGCGTGTTGGGTTGGTTGCTGCAGATGAAACCACAATTGAGTACGTAAAAGGTCGCCCCTATGCACCAAAAGGTGAAACATGGGATCGAGCCATAGCGGCTTGGCAAGATCTGCACAGTGATGAAGGGGCGCATTTTGATCGTGTTGTCACGATTGATGCCACACAGGTTCAACCACAAATGACCTGGGGTACATCCCCTGAGATGGTCGTACCTGTGACGGGTGCAGTACCTGATCCAGCGCAAGAGCCTGATCCTGTAAAGGCAGATGGTATGCGTCGGGCACTGGAGTATATGGGGCTGGAAGCCGGCACACCTTGCCGTGAGATTCGTCCAGATGTGGTCTTTATTGGCTCCTGCACCAATTCTCGCATTGAAGATCTACGAGATGCAGCCGCTGTAGCTAAAGGTCGTAAAGTGGCTGATAGCATCAAGCTGGCACTGGTTGTTCCTGGTTCAGGTTTAGTAAAACAGCAGGCAGAGAAAGAGGGGCTGGACAAGGTCTTTATCGAGGCAGGTTTTGAGTGGCGTGACCCGGGTTGCTCCATGTGTTTGGCCATGAATGCTGATCGTTTAGAACCTGGTGAACGTTGCGCTTCAACCTCTAATCGCAACTTTGAGGGGCGACAGGGGACAGGTGGTCGCACCCATTTGGTTGGGCCTGCAATGGCCGCAGCAGCAGCAGTTACTGGGCATTTTGTTGATGTGAGGAGCCTCTAATGGAAGCCTTTAGGAAATTTACGGGTGTGGTTGCGCCATTGGATCGCTCCAATGTGGATACCGATGCCATTATCCCCAAACAGTTTTTAAAATCTATCAAACGTACGGGGTTTGGCCCCAATCTGTTCGATGAGTGGCGCTACTGTGATCGGGGTGAGCCAGGCATGGACTGCACTCATCGTCCATTAAATAGTGATTTCGTACTCAATGATGTGCGTTATCAAGGTGCAAAAATCCTATTGGCGCGTGACAATTTTGGTTGCGGCTCCTCCCGTGAGCATGCGCCTTGGGCACTGGAAGATTATGGTTTTCGGGTTATTATTGCGCCAAGTTTTGCCGATATATTCTTTAATAACTGCTTTAAGAATGGCTTATTACCTATTGTTTTATCAAGTAAAACTATGGATGAATTATTTGAGGCGGCCGCAGATGATAAGGCACTGGAGATCACCGTTGATCTTGAAGCGCAGGTGATTAGCCAGCCCCATGCTGAAGAGATTAGTTTTGAGGTGGATGAGTTTCGTAAACACTGCCTGCTGAATGGATGGGATGATATTGGATTAACACTTCAGCATGTTGATGCCATCAAATCCTACGAAGCCAAACAGCAACAGACAGCACCCTGGTTATTCACCCAATAAGAGATAAATTTAAACGATTAAAATCTCCACAGTGGAGAGGGTAAAAATTATGAGCAAAAAAATTCTAATTCTTCCGGGTGATGGCATTGGCCCTGAGATTGTGGCTGAAGCGGTCAATGTTATTAACACTTTGCGTGAAGAGCATGGCTTGGATGTAGAGTTGGATGAAGCGCTGGTGGGCGGTGCGGCCTATGATGCCGCAGGTCATCCTCTACCAGGAGCCACGCTGGAGTTAGCTAGGGAGGCCGATGCTATCCTGCTGGGTGCTGTGGGAGGCACTAAGTGGGAGTCATTGGATATTGCTGTTCGCCCAGAGAAAGGGCTGCTTGGTCTCCGCTCCGCATTAAATCTGTTCGCTAATCTGCGTCCCGCCATTCTCTACCCGCAGCTAGCTGATGCTTCAAGCCTGAAGCCAGAAATAGTCTCCGGTCTGAATCTTATGATTGTGCGTGAACTCACAGGGGGCATCTACTTTGGCCAGCCTCGCGGAGTTCGTAAGCTAGAAAGCGGTGAAAAAGAGGGTTATAACACGCTGATTTATAAAGAATCAGAGGTTGACCGCATTGTGCGGGTTGCCTTTGATATTGCCCAGAAACGAGATGGCCGAGTCTGCTCTGTAGACAAGGCCAATGTGCTTGAGTGTACCGAGCTATGGCGTGAAGTGGCTATTCGTGCCAGCAAAGATTATCCAGATATTGAGCTGAGTCACATGTATGTCGACAATGCGGCGATGCAATTAGTAAAAGCCCCCAAACAGTTTGATGTTATGGTGACTACCAACATGTTTGGCGACATCCTCTCTGATTGTGCCGCCATGCTGACCGGTTCAATTGGTATGCTGCCATCCGCATCGCTGGATGAAAATGGCAAGGGCATGTACGAGCCGATTCATGGTTCTGCTCCTGATATTGCAGGGCAAGGTGTCGCAAACCCACTGGCGACTATCCTCTCTGTTGCCATGATGCTGCGCTACAGCCTGAATGAATCAGCTATGGCTGATCGCATCGAAAAGGCGGTGGAGCAGGTATTGGATCAGGGATTACGCACTTCAGATATCATGTCAGATGGCATGCAGCAGGTAGGCACTGAAGAGATGGGTAGTGCTGTTATTGCGGCAATGAAAGACTGATTTATAGTTAAAGTAAATAGTTAGAAAGGCAGGTAAACGCTATGAAGCGCATAGGTTTTATTGGTTGGCGAGGTATGGTTGGTTCGGTTTTGATGGAACGCATGCAAGCCGAGGGTGACTTTGATCTGATTGAAGAGGCCGTCTTCTTTACCACCTCACAGGTGGGGCAAGATGGACCGGACATAGGCAAGGGTGATCAGCCGTTAAAAGATGCAACAGATATTGACGCACTAAAGAGCCTGGATGCCATTATTACCTGCCAGGGTGGTAGCTATACCCGTGAGGTTTTTCCTAAACTGCGTGCGGCTGGGTGGAATGGCTATTGGATTGATGCGGCATCAACGCTGCGTATGGATAAAGAGAGTATCCTTATTCTTGATCCTGTAAACATGAACGTCATCACAGATGGATTGGCAACGGGCGTTAAGAATTACATAGGTGGCAATTGCACGGTCAGTCTCATGCTAATGGGATTGGGCGGATTGTTTCAGAATGACTTGGTGGAGTGGGTGACCTCCATGACCTATCAGGCGGCATCAGGTTCGGGCGCAAAAAATATGCGTGAATTGCTGACCCAGATGGGAGCAGCGGAGGCGGCCGTTAAGCCGCAGTTGGAAGATCCTGCTTCTGCCATTCTTGAAATTGATCGAATTGTGGCAGAGACACTGCGCAGTGACAGCTTTCCTACGGATCATTTTGGTGTTCCATTGGCAGGCAGCCTCATTCCTTGGATCGACTCACAGCTAGAGAATGGCCAGAGTCGAGAAGAGTGGAAGGGGGGGGTAGAGAGCAACAAGATTTTAGGGCGAGAGGATAATCCTATAGTGATTGATGGCCTCTGTGTGCGCATTGGTGCAATGCGCTCTCATAGTCAGGCATTAACGATTAAATTACGCAAAGATGTGCCCATGGATGAGATTGAATCTATGTTGGCAGAGGCCAATGAGTGGGCAAGGGTTATTCCTAATGAGCGTGAAATTACCATTCAAGAACTTACACCCGCCAAGGTAACGGGCACGCTTGAAGTGCCTGTGGGTCGCCTGCGTAAAATGAATATGGGGTCTGAATACCTCTCAGCCTTTACCGTGGGTGATCAGTTGTTGTGGGGTGCGGCTGAACCACTGCGGCGTATGCTACGCATTTTGCTAGAACAATAACCATTTACTTTAATAAGGCCACCTAAATTACTGATGAGTAAGAAATTTAATATTGCTGTTGTTGGTGCTACAGGCGCAGTAGGCGAGGCTATTCTCTCTATTCTTGCTGAACGCTGCTTCCCCGTAGAGAAGGTCTATGTTTTGGCTAGCAGCCAATCTGTTGGGAAAAAGCTTGAATTTGGTAAGCGTTGGCTAAAGGTTGAAGCGCTCGATGAATTTGACTTTAGTAAGGTTGAAATCGCCCTCTTTTCTGCGGGGGGGGGCATCTCTAAAATATTTGCACCTAAGGCAGTCGATGCCGGTTGTATCGTTATTGATAACACCTCTCAGTTTCGTTATGAGGAGGATGTTCCTCTGGTCGTGCCTGAGGTCAATCCACACGCGATAGCTGATTATAAAAACCGAGGCATTATTGCTAATCCCAGCTGTTCAACTATTCAAATGTTGGTTGCACTCAAGCCCATTTATGATGTAGCGGGGGTTACTCGTATCAATGTCTGCACTTATCAGGCTGTTTCGGGTAACGGCAAAGAGGGGATTGAAGAGCTGGCAATGCAGACGGCCAATCTACTTAACATGAAATCAATTGTCCCTGATTACTATCCCAAGCAGATTGCCTTTAATGTATTGCCACAGATTGATGCTTTTCAGGAAAATGGCTACACCCGTGAAGAGATGAAGATGGTGTTAGAGACACGCAAAATTATGGAAGATGATGCCATTCAGGTTAATCCAACGGCCGTTCGTGTCCCTGTATTTTATGGGCACTCAGAGGCTCTCCATATTGAGACATGTGATAAAATTACCGCAGAGCAGGCTCGCTCACTGCTGACTCAAGCAGCTGGGGTTACCGTCATTGATGAGCTTTGTGATGGTGCTTACCCCACTGCCGTTACAGATTCTGTAGGGAAAGACGCTACCTTTGTTGGGCGTATTCGGGAAGATATTTCCCATCCCCGTGGTTTGGATATGTGGGTGGTCTCTGACAATGTACGCAAAGGAGCCGCTTTAAATAGTGTTCAGATCGCTGAAATTTTGGTAAAAGACTATTTGTAAGCTATAGTTAGCGAATAAATATTATGTTTATTCTACAGTGCACTTTGTTATGAAAACAAAGATCTTGTAGCCGTTATAGGCTTCTAATTCCTCCTTGAAGAAGAGGAATGGTGAACGAGGAAAAGAGATGGTTAGAAGACTAACCTTGGTGTTGATCTTAGCAGTATTGCTCATGCCTGGCGGTGCTTTTGCATTGGGTCTGGGTGAGATTCATTTAAAATCAGCGTTAAACCAGGCATTTGATGCTCGCATTGATCTACTCTCAGTAAAAGCCGATGAGCTGGATGGCGTTAAGGTTACATTGGCATCACCAGAAGCCTTTAAGCGTGCCAGTGTAGACAGACTCTTCATTTTAACTAAATTACGGTATGAAGCTGATCTTAATGAAGCTGGCCAAGCTGTTATTCATGTCACCAGCAGGCAAGCAATCCGTGAGCCATTTTTAAATTTCCTTATCGAAGTAAACTGGGCAAAGGGTCGACTGGTGCGTGAATATACCGTTCTGCTTGATCCGCCTGTTACATTAGACCGTAAGCCTGCCCCAGTGAGTGCTCCTGTGACCGCCACCCCTAAAACGGTGCGGTCATCTCCGCTTGCATCATCAATTCAACAAAGGCAACCTGTTACGAAGCAGCACAAATCTGCGGCAACAGTAGCTGCACCACAAACAGGGGCAACTGAGTATGGCCCTGTTATGGCAAACGAGACTTTATGGCCGATTGCCTTAAAAACCAGGCCACAAGGTGTCTCTGTAGAACGGATGATGATAGCGTTGCAGCGTAAAAACCCTCACGCTTTTATTCGGCAAAATGTTAATAATCTCAAACGAGGTTCCATCTTACGCATGCCCACTCAAGAGGAGATAGATCTTCTTTCCGTGCGTGAGGCGAGAGCTGAATTTAGCAATCAAGTTGCAGAGTGGAAGGCATATCGAACGGCACCTGCTTTAAGTAATACTGCAAATACCTCAAAAGAGGCTGCCAACAAACAGCAACCAACACCAACGAGCAAACTAAAATTAGCTTCCGTTCGCCCTGAGGGGGAAGGCATAGGTGGAGCCAGTGAAGGTGATGGCTCAGAAGAGATTACATCCAAACTTGAAAATGAACTCATTCTTGTTCGAGAGCAGTTTGAAAGTGCCAAGCAGGAACGTACTGACCTTAATTCTCAGGTATCCCAGCTGGAAAGTCAGCTTGCAGATTTAGAAAACCTGTTAGTGGTAAGGAATGAGCAACTTGCTCGTCTACAAAGCGAGCTGCAAAAATCTGAAGATAGTGCTGCAGAAATGTTAGCTGAAGTACCTGCTGAAAAAGTTGTAGCTGATACTGAGCCAGAAGTTGCAGAAGTTAAAACAGATATAGCAGAAGAGAATGTTGAACCTGTAATAGAGAGTGAAGAAACGTTACAAGAGGCCGCAAAAGCAGCATCCC
>JAJRWL010000069.1 GCA_024276875.1 Gammaproteobacteria bacterium
AGCTATGGAGAAGTTTAAGACCAATATCAGAGGAAACAACCAAATTGGCCCACCAATACCTGTATAGCTCATCACGGATTTAATTTGGTGGATTTATACTGAATTTGGCATTCCAGTAGGGTTAACTGATTTTTCTAGGTTGAATTTCTATTAAACTCACGTCCTAGAAAACCAGTTAAACTGGGATATACCAGCAGAAGTATTTACTAGAAAATCCAAAATGAAATTAGTCAATGATGCACTTGCTACTTGAACGCGGGTGATGTGATGCCTGCCATCAGGAATAGCATTCCCCTAAATGCGTCAATTTTTTGCAAAATGACAACTAATTGACGCAGTGTGCTACAGTTTTACTATGGCATTGATTTTTAAGTTAATCAGGATAGTAGCTCTTCTCCTCCAGCGCTAAATCAAAATAGGCGCTTTATTTACCCGTCCACTCTCCCCGGACGGGTTTTTTTTATCCTTATTTTAAGCGCGAATGCAGATGCCGTTCATAGCATCTTTAATAGGTGTAGGCTGTTTCAGCGCGCCTCTCTTGCCGTTAAGAATAAAATCAATCTGTCTATTAAATTGCTTATAGAGTACTAGGGTAGATTTGGCAGGGTGCTGTCCATGAATATTTGCACTGGTTGAAATGAGCGGCGAATTACATGCCCGACACAGTGCAGCAGCCAGCGGATGAGCCGTAACTCGGACAGCAATAGCGCAATGCTTGCCTGTTAGCCATTTAGGAGCTTCAGCAGCGGCAGGAAGAAGCCAAGTGCTCGCACCAGGCCAAGAGCTAAATACTGGAGCCATAATCTCTTGCGCAGGCTCAATAACGAATGGCCGAAGCTGGTCAAAATCAGCCGCAATTAGAATCAGGCCTTTATCTATAGAGCGCTGCTTAAGTTGCAACAACCGCTGAACAGCTGCCCAATCCAGCGGATTACAACCTAAACCATAAACCGCTTCTGTAGGATAGGCGATCAAACCGCCAAGCCAAAAATGGCGAGCCGCTTGCCGCAGATGCCAAGGATGGGTTGCCACAGTATGCAGGGGGCGTTATTTTTCCAGTTCAACTTGCAGCTTGGCATCTTTGGCCATGACGGCCTCAGCATTTGCCTGCCGCTCTTGGCTGATATGAACTGCCAATCGAGAATCCGACAGTGCAAGAATTTGTGCTGCCAAATAGGCTGCATTTTTTGCGCCTGTCTTGCCTACTGCAACACAGGCCACAGGAATACCGCTCGGCATTTGCACCGTCGAAAGCAGTGAGTCCATACCTTGCAGAGGTCCTGCATCCATAGGGATACCAATAACTGGCTTTAAGGTTAAACCCGCAACCGTACCCGCCAAATGCGCAGCAAGACCTGCTGCTGCAATAAACACAGCGCAGCCACGTTGATCTGCATCTTTTACAAAGTGATGGGTCGCTGCCGGAGTACGATGGGCCGAGGTAATCTTCACCTCATAAGGAATCTTGAGGTTTTTAAGCACATCCAGAGTAGATTGAAGAGTTGGCAGGTCTGAATCAGATCCCATCATGATGGCTACAAATGGCTTGCTCATGGTTATTCCTGTGCTTCGTCTTCAACGGGCTCCGAAAAGCTGCACTCTTTCTGGGGGCAGACCTTCTCTGTACCGCGCCGTTTGGTGGTTTTAATAGTTAGAATGGGCCAGCCGCAGCGAGGGCATGGCTCCTCTACCGGTTCGTTCCAGGTAGCATATTCACATTTAGGGTAGCCCGAGCAGGAGAAGAAGATTTTGCCGCGGCGGGATTTACGCTTTAACAATGTATCCTTATTACATTTTGGACAGGTTACACCGGTATCTTCCGGCTTCTCCAATGGCTCAATAAAACGGCAATCAGGGTAGTTTGAACAGCCGATGAATTTGCCATAACGGCCACGTCGAATGATAAGGTTTGACTCACATTTCGGACATTTACGCCCTTCAACAATCTCTGGTTCATCCTTTTCGTTAGCATCGGCATTGAGGTCGCGGGTGTAATCACACTCTGGATAGTTGTTGCAACCAATAAAGCGACCATGCCGTCCAAGTCGAATAGAGAGCGGTTCGCTGCACTTAGGGCATTTTTCATCCATCGCTTCGTGCGTGACATCACTGCGCTTAACATTCTGCTCAGTATGATCTATCCGCTCTTTGAAGGGGCTCCAAAACCGCTCCAGCAAGGGTATCCACTCCTGCTCGCCGCGCGAAACAGCATCAAGTTCATCTTCAAGCTTAGCCGTAAAATTATAATCAACGTATTTTGTGAAATATTCCGTTAAGAATTTATTAACGACACGGCCAACATCTGTCGGTATAAAACGCTTTTTATCCAGCTCGGTATATCCGCGATCCTGCAGAGTAGAGATGATAGAAGCATAGGTAGAAGGGCGACCAATACCGTGCTCTTCCAGCGCTTTAACCAAACTAGCCTCACTGAAGCGTGGTGGTGGCTCTGTGAAATGCTGCCCCGCACGAATAGCTTCAAGCTGAACAATTTCTCCCTGCTCAAGTGGTGGTAACATCTTTTCATCACCATCCCCTGCCTTAGCATCATCAATCCCTTCAAGATAGAGTGCCATAAAGCCTGGATTGGCAATGGTTGAACCTGTGGCGCGAAAAACATTACCTTCACCACAACCAAGATCGGCAGCCACCGTATTAATGGTGGCATGAATCATCTGGCTGGCAATAGTGCGCTTCCAGATAAGCTCATACAGCCGATATTGATCCTTGTTTAAACCCCCTTTTAGCTCCTCAGGAGTACGTTTAGCCAGCGTTGGGCGAATAGCTTCATGCGCCTCCTGGGCATTTTTGGCTTTGGTTTTGAAGGTTCGCGGTTTAGCTGGCAGCTGCTTGCTGTCATAACGCTCGGTAATAAATTCACGTATATCATCGAGCGCTTCCTGCGCCAGACTGACAGAATCCGTACGCATGTAGGTGATAAGGCCGGTGGTTTCACCACCAATATCAATACCTTCGTAGAGCTGTTGCGCCGTACGCATGGTACGTTGGGTGGTAAATCCAAGTTTACGTGCCGCTTCCTGCTGTAGTGTTGAGGTAATAAAAGGGGCGGCTGGATTACGTTTCCGCTTCTTTTTTTCAACCTTATCTACAGTCAATTGCCCATTGGCTGCTGCTAACAGTGTTTTTTTGGCCTGAGCAGCTGTCTCACCGTCTGTGATGCTGAACTGGCTCTGTTTTTCGCCCTTGTAATAGGTCAATTTGGCACTGAATGATTGCTTACTCTTGAGGGTATCTGCCTCAACACTCCAGTACTCTCGGGCAGTGAATGCCTCAATTTCCAGCTCACGCTCAACAATCAAGCGCAGGGCAGGGCTTTGTACTCGCCCTGCAGAGAGGCCACGTCGTATCTTCTTCCACAGGAGCGGGGAGAGATTAAAGCCCACCAAATAGTCTAGCGCACGGCGCGCCTGTTGAGCATTGACCAAGTCCATAGACAGCTCACGTGGATTAGCAACCGCCTCTTGTACAGCACGCTTGGTAATCTCATTAAAAACAATACGATAAACCGCTTTATTTTTTAGCTTTTTCCGTTTTTGCAGTAATTCGTACAAATGCCAGGAGATGGCTTCACCTTCGCGATCCGGATCAGTTGCAAGATAAAGCGCATCGGCCTTAGCCAAAGCTTTAGTGATCGCTTGAACATGGCGATCATTTCTTTCAATGACCTGATACTTCATTTCAAAGTTATTGGCCGTATCAACAGCCCCCTCTTTAGGCACAAGATCGCGCACATGTCCATATGAGGCAAGCACTTCAAAGTCTTTACCTAGATATTTTTCAATTGTTTTGGATTTAGCCGGTGATTCAACGATAACCAGATTCATGGGTGTGATTGCAAACCTGAGAGTTTGATATTAAAAATAAATAGAATGGGAGTAAACAGCTTAGTCTAATGAAGATACCGAGGTGCATCATTATAGATAAGCTCTTCCATGCGCACAAAAGCTGACTCTTGGCCGGGCTGATTCATCAGCACAAGTAATACGATCCAACGCAGATCATCAACCGAGATATGCGCTGTATCAAGCGCCAAGGCGCGATCAATAACGAGCTCTCTACTGACCTGATCCAATATCTCATGCTGCTCTAAAAATAGCAGCATACCCCTACAGTCAGCATCCAATCTAATGGATTCCTGCACGGTGTAGATACGAATAGCTTGGCTGATATGCGCTGTCTGCTCACAGGCGCTTTGCCGCCATGCCAGCTCATCTAGCCAGTGAAATGCTTTTTTAATCATGGGTGCAGGAAAACCGGCCTGCATCAGCTCCTCTTGCAGCACTGTTTGATCAGGCTGAGAAGATAGCTCTGCATCCATGAAATTTTCAAAAAGGTAGATCAGAATGTCTACGACATTTTCGTTCATTATGTTTCCTTTGAATGCGCTGCTTTAAGCTGCGCATCTGGGTAATATTCAAACCTTGCCAGTACGAGAAAAACAACCGCCTGGTGCCGGTGACACATATCCTTCCAGTTCAAGCAGTAGCAGCATGGAGGAAACCGCCTCTGCGGTCAATCCACTTTGGGCAATTATTTCGTCAATTGGGATTGGATCATATCCTATAGTTTCAAGTAATTGGCCGTATTCCGCATCAATTTCCAAGCCACTTTCACTCTCAGCACTCTGAGTTTCAACCGCCTCATTAGGGATCAATGCATGCAAGAGTGGAGCCAACTCTTCGATGATATCTTCTGCCGTTTCAACTAATTTAGCGCCCTGTCGAATGAGGGCGTGACAGCCACGAGCCAGTGGATTGTGAATAGATCCGGGGATCGCAAAGACTTCCCGCCCCTGCTCAATAGCCTGCCGAGCCGTAATTAAAGAGCCACTTTGCAGTGCCGCTTCAACCACCAAGGTACCCACACTTAAGCCACTGATAATACGGTTTCGACGTGGAAAATGCCCCGCTCTTGCGGGCGTACCAGGGGGGAACTCTGAAATCAGCGCGCCTCCCTGTTCAGCAATCTGTTTAGCCAATGCATGGTGACTTGCAGGGTAGACACGATCTAAACCTGTGCCTGTTACTGCAATGGTTGAACCATGCGCCGCCAATGCGCCTTGATGGCCAGCACCATCAATACCAACAGCTAACCCACTGGTAATGGTTATGCCCGCATGTGCCAAATAACGAGCAAATTCCTTTGCTGTTTTTTTACCTGAGACACTGGGGTTACGGCTGCCAACAATGGCAATCTGCGGGGAAGCCAATAATGCAGGATCACCATGAACAAAAAGAGCCGCCGGCGGATCTGCTGTTTCATGCAATAGAATTGGATATTCAGGGTCTTGCAGAGTGATCAAGTGATTATCTGGCTGCTCAAGCCAGGCAAGATCCTGCTCAACAAGTGCCCAGTTGGGCTGACGTAGCTGCTCTTTAATCTTGGGCTTTAGTACCAAGCTCTCCAGTATCTGCGAAGAAGCTTCAAAGAGGGCATGGATATCCTGCGTCTGCTCCAGCAAGTGGTAGATACTTCGGCTACCCAATCCCGGAGTACGCAGAAGCGCTAACCAACACGCCTTTGTATCTTCTTTGGGGTATTTGCTTGCCGCTAATTGCACGCCTGTTAAAAAGCTCAGTAGTAATTTTAAGGCGTATGAACCCGATCAAGCACATGAATAACGCTGGTAGCAGACATAACTATTCCAAAGCTAACGCGAGGAAAGGTACGAAATACCATGAGCACACCGGCCTTTTCATCGGGCAGTTTAACTTTATCATGTGGCTCAGGTGAGACACGGTCAAAGATAGTGGCCCCCCGCTGTTCAATAGTTAAGGTATGACCTGGAGCCAACCCGTCATCAGCGCCACGATCCAGTACAACAATATTTTGTGGCCCAATTTGGGATACACCATTAAAAACCGCGATGATATTTCCATTGATGAGCTTATCGGGTGATTTGGGGTAAAAATCCTGCTGTACTTTGTCGTAAACAACCGGTATCAACCGCTGGCCTGTAATAACTTCCATTTTAGTATCGAGGAGAATCAGCGATGCTGGGTCGCCCGTGCGTTCAAGCTCAGCCGTACCAATATACATGGCTTCGTATCCTAAAATCTCACCTGTATCCGCATCCTTATAGGGCTTCCCAGGGCGAATAACGTCATATCGACTGTGCTCTTCAGTTTCGATAGATCGCACATAGATTTTATCATTAGTGCTGCCAGCGATACGCTCTTCCCTAAAACTTACAATATAGGGAGCCGCATCCATATCCTTTTTGTCCATCACGTAGGGTCGCGACAAAAAGGGCATAATATCGCCCATCGGTATCACAGGTATTGCCATATCAATGGGCGTTGAGCGGATCTGTGGTGAGAGTTTGACCGTACCCGAAACCCCACGTTGAAGAGACAGGCGCGGCTTCCCATTAAGATAGCTGAGCGCAATAATATCGCCTGGATAGATCAGATGAGGATTTTCAATCTGCGGGTTAACATACCACACCTCTGGCCACTGCCAAGGGTCGCGCAAGAAGCTTCCAGCAATACCCCATAAGGTATCACCTTTGACGACCGTGTAGCGGTCAGGGTGCGCAGGATTAAGGCTGACTGGCTCAGCAGCAAATGTGGCACAGGATAATAATAGACTCAGCAATAATCCCGTTAGCTTAAGGCTTGAATGAGGCATGGTGTTCTCTTTTTATCTACCAATCGAATTGAGTGTAGCCCACATAAACAGGGCTTTCAAAGTCAAAACCACGAAACAGAATCCTGTATGATCAGGATGTTAGCGTATAATCTTACTTTTGTACTATAAATTTTAATTGAATCTATATGGCAATCCTAGAAATACTTCGATATCCCGATAGCCGGTTACGAAACAAAGCACAGCCGGTTGCACAAGTGGATACTGAAACTCAGCAGCTAATAGCTGATATGTTTGAAACCATGTATGAAGCACTCGGTATTGGCCTGGCTGCCACCCAGGTTAATTCTACAAAACGCCTCCTCGTCATGGATATTTCGGAAGAACGTGATGATCCATTGTGCCTGATCAACCCTGAAATTATTTTTAAAGAGGGTGAAGAGAAAGAGGAGGAGGGTTGCCTCTCTGTGCCTGGGGTATCTGAACTAGTTAAACGCGCAACCCATATTCAGGTCAAGGCACTGGATCAAGATGGCAACCCCATTAAACTTGATTTGGAGGGGTTGCCAGCGGTCTGTGTTCAACATGAAATTGACCATCTGGATGGTAAACTTTTCATCGACTATCTCTCCAGTCTGAAGCGCAACCGCATCCGTAGAAAACTAGAGAAAGAGATACGCCAGGCAGATGATGAGTGATCACTGCCTCTCTCTACCATTATCCAAGTTAACCACAACAACTGCCGAGACTTAGTTCTCAATCTAATCCTTTAGCTATGAAAATCATATTTGCTGGTACACCTGAATTCTCTGTTGCCTCACTTGCTGCCCTGCTTGACTCTGAACATCAGGTCATCGCCGTTTACACACAACCTGACAGACCTGCTGGGCGTGGGCGAAAACTGACCGCCAGCCCCATCAAATTACTGGCATTAGAGCATGCGATCCCACTCTATCAACCCAAAAGCCTCAAAGGAGAAAAGGAGCAGGCAGAACTCAAAGCCCTGCAAGCAGATCTCATGATCGTTGTAGCCTACGGCCTATTGCTACCAAAAGCGGTACTTGAAGCCCCCCGCCTGGGTTGCGTTAATGTTCATGCCTCACTGCTGCCACGATGGCGCGGCGCGGCTCCCATTCAACGCGCCATCCTGGCCGGTGATACCAAGAGCGGTGTCACTATTATGCAGATGGATGAAGGGCTGGACACCGGCGGCATGCTACTGCCTCGCAGCTGCCCAATAGAATCGAAAGATACCGCTTCAGACCTGCATGACCGGCTCTCTCTATTGGGTGCAGAGGCGCTACGAGATGCCCTGCCAGGCATCTTCGATGGCTCACTGCAACCGGAGGTGCAGGATGAAAGCCTAGCAACCTACGCCAAAAAGCTGGATAAAAACGAGGCACGTTTAGATTGGAGCCAATCTGCCATACAATTGGATCAACAGATCCGCGCCTTTAACCCTTGGCCCGTCGCACAGACCACACGGAACAAAGAAATTGTGCGTATCTGGCAATCAGTACCCCTAAAAAGCGTAACAAATGCCACCCAAGGAGAGGTTATTGCAACCAGCCGAGAAGGCATCGATGTCGCAACCGGCGAGGGCGCTTTACGCATTAAAACACTACAGCTGCCGGGTAAACGTGCCATGAGCGCCGCCGATTTTCTTAATGCCCATAATATTGATGGAGCAATTTTTGGCTCAGAATAGAAAAAAAGGGCGCGCACAAAACCAAGATGCATGCCTTAATTCTCACCCTCGCGCACTGGCTGCTCGGATTATCCATCAAGTTGTAAGAGGGCGCTCACTTTCAGAGCTTTTAAGCAAAGAGTTAGAAAAAGCCCATCCAGCGCATCGCCCCCTGATTCAAGAACTTTGTTACGGGGTCATGCGCTGGTATCCACGCCTTGATGCATTGGCGCTACAGCTACTGGCACGACCACTTAAAGCCAAAGATGGCGATGTGCGCGCCCTGATTTTGATGGGCTGCTATCAGCTGCTCTATATGCGGGTCGCCGATCATGCTGCGGTCACTGAAACCGTAGAGGCCACTAAAGTGCTGAAAAAGCCCTGGTCGACAGGGTTAGTCAATGGCGTATTGCGCCGTTTTCAGCGCGAGCAGGATAGATTGCTTGCTGGACTGGCCGATAACCCCGTTGCCCACAACGCCTATCCTGCATGGTTACTGGATGCCATCAAAACCGCCTGGCCCGAGCAGTGGCAGGCCATCATTGAGGCATCCAACCAACGTCCTCCGATGACACTACGGGTCAACCTAAAGCATCAAAGCCGTGACCACTATGCCGCACAATTAAACAATCAGGGCATCGCCTCTTCCACCCTCGCTCACGTGCCTACTGCACTGGTATTAGAAAAAGCACAGAATGTCCTCGAACTGCCGGGGTTTTTAGATGGCGACCTCTCGGTGCAGGATGCCGGTGCTCAAATGGCCGCCGGCCTGTTGGATCTACAGCCCAACCAACAAGTACTGGATGCTTGTGCCGCCCCCGGTGGCAAAAGTTGTCATATCCTTGAGGTGGAACCCAAGCTGGCTGCATTGGTATCTTTGGATGTGGATGCCAAACGATTGGAGAGGGTAAAGGAAAACCTACAGCGGCTAAAATTACGCGCCCAACTGTATCAGGGGGATGCCAGCGCACCGACTGGGGATTGGGCCAAGCGGCAATATGATCGAATCCTGCTGGATGTTCCCTGCTCTGCAACAGGCGTTATTCGGCGACATCCCGATATTAAATACCTGCGACGCAAAGAGGATATCCCCGCACTGGTATCGCTCCAGTCAAAGATTTTAGATGCCATCTGGCCACTATTAGCCCCTGGCGGAAAGCTGCTCTATTGCACCTGCTCACTGCTGCCCGATGAAAATGATCGCCAAGTCGTGCAATTTCTCCAACGGCACGCTGATGCACAAGAGTCTATTATTGCAGCAACTTGGGGAGAGGCACGCCGCTGCGGTCGTCAAATCCTGCCCGGAGAAGAGACGATGGACGGTTTCTATTATGCATTGCTGGAAAAGCGTTTGAAGTGAGAGAATAAGCAGATCATGCTCTACTGGATGCGCTACAGTCTGCTTCTTTTTTTAATCGCCACGCTGCCTGGACACTTGTGGGCGGAACCAGTGGCTATTCAACAGGTTGAAATAGCACTACAGGAAGAGCGCTATTCAATAAATACTGTCATCCATTTTAAGTTCAACAAGCGGGTACTGGATGCATTACAGCACGGCGTGCCACTGACGATTGAGTTGCAGCTACAGGTGATTCGGAAGGATGCCTGGTTTTGGGAACAAAGCAGAGTCAGTTTGCAGCTCTACCGCATACTCCGGTTTCATGCGCTGACTCAACTTTATGAGATTCAAAGCCTAGAGCATGATAGCTCACAAAGCTTCGCCATCCGTGATATCGCTATTGACGCACTGGGTGAGTTTCAATTACTGCCCGTGGTAGACCTGCGGCAGCTCTCTAAAGATGAGCGCTATGTTATTAAATTACGTGCCAATTTAGATATTGAGTCACTGCCGCTCACGCTGCGACCATTGGCCTATCTCACTTCAGACTGGAATCTCTCTAGCGGCTGGCAGACTTATCCACTCACGCCATCGTTGGGCAACAGCTCATTATGACACCCAAACGGTTTATTACCCGCATCCTGCCCATGACAGTGCTACTGGTACTGTTGCTCACAGCGCTGCATCTCATGGCAACAGCGGTACAAAATTCAGCAGAACTCAATCGCCTCTATATCCCTCTGCTGCTATTCAGCATCTTTGGATTGGTTGTGCTGGTCGTCATGATTGCCGGGCAACTGATACGGTTAGTGCGCCAGTATCGACGCAAAAAAATGGGCTCTCGCCTCACGCTTCGCATGGTGTTGCTATTTGTGCTGCTCTCATTAACACCGTTATCAGTGGTCTATTATTACTCACTGGATTTTCTACTACAGGGCATTGATAGCTGGTTTGATGTGGAGATTGATCAAACCATGGATGATGCACTAGAACTCAGCCAGGCATCCCTTGATCTGCACAAACGCGAACAACTGAAGCGAACAGAACAGGCCATGAGTAAGGTGGTAGACTCCTCTGAGGTGGCAATGGCACTCAGCCTAAATGCCTTAAGAGAGAAATATGGCGCATATGAGATGTCACTGCTGACCTTCTCTGGCAGATTAATCGCCTCCAGTCATGAAGATCCCACCATACTGATCCCAACGCCAACAGATAACTATATCGTGCAGCAAGTCCGTCAGGGTAAACACTATGTCGGGATGACCACTCAAGGTGATGATGACAGCCTATTTATACAGGTTGTCGTGCCTCACACCTTGGGGCGTGCTATTTTAATGCAGGCCATCTTTCCCACCTCATCCAACATCGCCGCCTTAAGCAACAAGGTACAATCAGCGTACACCCGCTACAAAGAGCTGGCTTACCTGCGCCAATCACTCAAATTCAGCTTCACACTCAGCCTCACCTTAATGCTGCTATTTAGCATGCTGACCGCTGTTTGGGTGGCCTTTTTAACCGCCAAGCGCATGGCCAAACCTATTGCCAACATTGCTGAAGGCACCCGTGCCGTCACCAAAGGCGACTATAACCTCCAGCTGCCTGTACCTAAATGGCGGGATGAACTGGGGTTTTTGGTGGAGTCTTTCAACACCATGACCCGCCGCATAGCCCAAGCACATGATGCAGCCGCTCAAAGCCAACGACAGGTGGAGTCGCAACGCGCTTATCTTGAGACCGTGCTGGGACGACTCTCATCAGGCGTAATGGCCGTAGATGATCATCTGGCGCTACGCACCGCCAACCCAGCGGCAGATGAGATTCTTCAGGTTGATCTTGCACTGTTCAATGGTCGACCACTCAAGGAGCTCGCCACCCTCTCCACACGATTACAACAGTTTGTCGATGCCATCCTTGAGCCACTCTCAGGTAAAGGGGGAGAATGGCGCGAAGAGATCACCTTATTGAGTGATGAAGGCCGCCAAGTGCTGCTATGTCGTAGCACCCCCATGTCACAACCTGATGGTGAACAATCAGGGCAGGTGCTGGTATTTGATGACATCACCGCCCTAATCCAGGCGCAACGTGATGCCGCCTGGGGAGAAGTAGCACGGCGTTTAGCACATGAGATCAAAAATCCGCTCACCCCCATCCAACTCTCAGCAGAGCGGTTAAGGCATAAATTTCTGCACAAGATGGAAGAGAAAGATGCCCAAGTGATGGACAGGGCAACCCATACGATCGTGCAACAGGTTGAAGCGATGAAAGAGATGGTCAACGCCTTCTCAGACTTTGCTCGCCCACCGGATATGAAAGCCCGTCCGATAAAACTGGATCCATTGATCGCAGAGGTGATGGATCTCTACCGTAATAATGCAAAAGGGATTGATCTATCCTGGCAACTCAATGCCCCACAGGCTCGAATTGAGGCAGATCCAATACGTCTACGCCAAGTGCTGCATAATCTGGTAAAAAATGCACAAGAGGCCGTGGTAGGAAATGAAGGCGCAACAGTCAAGGTTAGCACCCAGGAAAAAACCGTCGGTAATTACCACTTTGCTGAGCTTAAAGTGATGGATAATGGCGCGGGCTTTAATACCAAAATGCTGGGGCAGATCTTTGAACCTTATGTGACAAGCAAGGCCAAAGGAACGGGGCTTGGTTTGGCCATTGTAAAGAAGATTGTAGAAGAGCATGGCGGCATGATTCGCGCTGAAAATAGCGAGCAAGGCGGTGGCTGCATCATATTACGTCTACCCATATTAGGGGAGAGTATCTGTTTGATTGACGAAACCAGTATGACAACCAAAAATAAAAGAGACACAGCATGAGCGGCTCCTATATTTTAGTGGTGGACGATGAGCCCGATATCCGTTGTCTGGTAAAAGAGATTCTAGAGGATGAAGGGTATCAGGTTGCTGTGGCTGAAGATGGCATTGCTGCACGCCAAGCACTGCGTGATCGACGGCCTGACTTAGTGCTACTGGATATCTGGATGCCTGATCTGGACGGTATCAGCCTGCTCAAAGAGCTTGCTAAAGGCGATGGTTTACCTTGCCCTATTGTCATGATGTCTGGCCATGGCACCGTAGAGACAGCAGTAGAAGCCACTCGACTGGGAGCCTATGATTTTCTTGAAAAGCCCCTCTCACTGGCCAAACTGCTCTTAACAACAGAACGCGCACTAGAGGTAGATAAGCTTCAACAAGAGAACCTAGGCCTGCGCCGCCAAGTACAATATACCCAAGAGTTGGTGGGCAAAAGCCCCACAATGCAACGCCTGCGGGAGCAGGTAAAACGTATCGCCCAACATGATACCTGGGTACTCATTACCGGTGAATCTGGCAGTGGTCGTGAAACATTTGCCCACTACCTGCACAGCCAAAGCGCCCGAAGTGAACGCCCCTTTATCGACCTGGGAGTCTCTTCCATCACCCAGGGCAATGAAGCACGAGAGCTATTTGGCAGTGAAAAAGATGGCCAGGTTCACTACGGAAGCTTAGAACAAGCACGAGGCGGCACACTTTTTCTAAACGAAGTCAGCGACATGGGGCTAGAGGCACAATCAAAGCTGCTGGGCGCACTGGAAACAGGCTCCTTTCTACGAGTAGGGGGCACTGAACCCGTACAGATTGATGTCCGCATTATTGCCGCAACTCAGCGCAATCTCGAAGAAGATGTGCAAGCCGGCCATTTCCGAGAAGACCTTTTCTACCACCTCAATGTCGTGCCATTGCATATCCCTGCGCTGCGGGAACATCGGGAAGACATCCCTGAGCTGCTCAATTACTATATTGATTTTTATGTGGCGCACGAAAAACTCCCCTATCGTCATTTTGATATGGGGGCGCAAAACTTTCTGCGCAACCATGCTTGGCATGGCAACATCCGTGAACTCAAAAACCTCGTACAACGGTTATTAATTTTAGGCACCACAGGAGAGATCTCTATCGACGAGGTTGAATCCGCCATGGGGATTTGGGAGCAAACATCAGGCGGGCATGTCATCGCACCTTTGTCTTTTGATCTCCCTTTACGAGAAGCGCGTGAACAATTTGAAAAAAGCTATCTAGAGTACCAACTGGAACAACACACAGGCAATGTAACAAAAGCCGCACAAGCCGCAGGGATGGAACGCACCCATCTCTATCGAAAACTGCGTGCACTGGGCATAGAAATTAAAGACCGGAAGTAATCAATGAAAATTATCATCCTTGGGGCAGGACAGGTTGGCTC
>JAJRWL010000070.1 GCA_024276875.1 Gammaproteobacteria bacterium
CTCGTCTGCCAGCTCTTCTAAAAATGTAGAGAGTTCGATCTCTTGTGGTTGAGTACGGGTGCGGCGAGAGAGCTGCGGTACAGTCTCGATGATGTCATTCACCCGCAGTGAATTATTGCGAATAATTTCAATGAGCCGTTGGTCACCACGGTCGAGTTGAGACGATTCTGCGAGTAGCTGACCTGCGTGGCTGATGGCACCAAGCGGGTTGCGGATCTCATGTGCAATGCTGGCGGTTAATTGTCCCAGTGAGGCCAGTTTCATCTGCTGTAGCTGTTCGGTCATTAAGGCATAATCTTCGAGAAAGATGAGGGTTCCAATGCCCTCTTTTCCCCCGAGGGGGATAAAGTTGGCTTGCAGGTCTCGCCCGCCAGCGGTGGATCTAAAGGCTTGTCTTTCATAGCTGGGGTTTTTTTTCCAATCATGAAGCTGTATGGCCAGCGCTGGGCAGAGCATGGTGAGTGACTGTTCCTTTTGGTCGTCTGAGATGCTAAGTAGATTCCAGGCGGCTTCATTCTTTAATCGAACATGTCCCACTTTATCAGCAATCATAATGCCCGTTTGCATGTGTTGAATAATGTACTCATTGAGTTGAGCCATGTTGGCTAGATCCAGCTGACGTTGGCTGGCCAACTGTTCACTCTCTGTGAGCCGCCTGTAGAGCACATCGGCTAGGAGTGCCATGGCAAAAAAGGTGGCGCCCAGAAGCCCTGCTTGGGGGTAGGCCGTGCTGGGGTTGGCATGAAAAAATTGGGTGATTAGCGGCTCACCTAATACGGCAATGGTGGCAGTTGCCGCATAAACGAGCGTGGTGTGTTGCCGTATAGTCAGGCTGCCTGCGGCAATAGAGGCAACAAGCAGCATGCCCAGCCCTGTCCCTGCACCGCCGCTGGCATGTGTTAGCAGTGTGATGGCGGCAATGTCGGTAAAGACGGCAAAATCCGTTTGATGTTCATAAGAGGTGTATTTCAGTATTAAAATGAGACCACTGATAAGTACCAATATGAAATAGCATGCAATAACGTATGAATAGAGTTCAGGATTATGGCTGCCCAGCATGTCAGGCGGCAGGTGAAAGAAAAACAGGATGCTGAGGATGTTGGTCAGCAGCAGCCGATAGGCAAAAAACAGCTTTAGCAGATCTTTTGGATGCGTCTGCTTCGGATGCGGTGATTTTTCAGGGCTGTTGATGGTTGATTGCCTGGTGGGCATGATGCACAGTTGTTTTGATCTTTTACTTAAGATTGTTCTTTGAATCAGAATAGCACTATTTTTATGTTTCGAGATTAAAAGTATTTAATATGACCTTCTACAACTGTTTTGGCTTAGCATGTGTTTGATGCGTGATGAGGCGGGCAACCCTTAGTGCATGCTGCTAAGATAAAAGTGCTAAAAAATATTATCGGAGCTAATAAGCAATGAAAAAAGTTGATGCAATTATTAAACCCTTCAAACTTGATGATGTGCGTGAGGCGCTCTCTGCTGTTGGTATTACAGGGATGACAGCGACAGAGGTGAAGGGGTTTGGTCGCCAGAAAGGGCATACTGAACTCTATCGTGGTGCAGAGTATGTGGTGGATTTTCTACCTAAGATTAAGATTGAGATCGTGATTAATGATGGCCAGGTAGATGAGTGCATCGATGCCATCACGGCGGCGGCACGTACTGGTAAGATTGGCGATGGCAAGATATTTGTAACGCCGGTTGAGCGGGTGCTTCGTATCAGAACGGGTGAAGAGAACGAGACCGCAGTTTAGTTGCCCATCCTATGCAGAAACTAGCCGCAGTAATCCACCGCTGTTGGCTAGTTTTTGTCCAGTTCCAGATAGTCCCAAATCTTGCGTCCTAAGGGTGTTGACTCGGCATCTTTCTCATCCAGGTAGTCAAATTTACCGGTGGCTTCATTGGCGGCAAGCACACGCTTGGCATCTGCCGCGAGCTTTTCCAGCCCCAGCTTATCGTATGCTTTGATCATGGTTTGTAGTGCTTCTCTAACCGCAGGGGCGCGTTGGTAATTCTCGACCACGTAGGCAGAACGGTTGGCGGCGGCAAGATAAGCGCCGCGCTCTAAATAGTAGTTGGCCACATGTATCTCATGTTTGGCGATATTATTGCGCAGATAGAGCAGCCGTTTGCGGGCATCTTGGCTGTATTTGCTGGCAGGAAATTTCCGGACTAATTCAGAGAAGTCATCAAATGAATCCATGGCAGCACCGGCATCACGCTGGGAGACATCTGTGGGGATAAAACGGTCGACAAACCCCATGCTGCGGTTGAAGTTGACGATGCCTTTTAAATAGTAGGCATAATCAACGTGTGAGCTGCGGGGGTGTAGTTTAATGAATCGATCCAGGGCGGCGAGTGCGGACTCGGGTTCATCATATTGGTAATAGACGTAGGCAATATCAAGCTGAGCCTGGGTAGCATAGCGACCAAATGGGTAGCGAGCCTCCAGCTTTTCATAGTACTCAATAGCCAGTTCATAATCCCGATCTTTCATCGCCTCAGAGGCTTCAGTATAAAATTTACTGGCACTCCAGTTAGTGGTTTTATCTTCATCTTTGGGCAGCCAGGAGCAGGCAGAGAGTAGCGATATTGCGAGCAGCAGGCAGAGGGTGCGGGTAATGGCCATGGTATTTTGTACGGTTGTATTTACCAGAAAGTTGTGGCACTGAGTATACCTTAAAGCGGTAAAACAGGCACAGTGGCATTCTTCTTCGCGGGTTATAATGAGTGATCGTATATTAAAAAGGCTAGATTGTGACGATTGAAATTAAACAGTTGCAAGCACAGATTAAACCGGAGCAGGCAGGGCAGCGTCTGGATCAGACACTGGCACAACTATTTCCTGATTATTCACGCAGTCGTCTGCAGCAGTGGGTAAAAGAGGGGTTGGTTAAGGTTGATGGGCAGATTTTACGCCCGCGGGATAAGGTGCAAGAGGGAGAGCGGATCGAGCTTGAGGCGCGGTTGGAAGAGCAGGTTGAATGTCACCCGCAATCTATCCCGTTGGATCTTATCTTCGAAGATGAGCAGCTGTTGGTGATCAATAAACCGGCGGGGCTGGTGGTGCATCCTGCGGTGGGTAATCGAGATGGAACCTTGCAAAACGCCCTGCTAAATTATGATGCCACGCTGATTCAACTGCCCAGAGCCGGTATTGTGCATCGTTTAGATAAAGAGACCAGTGGCCTATTGGTGGTGGCACGCACATTGATGGCACATAAAAGCCTGGTTGAGCAGTTGCAGGCAAGAGAGGTAAAGCGTGAATATCGAGCCATCGTCAAAGGCGTATTGGTGGCGGGAGGCACAGTGGATGCCCCCATCGGTCGCCACCCCGTGCATCGCGTCAAACAGGCTGTTGTGCCAGGAGGCAAGCCCGCAGTGACCCATTATCGTGTATTGGAACGCTTTGCCCATCACAGCGACCTGCGAATCAATCTGGAGACAGGACGAACCCACCAGATTCGTGTGCATATGGCGCATATTCGTCACGCCCTGGTGGGTGATCCCGTCTATGGGGGGCGACTACAGATGCCGGCGGCGGCCACACCTGATATGCAGCATGCCCTGCGCAGGTTTCGGCGACAAGCTTTGCATGCCAAGCGTTTGGGGTTAAAGCACCCCGCAACGGGTGAGTGGGTTGAGTGGGAGATCCCTCTGCCTCAAGATATGATGGCGTTGCTAGAGGTGCTGCGAGCGGATGCAAATTAATGGCTGAATGCTGTGATTGGATTGCCCCCAACTGGCGCGTGCCAGCGGGTATTCGAGCTGTAACAACGCTTCGGAACGGCGGCTACAGCCAGCAACCATTTGATGGCCTGAATCTGGGGGATCACGTCGGTGATGATCCTGTTGCGGTCATGCGTAATAGGCAACGGCTTTGCCAGGCCTTAAATCTACCCTCTGAACCCGCATGGTTAACTCAAATACACAGTGCAAAGGTAGTTGATGCCGATGTCGTCACAAACGGGTATGAAGCGGATGCGATATCTTCGTGTATCCCAGGTCGGGTTTGTGCAGTACTGACCGCAGACTGCTTGCCCCTGTTGCTGTGCAATCAAACAGGTGATTGCGTTGCCGCAGTGCATGCCGGTTGGCGAGGTTTGGCAGCGGGTGTCATAGAGGCAACACTGGATCAATTTGCTGATCCAGGCAGTGACATTATGGCCTGGCTGGGACCCGCCATCGGGGCAGAGTGCTTTGAGGTGGGGGTAGGGGTTCGTGATAGCTTCATGCAGCATAACCCTGAAGCGGAGGCGGCATTTAAGCCAAGCAGAGCCGGTCACTGGCTGGCTGATATCTACGGACTTGCTCGGCAGCGTCTAGAGGCGTGTGGGGTCACCTCGGTGTGGGGCGGGGAGTATTGCACCGTGACAGACAAAGCGCGATTTTACTCCTATCGGCGGGACGGTCAAACAGGGCGAATGGCGACACTGATTTGGATTGATTTGTAGCTTGAGGATTAAAAATGAATAACTGGAAAATGGTGACATTAATTGGTGAAGATCAGCCAGGTATTGTGGCGCGCATTACCGATGCACTCTATCAAAATGACCTGGTGCTGGGTGAGACATCAATGATGCGGCTAGGGGGCAACTTCAGCATGATGATGATGGTGTCGGGTGAGCGTGATCCCAATACCGTGCTTGCTGCCGCTGCAGAACGGCTTGATTTGCGTCTGCATGTGGATGATATTGCAGGCAAACTGCATCAACATATTGCCCCCAATATCCAGGTTCGGGTAATGGGGGCGGATCAGCCAGGTATCGTCGCCAAGGTGACGGGGGTATTGGCAGCGGCGGGTTTTAATATCCTTGAATTGGAATCAGATGTCGCCGGAACAACAGAGAACCCTGTCTATATCATGACCATCCAAGGTGTGTCTGAAACGGTTGTAGAGGTGTTGCAACAAGCGGTGGAAGGGTTGGACGAAGAGGGGGTTGATGTCACCGTTTCAGCTATTGAAACCCTGTTTGCGTAACCATGGCTATACTTGAAATCCTTAAGATCCCTGATGCACGGTTGAAGCAGATATCAGAACCTGTGGCGCAGTTTGATGATGCCTTGCATGCCTTTATTGCCGACCTGGAGGAGACCCGCCAGATGGGACCCGCGGCCGTGGGTATTGCAGCACCGCAGGTGGGTTATTTTCAGCGGATTGTTATCCTTGATTGCTCACAGACACGCAAGCCAGTGCCTAATCATGGTCATCTCATCTTGATCAACCCCGAAATTACCCATTGGGATGGCTTTGAGTTGGGACGAGAGGGCTGCCTCTCTGTGCCGGATTATACCGGCAACGTGATTCGTGCGGCACGGATCACATTGGTCGCACAAGACCCCCAAGGTGATCGCCATGAATATGAGATGAAAGATTTTGAAGCACGGGCGCTACAGCATGAGGTTGATCACCTGGATGGGCTGCTGTTTCTTGATCGGGTGGTGAGTCGCCGCACGGATCTATTCCAGCGAAAAGTCTATCAAAAAGGGGCTAATAAAAAGAGAAAAGCTGCAAACAAAGCGCATTAATCTGCAAGAGGTGGTAATGCCTACGCCCTTGAAAAGTGGTGCGGGTGACCCCAATCTGAAACTATATCCCGTGAGGTTGTTTTAGTTTTTGGAGTGATAAATTATGCGTATGGAACGATTGACCAGCAAATTTCAATTGGCTTTGGCCGATGCCCAAAGCCTCGCCGTCGGACGTGATCATCAATTTATAGAGCCGACCCACCTGATGTTGGCGCTGCTGGATCAGGAGGGTGGAACGGTTCGTCACCTGCTGGCGCAAGCCGATATTAACATCAACCAGCTGCGCTATGGCCTGCATCAAGCGTTGGATAGCCTCGCCAGTGTTGCAAATGCGACCGGTGATCTGCACATCTCGAATGAGTTAAGCCGCCTGCTAAATCAGTGTGACAAGCTGGCGCAAAAACGTAAAGATCAATATATCTCCAGTGAGCTATTTGTATTGGCGGCAACGGAGGGGCAGGGTGAGTTGAGTAACCTGTTGAAATCTACAGGAGCCACCAAAGCGTCTATTGAAGAGGGCATTGAAAAATTGCGCGGTGGACAGAAGGTGGATGATCCCAATGCAGAGGATCAACGCCAGGCGCTGGAAAAATATACCATTGATCTAACTGAACGAGCTGAACAGGGTAAGTTAGATCCTGTGATTGGTCGTGATGATGAGATCCGCCGCACCATCCAGGTGCTGCAACGCCGTACCAAAAATAACCCCGTGTTGATTGGTGAGCCGGGAGTCGGCAAGACCGCCATCGTTGAGGGGCTGGCACAGCGCATCATCAATGGCGAGGTGCCGGAGGGGCTGAAGAACCGCCGACTGCTCTCGCTGGATATGGGGATGCTGATTGCAGGTGCCAAATTTCGGGGTGAGTTTGAAGAGCGCCTCAAAGCGGTGCTGAGTGATCTCTCCAAACAGGAGGGGCAGGTTATTCTCTTTATTGATGAGCTGCACACCATGGTGGGTGCGGGCAAGGCGGAAGGATCAATGGATGCTGGCAACATGCTCAAACCTGCGCTGGCGCGGGGCGAGTTGCACTGCGTGGGAGCCACCACGCTGGATGAGTACCGCCAATATGTAGAGAAGGATGCGGCACTGGAACGCCGTTTTCAAAAGGTGCTGGTGGATGAGCCTTCGGTGGAAGATACCATCGCCATCCTGCGTGGCCTCAAAGAGCGCTACGAGCTGCACCATAAAGTTGATATTACCGACCCCGCCATTGTGGCGGCGGCGACACTCTCTCACCGCTATATCACCGACCGGCAGTTGCCGGACAAGGCGATTGACCTGATTGATGAAGCGGCCTCGCTGATCCGCATGGAGATCGACTCCATGCCGGAGGAGATGGATCGCATGGAGCGCCGGCTGATCCAGCTCAAGATTGAGTGGGAGGCGCTGAAAAAGGAGAAGGATGAAGGCTCCAAACGGCGAAAACGTGATCTGGAAGAGCAGATTGAAAAGCTGGAGCGAGAGTTCTCGGATCTTGATGAGATCTGGAAGTCAGAAAAGGCCGCGCTGCAAGGCACGGCTCATATCAAAGAGGAGCTGGAGCGTGCCCGAGCCGAACTGGAAATTGCACGCCGGGCAAATGATCTGGAGCATATGGCAGAACTGCAATATGGGCGCATCCCAGAGCTGCAAAAACAACTGGATATGGCGGCACAGGCCGAAATGCAGGAGATGAAGCTGCTGCGCAACAATGTCACAGAAGAGGAGATTGCCGAGGTTGTCTCCAAATGGACGGGTATCCCTGTCTCCAAAATGCTGGAAGGTGAGCGTGAAAAACTGCTGCAAATGGAAGCCAGTCTGAGTAAAAGAGTGGTCGGGCAGGATGAAGGCATTCGTGCGGTGAGTGATGCGATTCGTCGCTCTCGTGCGGGTCTATCTGACCCTAATCAACCCAATGGTTCATTCCTTTTCTTAGGGTCAACAGGTGTGGGCAAGACCGAGCTGTGCAAGGCATTGGCTGAATTCCTGTTTGATACGGAAGAGGCGATGGTGCGGATTGATATGTCAGAGTTTATGGAAAAGCACTCCGTGGCTCGGCTGATTGGTGCGCCCCCTGGCTATGTGGGCTATGAAGAGGGAGGATATTTGACCGAACTGGTTCGCCGCCGACCCTACTCGGTTATTTTGTTGGATGAGGTGGAAAAGGCGCACCCTGATGTATTCAATGTGTTATTGCAGGTGTTGGACGATGGGCGTTTGACGGATGGTCAGGGGCGAACGGTTGATTTTCGCAATACTGTCATTGTGATGACCTCAAACCTTGGTTCAGAAGTGATCCAGCAGATGATGGGCGGTGTAGATGCAGATGAAACAGAGTCGCACTATGCAGAGATAAAAGAGGCGGTGATGGAGGTTGTTGCACAACAATTCCGACATGAATTTATTAATAGATTGGATGAGATTGTCGTCTTACATCCGCTGGGTGGTGAACAGATTCGTGCCATTACAGAGATCCAGATTGGTTATTTAAAAGAACGGCTGGTTGAACAAGGTATGGAGTTGAAGCTCTCCGTTGCAGCAATGGATCAACTGGGTGAAGCAGGATTTGATCCTGTATACGGTGCACGGCCACTGAAACGCGCTATTCGTCAAAAATTAGAAAATCCACTGGCACAAAAGATATTGTCTGGAGATTTTGGCGTAGATGATGTGATTGAAGTGGACATGGGCAAGGATGGCCTTATCTTTACACTGCTGTCTTAATATCTGTTTTGCATTCTAAATTAATGGTGATGACGGGGGTGTCATCATCATTAATCCATGTGTTGTACGTTATTCCTTCCTTTTGAGATATTTAAAGAATCTGCAGCTAAAGACGCTAACTATTTTATCTGCTAATTTTTACTAAAATTGAGGTTTTTTGGCTGATAAAAATTAAGAATATTGTATTTAGTCGTTTACTGGTGAAATCTGCTGAATAGAATGAAAGCCCTAAAAAAAGAGACTATTAACCCTGAGATTAGGCTGATAGCAGTCCTTACCCTCTTGTTGGCACTCTCTGTTGCCATGATTGGCCTTAAGATTTCTGATGAAAATAAACTGAGTGCGGATGCAGAACGCTTGGGCTTGGCTAATAGTATTGCCCAGCACTTAAATGTCGCTGCAATGTTACAGGCTCAGGTGCGAGGTCTTGGTGCAACATTATTGGGTAGCCAAGTTCGGTCACAAAAAATCATAGATGAATTTATTTTATTAAGTCAGCAGAGCGACCAAGAAATAGTGCGCGCTTTACAGCAGGGTAAAGCACTTTTATTAAAGAATAATGACCCCGTTTTATTAATGAGCTTGGACCAACTTGAAGCCTTAAATAAAGATTTAAAATTGTTTCGTAAGCAATTGCTTGAACAAGGTGCTGAGTTCACAGAGTGGATGGCTCTTGTAACCAATAATATAAGCCAGGCACACCAACTTCGTACGGTCGTTTTTTCTCCCACTAATCAACGTGAAGCATTTTTACTTTATAACAATGTTATTCGCGCAAATGCAGCTATGTTGGCTGAGTATGCGGGGCGTGAGCGGGCGCTATTGGGGAGTCATATTGCAAGGGGCGAGTTGATTGATGATGAAACACTCAATAGATTAGAGTCCTACCGAGCGGTTGTTGATATGTTGTCTAAGGAGGTGCTTTTAATCAAAGGGCTTTCCAGTACGCCGAGTGCCTTGGTGCAAGTGATCTCTAGGTATGAGCAAATATTCCTGGGTGAATATCAAGAATTACGGGAAGAGATATATCAAGAAAGCAGTCTGCACAGAAAAATTGAAAAAAAACTGGCATTAAAATTGGCTTATAAGGCAGATGTTATAGAAGGGGGGGTTAGAACGGCACTTAATGAGTTTTTTGCACTCAGTTCTGGATATGCTATTTCACAGCTTGGCAAGGCATGGGCAGAAGGCCGTGCAGATGAGGTTGCGGAGGCTCAGCAGGTGGTCGAAGATTATTTTTTTGATTTAGCAAAAGAGAATAAATTTTATGCACAAATTAGGGTGCTTGATGCAATGGGTCAAGAGCGGGTAAGGGTTGAGGTAAATGAAGGAGAGGTGCAACGAGTAACGGATAGATTGCAGGATAAATCTAAAAAAGTATATTTCCAAAACACGATCACTCAACAACCTAACGCCCTCTATATCTCACCTTTTGGCCTAAATATGGAGCGGGGTGAAATTGAGGAACCTTTTAAACCAACCATGCGGATTGCGATGCCAATCTATTATGAAGGCGTAGCAAGAGGGGTGGTTGTGGTTAATTTTAATCCTTTAGGCAGGGTGTTTAGTGAAGATTATGTAGAAAAAGAGAATCTTCACGGTGGTTTTATAGTGAATAAACAGGGCTTTTTTTTACACCACTCGGATGCCAAAAAGGAGTGGGGCATGATGCCTCAACTTGAACGGAATCAATTTAATATTAAGAACGAAATCTCTGCGTTTTCAGAAAAGATATTATCAGGCAAGGAAGGGGTTGTGATGGAGCCATGGGGCTTAATGTATATGTGGCATCCGATCTATTTTAATCCATTCAATAGAAAAAATTATTGGGTGCTGGTCTCTGTCACAGATACTGTGAACTATTCAGTCGACAGCTCAGAATGGTATATGCGAGCTACTGAGGGCATTCAAAGTGCAATGGCTATATCCAGTGTTGTGGGTGATTTGTCTGCAAGAGCCGCGCGTGATATTAAAATGAATGCCACTCAGTCAATTGCTATGCAGTATTTTATGTTAGTACTTGCGATTGTGTCGTTTGGTTTTATCATCGTGATGATTAGATTGAGCCAGCAGGCGGCTATAGAATTGCAGCAATCAAAGGATGAGGCAGAGAAGGCGAATAAAGAAAAATCTAGATTTTTATCCAGTATGAGTCATGAACTACGAACCCCAATGAATGCGGTCTTAGGATTTTCGCAACTGCTAATATCCGATATGGATGATCCCTTATTAAAGGAGCATAAAGAGAGTGTAAATTACATTCTAAATGCAGGTAATCATCTAATGCAGCTTATAAATCAAGTGTTAGAGCTTTCAAAGATTGAGGCGGGTAAGGTTGATGTTTTTTTAGAAGAAGTAGAGGTGCGACTGGCTATTCATGAGGCGATAATAACGGTTCAATCCATGGCAGATAGTCGAGATATTAAACTTGAATTGGTGGGTGAAAATCTTGGGTATGGCATTATTGCGGATGCCACTCGCTTTAAGCAGGTGTTAATAAATCTAATTTCAAATGCCGTTAAATATAATGTGCCAAATGGCTCTGTAGTGGTTTCATGTGAATTGTTAAATGCTGATAGGGTTAGGGTGTCGGTATCTGATACTGGAATGGGTATTGCAAAGGATAAAATGGATGATCTTTTTTTACCGTTTGATCGTCTTGGAGCTGAGAGTTCAGATATTGAGGGGAGCGGGATTGGGTTAACAATCACTAAATTCCTGGTTGAAATAATGGGTGGAGTGATTAGTGTAGAGAGTCAATTAGAGATGGGAAGTGTTTTTCATGTTGATTTTCCGCGCTCAGATTCGGTTGCCACAGTAGATGATGAATGTGTGCCATCACTGCCTTATTTAATGGATAGGCATCTCGAATCAGTTGTTTATATTGAAGATAATGCTGCCAATATAGCGCTTGTAAAGCAAATTTTAAAACAGCATGCAGGTATCGCTTTGTGTTCTGCAACAAATGCACGCCAAGGGCTTAAGCTGATTAAAAAGGATAAACCAGATTTAATCCTGTTGGATATTATGCTGCCAGACATGAATGGATACAGGGTGCTTGAGATATTACAGAATGACCCAGAAACAGCCAATATTCCAGTTATTGCGATAAGTGCAAATGCAATGACGCATGATATTGCAGAGGGGTTAAAGGCAGGGTTTGTAGAATATATTACTAAACCCATTAATGTGGCGCATTTTATTGAGACGATTGATCGTGTGATGGATAAGTCTCAATGATCTTTACATTTTAAGATTCTTGCTTTGTGCGCGTGAAAAGCATTTTTTGTATAGAAGGTATATTTAAAAAATGGGGTAAACAAAAAGGGCGGTAACACGGATGTGCTACCGCCCTCTCTTTTGCCTTTAAATAAGGCGGCCTAAATTACTCTTCCTTTTTGCCGCCATTAGCGGCCATGGCGGCCATGTGGGTGTAGAGCTCAA
>JAJRWL010000071.1 GCA_024276875.1 Gammaproteobacteria bacterium
CATCAAATCCTGCCATGGCATTGAGTACGATGGCCGCATCTTCGGCGGTGCGTGTCATCGGGCCGCCCTGGTCAAGGCTGGAAGCGAAAGCGATCATGCCGTAGCGTGAAACACGGCCGTAGGTGGGTTTTAAACCCGTCACTCCACAGAGTGCGGCGGGTTGGCGAATCGAACCGCCCGTATCCGTGCCACTGGCCACTGGGGTTAAACGTGCAGCTACCGCTGCGGCAGAGCCACCAGATGAGCCGCCAGGCACTGCCTTGGTATCCCACGGATTTTTAACGGCACCGTAATAACTGGTTTCATTGCTGGAACCCATGGCAAATTCGTCCATGTTGGTTTTACCCAAGGTCACAATGCCTGCGGACTTAAGGCGGGAAACCACGGTTGCATCATAAGGTGAAATAAAGTTATCCAACATTTTAGAGCCACAGCTGGTACGAATACCTTGTGTGCAAAAAATATCTTTGTGCGCAAAGGGAATGCCCGTGAGTGGTGTGGCATTATTGGCCTTGATGCGAGCGTCCGCCGCGATGGCTTGCTCAATGGCAAGCTCCGGTGTGACAGTAATAAAGCTGTTCAGTGCTCCATCATGCTTTTCAATGCGATCAAGAAAGATGCGTGTAAGCTCTTCGCTTGAAAACTCACCGCTACGAAGTCCGGCTCCGAGCTCTGCAACTGTTTTGTCGTGCATGTTAAGTCGTCCTGTATCTATATGCTATTAGGGCGTATCGTTATCTGATTTTGGGGGTATTATTCAATGACTTTGGGTACGAGGTAAAGCCCTGCCTCCACTTGAGGAGCAAGCGCTTGAAATTGTTCGCGTTGATCTGTTTCAGTGGCTTCATCGGATCGAAGGCGTTGGGTTGCATCCATGGGGTGAGCCATGGGAGTCACACTCTCCGTATCAACGGCATTCATTTGCTCAACCAGGTCGAGGATGTCGGATAAATTTTTAATATGTTCTGGTATATCAGAGGGATCAATGCTTAAACGTGCTAAATGTGCGACTTTTTCAATGTCAGATTGCTGCAAACTCATGCAGAGCACTCCTAATAATAAATAAAAATAGCAACTTATCATAGAAAAGCGCTTGCCCAAAGCCCTTATACATTGATAGATTGTGTCGAGCTAAGTAATACGTGTGTATGAATGCTACTATAATTCTAGGATAATACTAAAAATTTTCGAGTTAAATGTCAGGGTGATTCTTCCAATATGATGCTATTTAAAGGCCTGCGCGGCATGTTTTCCAATGATCTTTCTATTGATCTGGGAACAGCTAATACATTGATTTATGCAAGAGGGCAAGGAATTGTTCTCAATGAACCGTCTGTCGTAGCGATACGCCATGATCGTGGGCCGGGTGGGCCTAAAAAAATTGCTGCGGTGGGGATGGAGGCTAAATTGATGATTGGCCGTACCCCTGGAAATATTGTAGCAATACGCCCACTTAAAGATGGAGTAATTGCTGATTTCACCGTGACAGAAAAGATGTTGCAGCATTTTATTCATCAAGTACATGAAAGTAAATTTTTTCGCCCCAGCCCACGGGTTTTGATTTGTGTGCCTTGTGGGTCAACTCAGGTTGAACGGCGTGCGATCAAAGAGTCAGCCGAAGGGGCTGGCGCGCGCGATGTTTATTTGATTGACGAGCCGATGGCAGCAGCGATTGGAGCCGGTATGCCTGTCGGGGAGGCCAGTGGTTCCATGGTGCTCGATATTGGCGGGGGAACGACGGAAGTTGCTATTTTATCTTTAAATGGTCTGGTCTATTCGTCGTCGGTACGAATTGGAGGGGATCGGTTTGATAATTCGATTATTAATTATGTGCGCCGAAACTATGGCACATTGATTGGTGATGCGACGGCTGAACGTATCAAGCATGAAATTGGCTCTGCTTTTCCTAGTAATGAAATAAAGGAGATGGAAGTGAAGGGGCTAAATCAATCCGAAGGAGTGCCACGCAGTTTCACCTTGAATAACAATGAAGTTCTTGAGGCATTACAGGAGCCACTTACCAGTATCGTTGGTGCGGTTAGAGCTGCATTGGAGCAAACGCCGCCAGATCTGGGCGCAGATATTGCTGAGAAGGGAATGGTGCTAACGGGCGGGGGTGCGTTGTTACAAGGGCTGGATCAATTGTTGATGGAAGAAACGGGTCTGCCCGTAATTGTTGCCGAAGATCCTTTGACTTGTGTTGTTCGAGGGGGTGGCCGTGCATTAGAGATGATTGATGAGCGTGGCGGAGATATTTTTGTGGCAGAGTGAATGAAGCGACTGCAGTGAATCATTAGAAAAACAGGTCATTTTCTTAAGTGGGACTTTTTTCCGGAAACCGTTCTAATACGGGTTACTTTATTATTTTGGTGGTTATTTCAATCACTTTGATGGTGGTTGACCATAAGCAAAATTATTTAAGCGATGTACGCAAGGGCATGGCGGTACTTTTGTCGCCACTGATTTATGTGGTGGATGCACCGCTTACGCTGATACGATGGCTAGAAGGTAGCTTTGAAGGGCGAGCAAACTTACAACAGGAAAACAGACAGTTACATGCACAAAATTTATTGCTACAAACCCAGCAGCTCAAGCTGGACGCATTAACGGCTGAAAACCAGCGCTTGCGGCTTCTTCTTGAATCTTCCACAGACGTAGGTGAGAGGGTGCTTATTGCAGGTTTGCTGGCCGCTGATCTCCAGTTTTATTCGCGTCGCTTAACATTGGATAAAGGCACGCAGTATGGTGTTTATCCAGGGCAGCCGGTGTTGAACGCCCATGGTGTGGTAGGACAGGTTTTTGAAGTGAGTCTCTATTCCAGTGTCGCGATGTTGATTACAGATTCGAACCATGCAGTACCCGTGCAAGTGTTACGTAATGGGTTGCGCGCGCTAGTTGAAGGGCGAGGCGCGAGTAATCGTCTGGCATTACCCTATCTGCCAGTGAGTGCAGATATACAGGTAAATGATCTATTGATGACTTCTGGGTTAGGAGGTGTGTTTCCACCTAATTATCCAGTTGCAATTGTTAAATCGGTTGAGCGAAATCTGGGTCAAACTTTTATGTCGATCAGTGCGGAGCCTCTTGCCTTGCTGGATAGTGGGCGTGAAGTGCTATTAATATGGCCGACTCAAAGCCAAAGCAGAGTATCTGATATGAATGATTCTGCGTGCGTTGAAAATAAATTAAGTATCACTGATGTTGATTGTGTGCAATGAAAGCATATACACATAGTTCAGGCTGGGTGATCGTTTTTACTCTGTTTATTGCCATATTGTTGATGATTATGCCGCTACCGGAATGGGCGCAGCCACTTCGTCCTCACTGGGCTGCAATGGTATTGGTCTACTGGTGTCTGGCTTTACCGTCTCGTGTTGGTATTTTGAGCGCATGGGTTGTGGGGCTGTTGCTGGATGTATTATCTGGAACTTTGCTAGGCGCACAAGCTCTGGCCCTAAGCATCGTGGCTTACGTTACTTTGATGCTATACAGGCGAATCAGAGTTAAACCACTCTTGCACCAGTCGCTGGTACTATTTTTGCTATTGTTATTAGCACACCACGTTCCGTTGCTGTGGGTGCAAGGCATCAGTGGTCACTCTATTCAAAGCTGGACGTATTGGATAACACCTTTTACAAGTGCATTGTTATGGCCCGTTGTCTTTTTGCTCTTGCGGTATGTGCGGCATAAATTCAGAGTAACGTAACCCTGAATCCGTATTTTCATGAGTAAAATAGACTTGATCCCTTGTTTCAAACTTAATCAGATCTTCCTTAATTTTTTATGTGTAGTCATGTATGGGATAATGCCTGCCGTTCACGGAGGGTTGGTTAATACATAATGTCTAGCAAAAGTATTTCTAACCAGATGGTTAACCTTTTAGATTTGAGTAAATATGAATCGAGCAACATTCATTATTATTATTGCTATCGGTGCTTTGATGGTTGGGCTTTGGGCTTACGCTAATCAACCTGATCACGAGCCCGTTTGGCCAGATGTCATTCAGGGCATAGCTTTTTCACCTTACCATCCGGGTCAAGATCCAGCAAAGGATCAATACCCTACCATAGAACAGATTCAGGCCGATCTTGAGTTACTCTCGGGCAAGGTGCATGCGGTACGTACCTACTCCGTAGCGGAAACACTTGGTTTAATACCCCGTTTGGCAGAACCGCTTGGCCTTAATGTCACCGTCGGTATTTGGCTGTCGGATGATAAAGAGCAGAACCGTAAAGAAATAAATCGCTTCAAGGAGCTTTACAGCGAATTTAATAAAAATATTGTAAGAGTCATAGTGGGCAATGAGGTGCTGTTGCGCAAGGAGTTGACTGAAGATGAATTAATTGCATACATTGAAGAAATTCAACACTTTGTTGGCTGGAGGCGTGTCAGTACCGCTGAAACATGGGATCGCTGGATCAAGAATCCCAAACTTACAGCTCATGTCGATTTTATTGCCGCTCATATTCTGCCTTACTGGGAGTTTAAGCCTACTGAAAGCGCTGAACCCTACGTCTGGAATCGATTGGATAAACTAAAAGAAACTTATCCGGATAAAGAGATCATTTTGGGAGAAGTAGGCTGGCCAAGCAAGGGGCGTTCAAGGGACAAAGCTGTACCTTCAACACAAAATCAGGCAAAGTTCCTGCGCCGCTTTACCAGTCGGGCCGAGCAAGAAGGTGTTACCTATTACGTGCTTGAGGCGTTTGACCAGGTATGGAAAACCAATGAGGGGGAAGTAGGACGATATTGGGGCATTTACGATGCTGATCGCAATGCTAAATTTAATTTTTCCGCGCCTGTTACGCCGATTCCTGAATGGCCTCAAATCGTGCTCTACTCAATGGCACTAACCTTGTTGATTTTGGCTTTTATGCTAAAAGACAGTCAAGGGCTGAATCATCGTGGTCGCAGTTTTTTAGTCATCATATCCTATGCTATTGCAACTTTTGTAGTGTGGTTAGTCTATGATTATTCACAGAAATACTTGAACTGGCAGCAGGTGGTGGTGGGTCTGATTTTATTAACCGCTGTGCTTGCTGTTGTTGTGGTATTAATTGCTGAAGCGCATGAATGGGCTGAGGCGATCTGGAGCCGAGGCATGCGTCGTCAATCCGATATTAAGCGGGTAGCAGACGCTGAATTACCCATGGTCTCGATTCATTTGCCGGCGTATAACGAACCTCCTGATATGCTCATC
>JAJRWL010000072.1 GCA_024276875.1 Gammaproteobacteria bacterium
ATTTTTACTCGTGAATGTATCGTGCAAAGGTCTCATGTCGTATGCGAAACAGGTTTGGCCATGATTTGGTCTCTTGTATTTTCAAAGAACGCATAATCAAAGGAAGTTTTTCTAGAGATGAAATTGTTGGTTAATACAATAACTTGCTGTATTCTGTGCGCGCTATTGCTGGCTTGTGGGGCTTCTTCTCCCTCCCAAATCCTGCCTAAGCTTGATTTTACAGATGATAAACAGGCGAAAAGTGATGATTATATGATCGGGGCGGGAGACGAGTTACAGGTTTTTGTCTGGGGGAATCCTGAGCTGTCTGTTTCGGTACCCGTAAAGCCGGATGGCCGCATTACAACGCCACTGGTTGAGGATGTTGTCGCGAGCGGCAAAACATCGACTCAGTTGGCAAGGGATGTTGAAAAAAGATTGCAGCAGTATGTGAAATCACCGGTTGTGACGGTGACGGTGACTCTATTTGTTGGGCGTTACAGCGAGCAGATCAGAGTGATTGGTGCTGCAATGCAACCAGTGGCGCTGCCATATCGTCAAAATATGACATTGTTGGATGTGCTGATTGCTGTGGGCGGCATTTCAGAATTTGCCTCTGGCAACAGAGCAAGCGTGGTGCGTGAACATGAAACTGGCGTGGATAAAATTCGCGTAAGACTGGATGACATGATGAATGGCGGCGACATGAGTCAAAATATGCTCATGCAGCCTGGCGATATTCTTGTCATCCCTGAAAGCCTGTTTTAGAGGTTTATCATGGAACAGATGATTAGAGAACTTCTGCCTCATATTCGAGCAACCGGGCGATACCGTTGGCAGGCGTTGATCGTTATGTGGCTAGTGGCGATGGTTGGCTGGATTGTGGTGATGGCGATGCCCGATAAATATGAAGCGAATACCCGTGTCTATGTCGATACAGACTCAATTCTCCAGCCCTTGCTTGAAGGATTGACCGTTCAGCCGGATGTCGAACAGCGGCTACAGATAATGACCAGGACACTGTTAAGCCGCCCTAATCTTGAAAAAGTGGTCAGTGAGGCCGATCTTGACCTGAAACTGTCGACACGCAAAGAAAAAGAAGCGTTGATTAAAGGCCTGGCCAAAGAGATCAAACTGGTGGGCGGCGGCCCTGCCAGGCGTGGACAGAATAATAACCTGTACACTTTGACTTATGTCCATGGCGACCCTGCTGTTGCAAAGCAGGTTGTTCAGGTGCTACTCAATATCCTGGTGGAGACTACGCTGGGTGATTCACGCCAGGATTCCGATAGTGCCCAGCATTTTCTGACGCGGCAGATTAAAGAGTATGATGCTAGGCTGGTTGAGGCGGAAGGGCGCCTGATGGGGTTTAAGCGCCAGAACTTTAGTGTATTGCCAAGCCAGGAGGGCGGGTTCTTTCAGGATTTAAGAACAGCAGAACAGAACCTGGATGCGGCAAAACTTGAGATGCGAGAGGCCGAGTTTTCACGGCAGGAACTGCAGAACCGTTTGCTTGAATTTATTGCTAGCTTTGAGCACGGAGAGATTCATGGTGAAGGGCGTTATGATGAGCGTCTGGAGTTGTTGCAATCTCAGTTAGATGGGAAGAAGTTGCGTTTTACCGATGTGCATCCAGATATTATTGAACTTGAGCGCGCGATTAATGAGTTGGAGCAGCTAAAGCAACAAGAGCAGCAGGGAGGAAGCACCCTCCGTGGCGCACGCAAGCCTGAAGATTCAAGACTGCATCAGGAGCTGACGCTGGCACTTGCACAGGCGAATGCGACGATTGCATCACTGGGTGTTCGTATGAGTGAGTATCAACAGCGTACCACCATACTTAAAGAACGCATCTCAACACTGCCGGAAGTGGAGGCGAAGTTGGTGAGCTTATCGCGAGATTACAATATCACAAAGCTGAAATACGAGCAGCTGGTGGAACGACTTGAATCAGCGAAGTTGTCTGAATCGATGGGTGAGACAGGAGACAACGTCAAGTTTAGAGTGATTGACCCACCGTGGGTTCCTGCTGCTCCTTCAGGCCCCAATCGTATTTTATTGCTGAGCGCGGTAACGGCGGGGGCGCTTGGCGCAGGATTAGGGCTTGCTGTATTGATTGGCTTTATGCGGCCGGTGGTTTCCGATATGTATAGCCTGGCAAAGATTACCGAACTCTCTATTTATGGCTCTGTGACGCGTATTGTTGATAACGACTTAACCATTGTGTCGATGATTAAAGCTCACGTCTCTTTTTTCATATTGTTGCTGCTACTCTTTATAAGCTATGGCGCAATCCTGTGGGTAAGTATGAAGGGATATCTCTTGCCCGATGTGACTAGCGTGGTGAGGGCTTTATTATGAGCAGCATCGAAAAGATGATGGAGCGTCTTGCCCAGCAGGAGAAAAAAAAGCAGAACGGTTCTGGCGCTGCTTCTGCTTCTGTTGTTGTTTCGGCACCCTTACCTGAACGTGCAGTTGAAAAATTGGCGCAGCCTCAAACAAGCGGGCCAGTAGAGGAGTCGGCAGCGCATGAGAACAGTGCTGCCCGCCGTGAGCAAAAACCGCTGGAATTGCAGTTGGATCGTTTTGTGGCCGCTGGTTATCTTCCCGCTGATTATGAGGCCTCCCGCCAGTTCAGCGAATTTAGGCAAATAAAGCGGCCCATACTGAAAAAGGCATTCGCTAAAGAGCCGGTTGAAGGTGGACTGCCGAGGAATATGGTGATGATTAGTAGTGCCGTTCCGGGCGAAGGAAAAACATTTTGCGCGATTAACCTGACCCTGAACATGATCCTGGAACGTGATATCACAGTAATGCTGATGGATGTTGACTGCATGAGGCGCTCTTTGAGTAAAATTTTTGGGGTAGAAGCGTTGCCCGGGTTGGTGGAGGTTCTGGAGGGTGACCGTAATATTGAAGATGTGATCATTAATACGGCAATCCCCAAGTTAAAGATCCTCCCCGCGGGCCGTGCTCATCAGCACACAGCGGAGCTGTTAGCGGGTGACCGTATGAAACGGCTGGCGAAAGAGCTGGCCGAGCGTTATTCTGACCGAATTATCCTGATGGATGCGCCGCCACTGCTGGCCGCGAATGACGCGGAAATTATCTCTCACTATGCCGGGCAGGCGATGATTGTGGTGGAAGCCGGCAAGACATCGCAATCTCTTATCCAGCAGGCATTGGCGTGTATTGATACCACACAAACAGAAACGGGGTTAGTGTTAAACAAACGCCTGGGTGGCATTCTGGCTGAAAATGATAGTTATGGTTATGGCTACTATGGCGATTATCATTCAGGAGATGAGGCATCCGGGAAGGGTTGATGATGTTGATGCGGGGTTTTTATCTATTCACAGGGTCTTTGTTGTTTGGCCTCTCTTCTGTAAATGCGTCTATTGAGGTTATTCCAGCGATATCTGTTTCTCAGTACTGGACTGATAACCGTGCATTGTCGGTAGATGAGCTGAGTGAAGGGGACGCTATCACTGAAGTGACCCCTGAGATTGCGTTGACGATGGCATCCCGCCGGCATCGGGGTGAGTTGAGCGCACGCTTCCAGCACCTTGCCTATCGTCGCGCCGATGAAACTCGTAACTTTCAACAATATAGTGCTTCGACAAATTCGGAGCTTTCGCCAGACCTGTTTTTTCTGGATTTGTCTGCCAACAGAACGCAGGGTGCGATATCGCAGCAACAGACGGTTGCGGCGAATAACCTCTCATTAACCGGTAATCGTACTGATATTAGCACCTTTAGCATTAACCCTTATCTGTTAAAGCAGTGGAATTCTCGTTGGCGCTCTCGAATTGATTATGACTATCGAGAGATTGATTTTGCAGCCACAGCGCTAAGCAATAGCCAGACCCAAGAGATTACCGCGCTGACAAGCTACGGTGGGGGTGGTGACAATATCAGGGTTGATCTCTCATACAATGGCATAAGAACAGAGAGTGATCGTAGTACGATACCCGCTGAATTTGATGAGATTAGGCTCAACACCCGTTATCAGATGAATAGAAGCTGGGCGTGGTTGTTAAATGCGGGCTATGAAGAAGACCGTTATGATCGTGCTACGACCGAGAAGACGAAAGGTGGTTTTGGCGAAGTCGGTGTAGAGGTGATGCCCACACCAAAAATTACGATTAATGGTCTGGTTGGTGAGCGTTACTTTGGTAATACAGCATCATTACGGTTGTTATATCGGTATAATTTACAGACGGGTGTTGAAGCAGGTTACCGTACGGATATCACTCAGACCGCTATAGAGATTAATCGTAATAATGCGCAAGCAGGGGTTATTTCTCAATTCGACAATTTAGGGGATACGTTTCTGGTGAATGAAGCGTTTAAAACCAGGCGTAGCGATGTCCGCGCCTATTTTCAGTGGGCGAAGAGTCGTGGTGAGTTATCGGCCTACCGTGAAGTGCGTGATTTCCAGCTAAATTTGAGGCAAGAGGTAGTTGATTTTATTGAGGCTAGCTGGAACTGGTCTATCACGGCCAGAAGCACATTCGATTTGGCATTTTCAGTGCGTAACCGTGAGGTTGATAACCTGCCGGGCGATGACCGTTTGAATTATGCAGTGATGAAAATTGAAACTCAATCGACAAAAAATATTTCGATAGGTGGTGATTACTCGGTGACTAGCCGGTCAGGTGAGGCTGTGCAGGAATATCGCCAGCAACAAATTGGGTTGTTTGTAAGCGTTGCATTTTGATAATTTATATTTCCTGCTATTTTCTCATTGCATGGTCAGAATTCAGAAGAAAATTATAGAGAGAGTAAAAGAGGAGCACCTAAAGAGTTTGATGTCTATGGGTGATAATTTTGGATTTTGTGATGAATGAGAAAATGGTACCCAATAATATAATCACCAATGCGATGAGCGTGGATGTTGAAGACTACTTCCAGGTCTCTGCTTTTGAATCCGTCATTGATAGGGCCGACTGGGACAAGCTGGAGTGTCGTGTTGAGAAAAACACCCATAAGGCACTGGCACTCTTTTCCGCTGCGAATGTTAAGGCGACATTCTTTGTTTTAGGGTGGGTGGCCGAGCGTTATCCACAACTTGTCCGTGAAATTGTTGAAAATGGCCACGAGTTAGCGAGCCATGGCTACAGCCATCGCCGCATCACAATGTTGGACAAAACGCAATTCAGGGATGAAATTAAAACAACCAAGAAAATCCTTGAAGAGATTGGTGGTGTCGAAGTGAAGGGATACCGTGCCCCAAGTTACTCAATAGTCGATTCAACCTTGTGGGCGCATGAGCTGTTGGCTGAAGAAGGTTATCGGTATAGCTCCAGCGTCTACCCGATCAAGCATGATCTGTATGGTATACCTGATGCCCCGCGATTTAACTACGAAGTTCCAGAGGTAAAGATGCTGGAGATTCCTGTCTCAACAGTCACGTTACTGGGACGTAACGTCCCCTGCGGTGGTGGTGGCTACTTTAGGCTGTTTCCTTATTCGCTATCAAAGTGGGCAATAGCACGTGTGAATCGAAACGAAGGGCAGCCGTGCAATTTCTATTTCCACCCGTGGGAGTTGGATCCGGATCAGCCGCGTCAAAAGAAAATCCCTGCCAAGACACGAGTCAGGCATTACCTTAATTTAAGCCGGATGGAATCGCGCCTACAGCATTTACTGAAAGATTTTAGCTGGGGAACGATGGAAGAGGTTTATTTGGGGAAGCCTGAATAAAGATGAAAGTCTGCAATATTGAAGAGATAGGCGTGACCCGGTGGGATGCTTTTGTTAATAGCCAGGGGCAGGCGGGTGTTTATCACCTAAGCGTGTGGAAAAATGTGTTAACCGATGTGTTTAATAGTCGTTGTCACTATTTAACGGCTGTTTCTGAGGCTGGTGATGTTTGCGGTGTTTTACCACTGGTTCATTTTAAAAACCGGCTGTTTGGTAACTTTCTGGTGTCGATGCCATATTTTAACCATGGTGGCGTGCTTTCCAATAGCCCAAAAGCCGATGAGGTACTGTTAAAACATGCGATCGATTTAAGCGAATCGCTAGGTGCCACTCATCTGGAGTTAAGAGAGTTTCATGCGCGTAACAATGGTTGGCAACATAAAGATGAGAAAGTTTTAATGTTGCTTGATCTGCCTGACGATCCTGATCTCTTGTCGAAAGCGGTTGGAGCAAAGCGTCGCTCGCAAATCAGGCGACCTGAACGCGAAGGCGCATCAACAAAAGTCGGGGGAATGGATCTGCTTGATGATTTTTATACCGTGTTCTCTCGCAACATGCGTGATCTGGGTACGCCTGTTTACACAAAAAAACTGTTTGAGACTGTTTTGAAAGCGCGCCCAAAAGAGACTTTTATAGTGGTTATCTATTTGAATGCTCTGCCCGTTGCCGCTGCATTTTTGATCGGTTATAAACAGACCATAGAGATCCCCTGGGCATCATCCATCCGTGAATTTAATCGTCTCGGAATCAATATGAAACTCTATTGGGAAGTGCTCAAACATTCCATTTCTCAAGGTTATAAAACATTTGATTTTGGCCGCTCGACGGTGGATGGCCCAACGTATAAATTTAAAAAGCAGTGGGGAGCTAAACCAAAGCAGTGTTATTGGAACTACTGGCTAGCGAAAGGGCAGGAACTGCCCAGCCTAAACCCTCAAAACCCCAAATACAAAATAGCGATAGCGGGGTGGAAAAAAATGCCATTAGCCATCGCTAATCGTTTAGGGCCTCACATCGTAAAGCATCTGCCGTAATTGGTGATGGCGGGCCTAGTGAAATCAACCAAAATTAGCTGTCTGTTGGCATTTCTCATCCCGCTAGCCATTTCAATGGTAGCGTATGAGAGCGGTATTGATTTCTTATTAAGCAAGTGGCTCGATTTTTCTGACCATGGTGCCTATAACCATGGCTTTTTACTACTGCTTGTGACGTTCTATTTGCTCTATTCCACTATCGATTTCAATCGAGATATCTCAATAAAGGGGCGTTTTATTGGTTTCGTTGCTGCGGCACTATTTATGATGCTGGCGTTTGCTTTTGAGGTGATATCCATCGTTAGCCTGCAAGTGGTCGCCTTCTACTTATTTATTGTTTTTCTAGTACTGGCGGTGTATGGCTGGAAGGTTTTCAAGAAAGCAATTGTTCCTTTAGGGTTGATGCTGTTTGCCCTGCCTGTTTGGGATGGCCTGGGGCCAATCTTGCAGCGCTTAACATTAGAGATGTCATATTTGATGGTAAAGGCGGTGGGTATCCCTATTTTGAAGGTGGGGTTATATCTCACCATCCCGGCAGGGAAGTTTGAGGTTGCAGCGGGGTGCAGTGGCTTTAGCTACTTTATGGCTGCATTTCCATTGGCTCTACTCTATGCCACGAGTAACTTTAGAGATAAGAAAAATATTTTCCTGGTAGTGGGGGTGGTTGTTGTCGCATCTATTGTAGCCAACTGGATTCGTGTTTTTATTATTATTGTGGCAGGCCAAATGACCGAGATGCAGCACTATTTCGTAACAGTAGAGCACTTTAATCTTGGCTGGGTTGTGTTTGGTTTTATGTTTATCTCTTTGGTGTTTGTTTTTAATAAAACTCTCCAGGAGGAGGGGGATGTAATCAATACGCTGGATACAGTAGATACTCTAGAGAAGAGCCAAAGCAGCATTGTTGGTAGGCGTCCGTTTCTATTTTCAATGTTATTGGGTGTTCTAGCGCTTGTTTTTCTTGGATTCCAATATCAGGTAGTTAAATTTTATAAAGATTCTGATGAGGAGGTGGTTGCTGCAAACATATTGATTCCGAGCTTGTTTAAACGTACTGACCACCTGTCTGGGCTTGAACCATCAATCAATGGTGCCAGCGAGGCATTCTATATTGCTAACGAGTATGATCCTCCGGTACAGCTCTACCACGCGTTGATAACCAACCAGGTGCAAGGCCGAGAAGTTGTCTCTTCGGACAATGCTCTCTTTAATAAAGGAATCTGGCAGTTGATCAGTGACCAGGTAGAGTCGGGCGATGGCCCGCGAAAAATCGAATTGAAGTCTAAATTGACTGGGAAAAGCTATTTGCTATGGGGCTGGTACCGAGTGGATGGTAAGGATACGGCATCGGGTATAAAAGCAAAATGGTATGAGTTGCTTGGGTATTTAAAAGGAGATAATTCAGGC
>JAJRWL010000073.1 GCA_024276875.1 Gammaproteobacteria bacterium
TCAAACAATGTTGCAGCCACCCGAACAGCCCATGCAATTAACTGTTATAGATCGTCGTGCAGGACGCATTAGCGAAGGCACAGATCAACTCGCAGACAGCCTGCAAAATATAGCTGTTGGAAAGGGCATCACGGCAACCCTTAAACCGGCCACACAGCACCGTGCTGTATTAAAATTATCTGGAATAGATTTATCCGCTGCCATTACAGACACCGATCCAGATGAGACCTGTAGCCAGGGTAAGGCCCTGCAATGCAAACCCCTTGATTCAAACAATGTTGCAGCCACCCGAACAGCCCATGCAATTAACTGTTTTATTACTGAAGCTCATGAGCGGTTAGAAAATCATCCCATCAACCTGCAACGCAAGAAACAAGGCCTGCTTCCCGCCAATGGCATCATCACCCGAGGTGCTGGAATGTTGCATAAAAATCGTAACATCATAAATTATCTGCAACTAAAAGCAGCACTTATCGCAGGTGAAAGCAGTGTTTGTGGACTGGGAAAACTATTTGGATATACCGTTATTACAGAACCAGGATTTACGGCCTTAGCTAACACAGACTTAACCGCAAAAATCACCGCCACACAAAAAGCACTTGAAAACCATGATATCGTCTTTTTACATATCAAAGCACCTGACATCTGCGCACATGATCTAATGCCTACTAAGAAAAAAGAATTTCTGGAACATCTAGATAAAGCGCTATCACCACTACTGCACACGGATCTTGTTATTGGCATTTCGGGTGATCATTCAACCGACTCTACCCAAGGCAACCACTGCGCTGACCCTGTCCCCTCACTGCTATATTATCCAGAAACACGCCGAGATAACTGCTTGGCTTTCGGAGAGAGTGATTGCATGCAAGGGGGACTAGGGCGCATAACAGGCCATGGTTTTATCATATCAGCATTGGATGCCATGGGAGCAATGCACAACTACCGCTCAGAAGATCAAGAACTCTTTATGCCAGCTCACACTGCATTATAAACAGTGCTATCACTATAAAACAGTCGTACAGGGTAAGGGGAAATTACAAGACTTTTACTTCAGTTCAGAGATAAATTTAGCTAATATTTTATCTTCTTGCACAATATGCTGTATAAGCCATTTTGATAGATAACTGATAATCTCATCAGGCTCAAGCATATCAAGCAGATAAAGACCGATACGCCCATTTAGCTTCTCAAGCAAATCTTGGTGGTATTCACTATGCTTTTTTAGGCCAGGATAGCCCAATTTATACATGATATTTTCTTCACTGATAAAATGCTGTTTAGCATAACTTGCTAATTCATCAATGAGCTTTGCTTGATAAGCCGCATCCGAATCTTTTAGCTCAAGTGATAGGCGGTTTAAAAGATCAATAAAATAGCGGTGCTGAAGATCAATACCCTCAATTCCAATACTAAAATTATCATTCCATAAAAGCATTGGATGCATTTATTAGTTTGATTGTTTTGCTTTTTTAATTTTATTTTCTACACATTTAGATTTAGTCGTATGGCAACCACAGCCCTTTGTTTCAAACTTTGGTTTGGCTGGATCCTGCTTATTGATCCACATCTGAAAAACAATCCAAAGCGAACAGAGTGCAACCAAGCCAAATAGTGCAATAAAATGATTAAGCATAATAATTAACCTGCGCTAAACAAACCTGCAAACCCCATAAAAGCCATAGAGAGAATACCTGAAACAATAAGATTAAAGGCGATACCTTTTACCATTGTAGGCACATTGGACATCTCCACCTCTTCACGCAGACCGGCCATCAACACAATCGCCAAAGTAAAACCACAACCTGCACCTAAAGCATAGACCAATCCCTGCCACAAACCATAACCCTTATTGGTAGCAAAGATAGCAAGACCCAAAATTGCGCAATTGGTGGTAATCAGTGGCAAAAAGATACCCAACGCACGAAACAGTGCTGGACTCAGTTTTTTGATTGCCATCTCAATAAGCTGCACCACACTGGCAATAACGACAATAAAGCTAATCAAGCGTAAATAAGGCGCATAGATCAAGATATAGGTATTCAAAATCCATGCACACAATGCGGTGATAACCATTACAAAGATAGTAGCCAGCCCCAAACGAAAGGATGTTTCTAATTTTCCAGAGACACCAAGAAAAGGACATAAGCCCAGAAAGTACGCTAATACAAAGTTATTGATCAGCAGGGTGCTAATAAAAATCCAGCCTAAATCACCCATTAGAGATCACTCCCTTCAGTTGCTGCAACCTGCGCATCAAGCTTCTTTTTCTTCTCTTCAAGCCAGTTAAAAAAGAGCAACATCAAACCCAGAGTGATGAACCCGCCCGGCGGTAAAATCATAATGACCCAGGGTTCAAAATTATCACCAAACAGCGAGATACCAAACAGTTTGCCTTCACCAAGAATCTCACGGATGCCACCCAGTGCGACCAATGCAAATAAGAAGCCCGCCGCCATACCCAGCGCATCAGCCAACGCCATACGAATGGTATTTCTTGAAGCAAATGCCTCCTGGCGCCCCAAAATCAGACAGTTGGCAACAATCAGTGGAATAAATGCCCCCAGCTCTTTATGGATACCCGGCAGCGTTGCAAGCAGCACATAATCCACCACCGTTACAAAGGTAGCGATAATGATAATAAAACAGGATATGCGCACCTGTTTAGGGATTAGGTTCTTTAGTAAAGAAACCAAAAAACTGGAACCCATCAATACAAAAAAGGTGGCCATACCCATGGCAACACCATTGATGGCAGAGTTGGTCACCGCCAACATGGGGCACATACCCAACACCTGAACAAAGACTGGGTTTTCACGCCAAACACCTTTGATAAATTCGTCGTATGCTTGTTTTTCAGATTTGGCCATATTCAGTATCGCGTCATCTATGTGAATCAGATAGTTTGATTACACAGTCTAATTAAAATTAATTACTTTTCGGCTTCAGCCTTTTCCGGTGTTGCCTCTACCTTCTCCAGAGCCGGTTCTAAACCAGGCTTTGAAAGTTTAGGAAGCCATCGCTCATTACCTTCATTGATGATTCGCACCACCGCTTTAGATGAGATCGTTGCACCTGTAATGGCATCAACCTCATTGGGCTTGGCCTTTCTTCCTTTCTTCACGGCAACAATCTTTGGATCTACGCTGAGATGATCAAAGTTTGCAACAAACTCAGCATCCTTGTAGATCTTATCTCCCAGACCCGGTGTCTCACGACTATCCAAAATCCACATGCCAACGACTACACGTTCAGCAGGCTTATAGCCATAAAGCACACTCACCGTATCCTGGAATCCGGGCCCTGCGTTGGGTATCGCATAACCCACAAACTTACCCGCTTTGTCATATCCGCCATAGATAGGCTTTTCACCCTTCTCTTCAACGTGAGAGACCACCAACGCACCCTCTTTATGCAAAAATCTTTGCATCTTGTCTACGCCAGGCAGCACACGAAAGACGGCTTCACGCAGTTCTCGCGCTTTGTTCTCTTTAATCGTATCAAAAGTCGCTAAGTAGACAGTGATAATAATGATACCCGACAGCAAACCTGCAACAGCCAGTGTCCCGACCAAACGGTTTGAACTTGGCTCGCCCGCTTCAGCAGCCGCTTGTTTCTCTTCACTCATTTTGTATCCAGCCCCCGCCCAAATACCCGTGGCTGGGTATAACGATCAATCAACGGTGTTGCCGCATTCATCAGTAGAATGGCGTACATCATCCCTTCAGGGAAACCACCAAAGACTCGAATCAATACTACCAAAAAGCCAATGCCAACGGCGAAGATCCAGATACCTTTAGGCGTAAGCGGAGAGGTCACAGGATCTGTTGCCATAAAGATAGCACCCAGCAACATACCGCCAGAAAGTGCGGTAAAGATAGGGCCAGGGTATCTACCTGAATCCATCATGTAGAGCGCTAGGGAAAATGCCATCGCGGTTGCAAGTATCCCAACCGGAATGCGCCAATCCAGATCACGCCTCCACCAAAGATAGAGTCCGCCAAGGATCAACAACAGACCACTGGTCTCACCCAATGAACCCGAGGTGTTGCCAAATAAGAGCTCAACAAAGCCCGTATCTGTATACTCAAATTTCATTAAGCCTAATGGCGAGGCTTGGGTAACGGTATCAACCACCCCTGTCATCAGCGGCAGTGCAAATATAGATGAGGGCATGGTGAAAAAATCGCCTGGTGCTGTCCAGGTTGTCATCGCAATCGGGAAGGTCGCCAAAAGAAAGGCTCGCCCAACCAATGCAGGATTGAACAAATTACTCCCCACCCCACCCCAAATGGTTTTACCCACGCCAATAGCCACCGCGCTACCGACAACCGCCATCCAAAGAGGAAGTGCCGGTGGCAGTGTCAGACCAAGTAGCAACCCCGTTAGAATAGCGCTGCCATCACCCAGAAAATAGCGCCGTTCATCTTCTGGTGAAAAATACCATTCGGTCAGTACAGCGGTTGCAATGCAGGTAATAAGCAGCAACAACGCACCTATACCAAAGAACCAGATACCCGCTAGCGTGGTTGGCGCAAGCGCGTACCAAACATCACGCATCACCGCTGGCGTGGTCATCTGCTGCCGCAGTTGCGGCCCAGGTTGAATTAGAAGTTTTGGATCCTTCTGTGTCACTGAACCTTCCCCTTCATGGATCGCAAATGATCTTTTGCTGTACGAATATGTTGCACAATAGGAATGCCTGATGGGCAAGAGTAGGTGCAGCAACCGCACTCTACGCAATCCATCACGTTATAGGTTTCGGCCATCTCTTCATACATGCGTGCTTTAGCCAACCGCGCAAAGCGCGCTGGATTCAGAAAATAGGGACAGGCCTCAACACAACGACCACAGCGGATGCAGTTGTACTCTTGTGGGCGCTCTGTCTCATGTACGGTCAGTGCCAATACACCCGAACTGCCTTTTAGCATGGGTGCATCAAGATCGGCAATTGAAGCGCCCATCATCGGCCCACCCAATACAACCTGGCGGGTCTCATCCTTAAGCCCACCGGCATAATCCAGCACTTCACGAATTGAAGTGCCGAGTGGCACAATCAGGTTAGCAGGGTAAGTAACACCTGGGCCAGAGACGGTAACAACACGTTCAATCAGAGGCTTGCCCGTCTGAAAATATTCAGCAATCGCAATAATTGTGCCCACATTATTAACCGCCACGCCAACATCACGCGGTAACTTGCCCGCAGGCACCTCAACATTAAAGACAGATTTGATCAGCATCTTCTCTGCACCCTGAGGGTATTTCACCTCAAGCGGTGCAACTCGCACCGGTTGCCCAGGCTTAATTGCATTCTGCAAAGCAACGATGGCTTCGGGCTTGTTCTTTTCAACACCGATAACGACCTCTTCAGCTCCCAGCTTTTGGCGCACAATTTCCGCACCATAGAGCAGCGCTTCAGTATGCTCCATCATTTGGCGGTGATCATTCGTCAAATAGGGTTCACACTCAGCACCATTGATCAGCAGGTAGCGGATGCTGCTACCATCAGGAATGGCATACTTTACATGGCAAGGAAATGCTGCACCGCCCATGCCAACAATGCCTGCCTTCTGTACTTCACCGATGAAATCCTCCATTGAGAGCGCTTCCCAATCAATCGGATTAACATCCATCTGCTGGGGATCATACTGATCCGCTTCAATCACGATGGCATCTTGAAAGGTACCGTCCGCATATCGCTCAGAACCGATGACCGTGACACGCCCCGTAACAGGGCTATGCAACGCGACGGAGACAAAGCCACCTGGCTCTGCAATCATCTGGCCGCGCTTCACCGCATCGCCTAGCTGTACAATGGGTTTAGCCGGCGCGCCAATATGCTGACCAAGCGGTATGACAAAGCGCTTACCAAAAGGCAAACGCTGAATAGCAAGCTTCTCGGTCTGCCCTTTGTGATGGCGGGGATGCACCCCGTGATCAAAGCTGCCTATGTTGCGGCTAAGGCTATCTTTTATTTGCTGCAGTAAATTCATATCGAGATAGATTCAAGTCGCAAGGTGCAAGGCACAAAATAATCAACATTCCGCACCTTAATCACCCTGCATCTCAGGCTATTTTAGCCCATCAATTTCGCCATATGCTCACCCATATCAGCAGGTGAGCGAGAGACTGTCACACCCGCCGCTTCAAGCGCGGCGATCTTATCGGTAGCGGTACCCTTGCCACCAGAGATGATAGCACCCGCATGCCCCATGCGGCGGCCTGGAGGAGCTGTTAAGCCCGCAATGTAAGAGACCACTGGCTTGGTAACATTCGCTTCAATGTACTCAGCGGCTTCTTCCTCTTTGCTACCACCGATCTCACCCACCATGATGATACCTTCGGTCTGTGGATCTTCCTGAAACAGTTTCAGGCAATCGATAAAATTCATACCATGAATGGGATCACCACCAATACCCACACAGGTGGATTGACCCAGACCTGCCAGAGAGGTCTGACGTACTGCTTCATAGGTCAAGGTACCGGAGCGAGAAACCACACCAATTTTACCTGGCTGATGAATGGCTCCTGGCATAATGCCAATCTTACACTCGCCTGGGGTAATAACACCTGGGCAGTTAGGGCCAATCAAATAGGGTTTGTTATGACCACGCAGAGCAGCCTTTACCTTCAGCATGTCGATAACCGGAATACCTTCAGTGATACAAACAATCACCTTAACGCCCGCATCAGCCGCTTCCAAAATAGCATCTGCTGCAAAGGCCGGTGGCACATAGATCATGCTGGCATCCGCACCGGTTGCATCAACCGCATCAGCCACGGTGTTAAATACGGGACGATCCAGATGAGACTGCCCGCCTTTACCTGGGGTTACGCCGCCAACAATATTGGTGCCATATGCAATCGCCTGCTCGGCATGAAAGGTTCCCTGCTTTCCGGTATAACCCTGGACGACAACCTTGGTCTCTTTATTGATCAAAATACTCATTTTAAAATTCCTGTATCAGCATTTAGCTAAAGTCGTGGCAGATGACTAAAAACTCTTAACAATCACCCAACCATTATCTTCTTTCACCATTCGTATACTGGCCTGCCGCTTCTGGCGCTTGGCGGGGGGATAGGTAATGTCCATCTCCACCTTGCAACGATACTCCTGTTTACCATCCACTTCGCTCTGCTTACAGTTGAGCTTATCGAGGGCATGGATTGTTGTTGCAACCGCCGCACCCGCTTCACTGCCTAACATGGTTTGCGCCAACTCATTGGCTCTGTCCATCTCAGCTTGAAGCGCCTTTTTCAGATCAGCTTCTGCTGGCTCTCCAGAACACCCTGTCAGAACCATTCCCAATAATACAAGGGTGATGCCGGTAAATAGAGTTTTTAGTTTAACCTCTAAATTGATAACCGACATCGATAGCACACAACCGTTAATTAGGCGACAGAGGCGACGACTTTCTTAGCCGCATCGGTCAAACCTTCAGCAGAGAGCAGATTCAAACCACTCTGCTCCAGCAACTCGCGACCGCGTGGCGCATTGGTGCCTTCCAGCCGCACCACAACGGGGATTTTGATCCCAACCTCTTTAACCGCAGCAATGATACCTTCTGCAATCAGATCACAACGCACGATGCCACCAAAGATATTGACCAAAATGGCCTCTACCTTTGAGTCACTCAGGATCAGCTTGAAAGCAGCCGCTACACGCTCAGCCGTAGTGCCACCCCCCACATCCAGGAAGTTAGCTGGATCACCACCGTGCAGCTTGATCAGATCCATAGTCGCCATGGCCAGCCCTGCACCATTCACCATGCAACCGATGTTGCCATCCAGCGTGTTGTAGTTGAGGTCATGCTTCTGTGCCTCACACTCTTGGGCATCCTCCTGGGTCTCGTCACGCATCTCCAGCAAATCTGGGCGACGGTAGAGGGCATTGTCGTCGATGTTGATCTTGCCATCCAGCGCCAGCAGATCACCCTCAGCCGTTACGATAAGAGGGTTGATCTCAACCAAACTCATATCTTTTTCATCAAACAACTTGTAAAGCCCCAACATAATCTTGGTCAGCGCACCCACCTGCTTGCCTTCCAAACCCATGCGAAATGCCGCTTGGCGACACTGATAAGGCTGTAGACCTGCGGCGGGATGAGCAGAAACAGTAACAATCTTTTCAGGGGTTGACTCTGCAACCTCTTCAATATCCATACCACCCGATGCAGATGCCATGAAGACCACACGCTCGGTTGCACGATCAACCACCGCACTCAGATAGAGTTCACGATCAATATCCAGTGTCTGCTCGATCAATACCTGGTGAATCGGCAGTTTATTGCCATGGGTTTGGAAAGTAGCCAGACTGCTTCCCAGCATGCTATCAGTCTCTACCTTTAGCTCGTCGATGCTTTTAACCAGCTTTACACCACCGGCTTTGCCGCGGCCACCTGCATGTATCTGAGCCTTCACTACCCAGGCATCACCACCAATATTATTGGCCGCAGATTCAGCATCATTTACTGAATCAACCATCTGCCCAACAGGGATAGGGATTCCATACTCTGCAAACAGACTCTTAGCTTGATATTCATGTAAGTTCATAGGCTTTCACTCAAGTTGTCGGTAAATTCATTAAATTCATTAAAGCCATCAGCCATGAGAAGCAACGCCCTCTCTCTGTGACAGCTCTCCCTTATCTTAATAACCTGCCAGCTTTAACAACTGCTCACGCACGCGGGCGGATGCTTCTGCTTGCGCGCTATTTTGCTGTGCGCTGCTTTGCTGCTGATGCTCGCTCTTCAGAGCTACGAGTGTGGCCTCATGCTCTTTTGTCAGTTTCTCTTCTGTAGCCTGGGCAATAACCGCTGCAAACGGCGTTTTAATACCCGCCAACTCCTGCAAGGTGCGCCAGGTTTGAGCACGTTCGGCAATCTCAGCGGCCAGTTCAGCATCCACTCGAATACGCTGAGCCTCTTCGCCGTCACTCGATACCAAAATAAAAGGGGTTTTGCCTTGACGCACATCGTGCTCCAATCCTAACCAGGCATCCAACGCTGTTGGCGCAGGATCATCACCGGTAATCTGCGCAAAACGACTCGCAAAACGACGCTCACTTAATGCCCACTGTGCAGGAGTAAAGGGTGTGCCATTCTCATTTGCAAGCCAAGGCATCTCCAACTCTGGATTACCTTCTAATGTAATACGCGAACCAAATACACCCTCCGCTGTTGGGTCATAACGAAACAGTGGAAAGGCTCGACTATTCAATGCAAGCTCCGCCTGCTGCATGGTCTGGTTCACAGGGAAACCATGTCGGCCTGGGCTAGGGACATGCGCATGAATCAGTGCAGGCCCTTTATATTTAAGTGCTTCTCGTACGCTTTGGCGAAAATGCCCCGATGCGGCTACAGAGGTTTGAGCCACGTAAGCACCGCGCTGCGCCATCGCCATCAAACCAAGATCAGCTTTTGGATCTCGTGCTGATGCCAATGCGGCATCTGTCAGACTGCCACTGTCCAAACCAAGCCCTAGATCAGCCAGCACCAAAATCTTGATGGGTAATTTAGACTTTAGCAGCCAGGCGATCTGAGAAAATCCACGCCCCGCCAAGACCTCATCATTGCCTACCAGCAATAGCGGTGGACAGAGCGCTTTTTCTTGATCGGTCAGATCCTGCCAGCTTAAGCCATCCAGTTCTGCGCGCAGCTGTTGAATACCTGCTGGCTGCTCCAGCTCCAGTTTTGCACGACGCAGCAGACGTTGCGCGTCGGTTGATTCACGCAACTGACCTTGCAAAAGGCCTGCTGCCATCTGCCCTGTATCACCGGTGGTATCCACCGCTACGGGCACTTGAAATGGATTATTCGGGAAGGTTCCAGCCCAGGATGCAACAGAGCCTGGCGCTACGGCCAAACCAAACCGTGAGCGACCCAGTCCGGTCTCACCTTCGGTCAGTCGCCAATGCAGCTCACCTAATGCCTTGGCCAGATCAACCAATCGACGCAGATGCAGGGCATTAACATTGCCCTCCTCTACTGAGGTTTCAATCTTGCTGGTAAGCTCACCGACATCAACCATCCCGCCCTTCAGCTGATCCAAACCTGCCGTCAGTGCATCAAGATTACTCACCGGCAGGGCTGCTGCCATCTCTTCACGAATCTGCGCTTTGAGTTGTTCCAGGGTCTCTGCAACATCTTTGGTAAAGTTATGCAGCAACGGTTGCTGCTGATATTCGGTCGCCGCCAATGCCATTCGAACGGCGATCTTCTCGCCTGATCCTGACTCAGCCCCATCACCCCCAGCCACTGCCATAGCACAGAAACGTGACAACATGACAGCCGCCATTGCGCCAATCTCTGGGTTGTCGCTAACCTTTTCAATAATCTCTGAAGGGGTATCAGGGGTTGCGCCCCAGATGTCCCAAATTTCACGCGCCTGCTGAAGACGTGCATCATCCTGCTTCTCTGCCTTCATTGCACCTGGCTCACACACGGAGACACAGATACCACAGTTTTTACAGGCATTCGGGTTTATCGCCAATGCCAACAGAGCGCCACTATCTTTTTTCTCGGCTTCAAGATCCGTAAAAAATGGGGCGGTGACCGCAATAGGGAGCGATCCAATCTTGCTATTGACGGCATTAAAGGCATCGTCCATCGCCTGCTTGCGATCTTCAGACAGCGGCATCTTCTCTTGCAACCAACCATAGGCCTCTTCCAGCAATGCACTCGCCGAGCCGCTTTTGGCCTTTCCAGTACGAACCTGACTACAGATACGCCCCGCCAATTTTGAACCATTTGGACGTAATGTATCACCACCAGCAACCTTAATGCCTGCATCAATCAGCGCACCAGGGGCAACCGCTACCGCACCGATAGCGCCATCAGGGCAGCTGCTCCAGCACTTTCCGCAACCGGAACAATCAGTAGGGTCAAACGCAGGCAGCATACGGCGAGTGTCACTTAAATCACGAAAGGTAGAGGTCAACGGCGGAATTGTGCCTGCTGTAATGTAAGGATCGGCCGTCTGTGTCTCTGCCTCACCTTTGCGATACAGAATACCCACCTGATCCCAAAACCTGGGCAGGCTATCATGGCACTCATTTTTAGACTTTAGCTGGCGCACAGCCAAGGGTGTCGTATCCGCATTAGACGTTTTTTGAGCAGGCTCGCTCAGTGTTGAATAATCGATCTTTCGAACAGCAGCCATGCCCGTTTGAAATGATGCAAGCAGCGCACAGCTCAAGTCATCAGCCAAATTATCCAGCATCTCTTCACGTGCAGGGATAAGACGACGTGCCTTTATATCAACAGCCTCCGCATCCAGTAGCGCTTTAAACAGCGCACCCAGTAGATGCTCGCGAGTCAGCTCAGCCGCTGGAGCACTGGGCATTTTGACATCTTTACCGCGTGGCATTACGGCATAAAGGGTTAAGTTTTTCTGTTTAACTGCTGTACGAGTTTCGGCTGAAAGCCCTTGCCATACAGCTTTATCAGTACCGGTTGCCAGTACCAGCAATGCGCTACCATCCCGCATATGAGCATGGGGTTTGAGCAATGGGTTAGGACGTTTTGCTGCTACCACAGAAAAATCGACGGGGACATCATCTCCAACATCCAACAACCCAGAATCTGCATGTGTGAGCATATCAGAACAGTATGCACCCCAATGTTCCCAGCTTTGACCTGTCCGGCCGCGTATCTCACCGCCGACCAGTTGGTGCAGATAGCTGCCGGCCTCATCAGCGAGTCCTTCTCCACCTTGACCCGTCACGCGATGCACGGCAATGGTGAGTGCATTTTCAGGCCGCAGATCAGGGGCGGCTGTTTTAGCACAGATACCTTGTTTAGCCATTTCAGGGTAGGCGCGACTCAGATTATCCAGCAAGACCTGACGTTTTGGATACTCTGTTGATTTCTGAGCCAGATCAACGCCCAAATAGTGGCGAGCCCCATTCAGTTGGTTAACATTTTTGCAGAGGGCAATAAGGTCAGCGGCTCTTACCGGCTGCCCACCAATACCATAGATGACGGTGCGAAGACGTGGCCGCGCCTTCTCATTCATGGCAGGGATACCTGGGTGAGTTTGATCACCGTAACGACTATTTTCTTGCGCCTGATCAAAGGCAGCACGGATCTCGCGTGTCAGTGGAGCATCACCAGCCAAAGGCGTTTCGACACGCTCCAAAACAACCACATTTTCGCGCCCCCGCAATAAACGAACAATGTCATCTGAAGGGAATGGGCGCACAGTACGCAAGCCAACTACGCCAACCCGCTGCTCTGTCTCAGCCAGGATACGTGCTGAAACAGCCTTTGCTATTTCGATAGCGGAACCCTGAGTGACCAATACCAATTTGGCATCATCGGCGGTGTAGTGCGGCCACGCTGCTGCATCAGTGCCTAATTCATCATGTGATACGGTGGCATAATGTCTGCCTGTCTGTTCTGCAAAATCAGCCATCGCCTCTTGCAAGATGGCCGCAACATGCTGTTCAAAAAAGGCCGTTTGTCCAATAGCGCCCAAGGCGTAAACCTCTGAACCCTGCAACGCACCATGCATGACAGGGTTATCCAGATCATGCCAATGGGGCACTTGGCGACGCATTTCACCAAAGAGCATTTTTTGTGCATCAGTGGGTGTCTCTATCTCTGCATCAGCAGCACCAATAAAACATTCTGCCAACTCCAGCGAGGCCAGCCTGACATTTTGTAACGAACGCGCCGTCTGCTCTCCATCCATTGCCACCACACAGGGTATCAGTGCGCGTTCAGCAACACGGCGAGCAATGAGGGAAAAATCAACCGCTTCTTGAACAGAGGAGGCGGTCAGTGTAAAGAGGCCGCTATCGGCACAGAGGTGAATCGCTTCATGACCGGTAGCCAGTGCCGGCCCTTGGCCTGAAACAGCACTATTTTCAAGATGGATAACCAATGGAAGATGACGAGCAACGGCGGTGCGCAGCAGATCCTGGACAGCAGCGATATCCTGCCCAGAAACAAAGGCCGTTGCTCGCCCGCCCGACATGGAAAGGCCGATGGCCGCAGCCAATGTTCCACGCGGCCCATCAGTTTCGCAGGAGGTAATTAGTCCACCAAAGGCGTCGGTGTCACGCTGTTCCTGTTCGGATCGCCAGGCTTGGTTAGCGCCATCATTGGGAAAGGTACTACCCAATGCAGCAGATCCGGAAATACCCGCTTCGGTTAAAGCGACGGCTGTATTCCCATCCAGAACTGTCTCTATCCCATCTTCCGCTGCTGCTTTCTCGGAAGAAACAAATAAACGCCGATACAGGCGTATGGCCATGGTCTCGTTGCTAGGCATGTCGTTTCTGACTCTTATCTTGGCTATTTTCTTCAAACTGGTTACCCTCCAGCCACTTTATCGCCCCAGTTGGGCAGCGGTAGGTGGCTTTCGGTTTTGCATTACCGAGATCAAAGTGCACAATTGGCAAGTTGTCCTCCATAACAACCACACCAGTCTCGGCATCTGAGGCACAGCGGCCACAGGCATCACAAGCTACGGTACATAAAGCAACAGCATCATCACCCGCTAACGGGTTATTGCATTGAACGTAGAGTTTTTCATTCAGTGGCAGAATCTCAAACAGATCCCGTGGGCAGGCATCAACACAGTCGCCACAGGCCGTGCAGAGGTCAACCTCTACCTTGGGCAACACATTATCATTCATGGTGATCGCGCCAAAGGTGCAGGATATTTCACAGTCAGCCAGCCCTAGGCAACCCCAGGAACAACCCTTGCCGCCACCCGAGACCATGTGAGCTGCTCGGCAGCCCTCGAACCCGTGGTACTCGGCAATTTGATGCGCCTCTGCAATACCACCGGCACAACGCAACCGCGCTACGCGCTTATTCTGTTCGCCTGCATCTACACCCAGGTATTCAGCGATGCTCTCAAGCGCTTCTGGGCTTGCTACGGTGCACAGGCTTGGCTCAACCTCACCCGAGACCAATTTCTCAGAGAAGGCTCGGCAGCCGGGTTCGCAACAAGCACCGCAGTTGGTACCAGGAAGCATCCCTTCTGCATCATCAATGCGTGGGTCTTCCTCTACCTTCAGGTATCGGTAGGCCACTGCAAGGACAACACCAAAGAATAGCCCTAGACCAAGCATAATGCCTGGTGCAGAAAATAATGATCCGAGATCAAATGACATTTGAAATTCGCCTCGCTGTCAGGGAAGCCAGGGAGAAAACGGAGCAACTAAACCTAAATAGACCCACTCCGCTTTGTACTCCCAAGCAATAATCCCTAGTTGTATGCTTCTGCCCGCTTAATTAGATCATCCAAATCTGGTTCATCTTCATTCAAAGGCTTACCAGGATGGATACATTTAGCCGGACAGAACTCAGCTGATTCAACCAACTGAGCAAAAGTCCCAGCCGCTGCATCGGCAATATAGGCCTGCTTGTTATCGTCATAGACGAACATCAGCGGGTTGAGGTTGATGCAATCATTGCAACTGGTGCAGAGGATGGTTTCAATCCACGGATCATCAAAACTGACCTCCTCCTCTTCAGGCTCTGGTGCAGCTTCCGGCTCAGCGGCCGCTTCTTCTACCGCCTCTTCTGCCGGTGCAGCCGCGGCAACAGGTGTAGCAGCAGGCACGGCAGCGGAGAGATCCAGACCGACCAAGGCATCAGCCAATCGACCCAATGCTTCACCCGCTGTTTCTGCACGGACACGCTCCAGCTCTTCAGCCTGCTCTTCGCGTATGGCATCAAGCTCAGCAGCTGCCGCCGCTTGCGCCTCATCACTGGCTTTTTGCATGGCCAAGTCGACATAACGACTGCGGACACCGGCCAGCTCTTGCAGGGTTCGCCAGTAATTACGGCGATCACGACAAGCAATGATCAGCGCCCGAGAGATAACCAGGCGTTGCATGACATCTTTACCATCCACCGCCCAGATGAAAGGTACGCTATGCTGCGCCTGATCTTCTGGCAAAGCTAACCACTTCGCAACCGGCACGAGGTCATCAGCACTATTGCCCTCCGGAACGACAGCAAAGTGATTCTTCAAGCTAGGAATCAACAAGGCATAGTCCGCAAAGGTGAACGACAGCTCAGAGGTTACTGAGCTACCATCGGCATCGGTATAGCTGTAATTATGGTTAGGCCAATCATGCTCAGCCTGAGGATTAGAGCTAAAATCCATACGCGAGGCAAAATCATCACCCGCATCCGGATTAATCAAAAAGAATGGATGGGCACGCCCTTCCAGTGCGGCACTGGCTACAAACCATGGATCAAGCGAACCACCTTCAGATGATTTTACTCCGGTAGTAACCAAGTGCAGACCCGTACGGGTAGCATCGAGCGCCAAGCCATACTGTTTTAGCAAATGGTCATAACGCGCCGCAGACGACTGCGCAACCACCGCTTGACGATGGCTGATACCAAGATAACCCAACTCAACACGAAAGCGTGCAAACGAATCTTCACCCTCAGCAGCAGCAGGGTTACTGTGCGCCTGAACCCGCACTAAAATCTGTACTGGACGGCCAGAACTCAGCAATTGTGAAAAGGATGGGAGGCCTGCACCTGCAATGTTGTTGGCGTTGTCGATTGCAACAACAGTTGGCACCAACAGTAGCTCTTCTTTAGAAAAACCTTCCCAGCCAAAATTTTTGAACCAAGCATCGTGGATAGCCGGCTTGTAGGCATCGCTGTTTTCAAGCCGAGCGACACGCAGTGCAGCAAAGACTTTAGCCAGCTTTTCTGCCTCTGCATCAAAGGTTGCAGCTGCTACCGAGCAGGGATCAGCATTGCTGACCGATTCAAAATCAGCGGCTTCTGCCAGTAGAGTTTCACCCAGCTTGTCTGCATGCACAGCACGTAGCAGCACGGAATCGCTTTGATAGGCTTCAAGCACTTCTAATGCACTTTCAATACGTTTACGTCGCGCAGCAGGCATAGAGGCAGAACCCTGTGAATGGCTCAACATCTTTGACATCGCTGTGGCGTTGAAGAAGCTATTTGAAGCGCCAATGCTTTGTTTGAGTGCGGTTGATTTTCTGGAGGCGGTTGTCTTGCTTTTTTCTACTGCCAACAACCCTCTCATGCTGGCCGCCAGCTGAGAGACCTCCTGGTCAAATGCCGCACGACGCGGTGCAGATTTGCAGCGTGCAACATGCAGCAGGAGATAGACAGAGACCAAACGGCCGTAACCTAGAAACTGGCTTCCTGCTTCAACAGCAGCAACCAACTGGTCAAGATCGCCTTGCAAGCGTTCAACATGCTCGCCTTTTAGATCCAGTTGCTTCTGCAATGCCTTTGCGGCATCAGCCACCAGAGGTGCGGCATCTATCGGTGTCTCCTGGCCTTGCAATTTGCTGCATAGCTCGCGCTCAATCCAGGCAAGGTTGTCTTTAAGGATGCGTGCATTTTCGGTGGCAGGTGCAAATCCTTCAACCGCATCACCCAAAAAACGGGAGAGCGGCTTGGCCAAAACATTGCCCGACGATCCTGCCGGAAAGAGACACAACGGATAGTCGTATCTCACCTTCGAGACATCTCGAAAGCTGTTCAATGAAACGGGAAGGAATTCGCTGCTGACGTTGCCCAATGTGGACTTAGCACCAGGCTCACCCAAATGAAAATGGCGCAGGGTACTCATTAGCTCATCTGAGGCATCAGCAGAAGCGGGGAGGAAAGGTACGCCTCCCGCGCTTCGCTCTGGTTCCTGCACCGGCTGCTTTTTACTAGCTTGTGCTGTCATATCGTGGAGTCTGCCTGTAACTGTTAGATCGAGAAGGAGTCAAGCGCCTTATTGATACCGGCGAGCTTGTCTTCATCAGACATACCAAGACCTACGTTGCTCCAATCGTCATACACTGGGGCATCGGGGTTATGGTAGAGAAGACCGCAAGGCACTTTGCCCTCATCACGTGCAATCGCCA
>JAJRWL010000074.1 GCA_024276875.1 Gammaproteobacteria bacterium
AGGCTGGTGTGCAGGACAATACGTTTAATCCGCTATTTACTGGTGCCAAACAGGCTAAGATTAACGATTTAACAAGCCTTTAATGAAGGCATTAAAAACATCATCACTACAGGTTCGGTAGTGTTTGTGTGTCTGCTTACTGAACAAGGCACTCAGTTCATGCTTGCTTATGGGGGCGCTGCTGTGGCTCATTATCTGCAATATATCTTCGGCTTTCAGATCTAATGCAATTTTTAGTTTTCTAAAGATAATATTATTCGTTAGGCGCTTCTCTGGCTTGGGTTGCTCCCCCTCTTTTTTTCCGCGTCGGTCATTAATCAAACCATTGAGAAAGATTGCCAGCTGGGTGTCACTGCAATTTTGATATGCAGGATCATCCTCTTGCTTCAACCAATCACTGATCTGCTCACGCGTGACCTTATAGTCAGCCAGTGCAAACAGCGCCATCATTTTTGTATCATTGAAATCAAAGGTGTAACGAATACGGCGTAAGACATCATTATTAGTCATAAATCGCTCTCTACTTAAATTGTAGATTTAAATTTTAACGCTTAAGAAAATAGGATTTAACCCGATCATCAGTCTCTCTTCGCGACCACGCCAAATACCCCTTGGATTTCATAATATCAATCCCTGGAGCAGGTAGGAATGAGGTCGATAACTCAATAATATCACCCCTGTTAACACCCTTTGCTGCCAGCATAATAGCAACCAATGATTTGCCCTCTTTGGCATCTACTTTTTTCTCATCAACCACAAATACAATCTTATCGACTGCAAACCACTCTGGCGATTCACCGAAATAATCCTGATCACTATAACTGTCTGCGCTCTGCGGCAGCCCTACCGCCTCTCTCAATCGCCCCATCAGCACATCAAGCGGGATACTGCCCACAGAGGCAATATTCTCAATAGTTGCAACCCTGGCAACCGTCTTCCTTAAAATAGGGTTCTTCAATTTCTTGAACGGAGGCGCCATGCCAATCAACAGATCCTCCAATTGAGGATAGGCCTCCAATAGCGCGTAAACCGTGACTGATGGGGTGATGTCAAGCATGGATTGTGACACTTTGATTGCTCGCTTTTTATTGGGTTTAACCACCCATTACGCCATTACGAACATTTAGAATCCCCACAGTTCAAACAGGTCAGACAGCCATCCATTTGAATCATCGCTTTGGTACTGCACTTTTTGCACAGCTGCGCACCAACAGGGAATTCACTGTTGTGCTCTTCATCTTTCATCTGAATAGATGATTCAAACTGCCGACGCTTTTCATTCAGTATTTTCTGTTGGTGCTCGCTGGGCGCTTCCTCTTTGATCATGCCAATCATGACCAAATGACAGTAGATAACATCTCCAATTTCAGCGACCAGTGAGGGCATAAACTTGCCGCCTTTTTTGAAGTAACCACCACTGGGGTCAAACACCGAGCGCAACTCTTCCACCAGAAAGGTGACATCACCACCCTTGCGGAAAACAGCAGAGATGATGCGGGTCAATGCCACAATCCACTGGAAGTGATCCATATTTTTGGAGTTGATGAACACCTCGAACGGCCGCCGCACTTCATGCGGTGTGCCTTGATTCAGAATGATGTCATTGATCGTTACATAGAGTGCATGGTCAGAGAGTGGCGTTGTGATCTTGTAGGTAGACCCAAACAGCATCTCAGGCCGAGCAACCTTTTCGTGCATCTGCACGATATTGCTCTCCTGTTCTTGCTCAGCTTTCGCCTTTTCTGCCTCTGCCGTAACAACTGTGTAAGCTGCAATTTTCTGATCAATTTTAATAACCATTGTCGTAACCTTGTTTGCGCGCAATAGATGTCGCTTTAGAATTTACCGTAGTACCCTTCTTTCAGGGCATCAAAGAGATTAGCAGCCGTGTGCATCTCACCGTCATACTCAATATCATCATTCCCTTTTACCGTCACGCTGGAGCCATCGGCCAGCGTGAAGCAATAGGTGGTATTCTCCAGATCCTGCTCTTTTACCAGCACACCCTGGAATGCCTCTGGATTAAAGCGGAAGGTGGTGCAGCCTTTCAGCCCCTGTTCATAGGCGTAAAGATAGATATCTTTAAACTCTTCGTAGGGGTAATCCGTGGGCACATTCGCCGTTTTTGAGATGGATGAGTCGATCCACTTCTGCGCCGCCGCCTGCACATCAATATGTTGCTTGGGTGTCACTTCATCGGCTGAGATAAAGTAGTCTGGCAGCTGCTCACCTTCAATTTCTGAGTAAGGCATGGCATGGACATTAATCTGATCACGGTAGGCCAGCAACTCATAACTGAAGACATCGACCTTCTCTTTGGTTTTTTTGCCTTCACGAATAATATTACGTGAGTAGTGGTGCGCAAAGCTTGGCTCAATGCCGTTACTGGCATTGTTGGCCAATGACAGTGAGATGGTACCTGTTGGGGCGATAGAGCTGTGGTGAGTAAATCGACATCCAACCTCTGATAGCGCTTCAATCAATGCGGGATCTTCCTGCGCTAACTGCTGCATGTAGCGGCTATATTTAGAGAAGAGCACCCGACCTTTCAGCTCATCACCGATCTTCCAGCCATCGACAGCCATCTCTGGGCGCTGAACCAGCATCTCTGCGGTGACCGCAAAATTCTCATCCATAATGGGCGCGGCACCTTTCTCTTTGGCCAGTTCCAAGCCAGCCTTCCAACCTTCCAGCGCCAATGTTTTGGTCACTTGATCAGTAAATTCCAGCGATTTATCTGATCCATATTTCATGCACAACATAGTAATGGTTGAACCCAACCCGAGATAACCCATGCCATGACGACGTTTACGCACAATCTCATCACGCTGCTCTTGCAGTGGCAGGCCATTAATATCAACCACATTGTCCAGCATGCGAGTAAAGATAGCGATTACTTCAGCAAAGCCCGCCCAATCAAAGGCGGCTTCTGCGGTAAAAGGCTGGCGTACAAATTTAGTCAGATTGATAGAACCCAGCAGGCAAGCACCATAGGGTGGCAA
>JAJRWL010000075.1 GCA_024276875.1 Gammaproteobacteria bacterium
ACCAGTGAGGATATGCTGAAAAATATCCAGCGGCTAAAAAAGGAGAGTGGCGGCTCCCTGAAGGGATTAATCCTGGATCTGCGCAACAATCCCGGTGGCGTATTAAATGGTGCCGTGGCCGTCAGTGATGCCTTTCTCAAAGATGGGCTGATTGTCTACACTGAAGGGCGAATTAAGGATTCTCAACTTAAATTTAATGCCGCGCCAGATGATGTGTTGGAAGGTGCACCTATCGTTGTGCTTGTTAATGGTGGATCGGCCTCTGCCAGTGAGATTGTGGCGGGTGCTTTGCAGGATCGGAAGCGTGCCATCATCATGGGATCAGAGACCTTTGGCAAAGGATCGGTTCAGACCGTTATCCCCATCTCTAAAAAGCGAGCCATTAAGCTAACAACAGCGCGCTACTACACCCCCTCAGGCCGATCCATCCAGGCGGAAGGCATTATGCCCGATATTGTGCTTGAAAATATAAAGGTAGCGGCTAAAAAAGGGATCGGGATGAACCATTTAAAAGAGGCCAACCTGAAAGGCCATCTGGATCAGGGGAATGGTAAAAAAGCGATGCCAAAAAAGAGCCACAGTGACGCTAAAGAGCAATCACTGGCTGAACGTGACTATCAATTGAATGAAGCGCTCAACCTACTGAAGGGTTTGGATATTCTAAATCAGCGTGATTAATGCATAGATGAAAAGCGGCCAGAAAAATAACATGGCATCTGTTTTTTTGGTTTTGCTTGTGTTGCTGACCAGCTGGAGTGTGACAGCTGAAGAGGCAGATAAGCTGTTGCTGAAGAGCGTGCAGCCGGTAATATCCATTATTATTGATGACATGGGGCATCGGCTTCAGGATGGAAACAGGGCGCTGGAACTGCCTGGCGCGGTTACCTATGCTTTTCTTCCGCATACGCCTCACGCCCGTGAAATGGCAGAGCAGGCATATACCTCAGGCAAAGAGGTCATGTTGCACCTGCCGATGGATGCCCGTGAGGGCAAAAAATTGGGGTTGGGTGGCCTCTCTTTGCACATGACGCAACAGCAGTTTCAAGATGCACTGGCCAGCAGCCTGGCTTCCGTACCGCATGTGGTGGGGCTGAACAACCACATGGGCAGCCTATTAACACAACACCCAGGCGCTATGAACTGGTTGATGGAGGATGTGCAGCAACGGGGTAATCTTTTTTTTGTGGATAGCCGCACCACCTCCTTAACAGTAGCAGAGCAACTTGCTCATGAGCACCAAATCCCCTCTGCTGGCCGAGATATCTTCTTGGATAACATTCGTGAACCTGAATATATTCGTGAGCAGTTTCAGCAACTGATTCGACGGGCAAAGATGCGAGGCAAAGCGATTGGCATTGGCCATCCCTACCCTGAGACCATTGCCACCCTGACAGAAGAGCTGGAAAAACTGGAAGAGAGCGGCGTTAAACTGGTTTTCACCTCTGAGATTATTGCAACTAAACGAAGGAATATGCCATGGCAAGCGTCCTTGTCCCCCTCGCCGAAGGCTGTGAAGAGCTTGAAGCCATTACCATCATCGACCTGCTGCGACGAGCCGGCATTGCAGTAACAACTGCCGGCCTATCAGCGGGGACGATCAAGGCATTGCATGGTGTCACCCTGCAACCAGACACCACACTGGATGCCGTCATGACTCGGAATTTTGACATGATTGTCCTGCCAGGTGGCCTACCTGGCTCTGATCACCTTGATAGCGATCCTCGTATCCGAGAGCTGCTGAAGCGAACGGCTGACCAAGGCAGCTTTATTGCTGCAATCTGCGCAGCGCCCAAGATACTGGCGCATGTCGGCTTGCTAAATGGCAAGCGGGCTACCTGCTACCCAGGTGTATTAAATCGAATGAAATTCCCTTTAGTGGGAATAAAAGACCTGCCTGTAGTGGTTGATGGTCAGGTGATCACTGGTCGTGGTCCGGGCACTGCAATGGACTTTGCGTTGCAGCTCATTGAATCCCTGGTGGGTCAGGGCAAGCGGGATGAGGTGGAAGAGGCATTGGTTCGGTAGTTTCTTTCCCCTGCGCGGTTTTGACAGAGTCATTTTTTATCAAATATTGAAGATAAAAGCAGGCCTGTCAGTAAATTTTACACTTTCAAAAAACGACTTTTTTAACATCTTGATTTATAAGGCAATTATTTTATGGATTAAATTTTGCATATTATTATTAAAACCTTGATCTAGTGAAAATAAGGGATACAAAAGTGATGTGCAAAAAAACGAAGTGGTTTATATGTTCTATTTTAGGGGCTTTAGCTTTTTCCGGAAATATTATTGCAGCCCCTGTTGACCTAAACACATGGGTAGCAGAGTCATATCCAGCAGTCAGTGGTTTTGGTGCTGGTTCATGGGCGGTTTCTAGTGACGGGTCTGCTGTCTATCAAGGCGTTAATGGTCAACCCACGCTTTTCTATGGTGACTTTGATGCTATGGGTACGAAAGTAACTGGGACAATAAACGTCACTGGTAGCGATGATGATTACATTGGTTTTGCCTTGGGGTTTAATGCAGGAGACAGCACAAATAGTTCAGCTGATTACCTGCTAGTAGATTGGAAAAGAGGCACACAAGCTTATAATTTTGGATCTCCATCTACCGACCCAGGAACAACAGCAGATATTGGTCTAGCCGTCTCCAGAGTAACAGGCATACCCTCAGCAGATGAATTTTGGGGGCATACCACCTTATCAGCAGGCAGTGGATTAAATGAATTACAGCGTGGGACAAATCTTGGTAGCACAGGTTGGGCCGCTGGCACTTCATATGATTTTACATTTGATTTTGGCTCCACTGATCTTGAAGTCTTTGTAAATGGTGTTAAAGAGCTTGATATTGCAGGTAGTTTTAATAATGGTAGCCTAGCTTTCTATAATTTTTCCCAGGCAGGTGTTACATATTCTGCATTTGATATTGATAAAGGAAGTTTTAGTGTTCCTGAGCCAGCCACATTAGTGCTTATGGGAATAGGTTTGGTAGGACTTGGTTTCCGTAAAAAAATATAAGTTTAATAATTAGAACTATGAAGTCGTGATTAGCCCCGCCTCAGTGCGGGGCTTTTTTTGTCCTGGATTATATAGAAAATATATTGCCAGTGATTTTTAGGGCAGCGGAGCTGAAACGGGAGGTTTTGGGGAAAGTTCTTTACCCTGTGTCTCAATAAAAGCTGTGTTAAAGATGTATAAATTTAAAGAGCCTACCCGCAATATTTAAATCCCCAACTGCTCCCAAATTTCATCCACCCGTTGCTTAACCTCTGCTGTCATTTCGATGGGTGTGCCCCACTCGCGGTTGGTCTCACCGGGCCATTTGTTGGTGGCATCAAAGCCAATTTTTGAGCCTAAGCCCGATACAGGTGAGGCAAAATCAAGGTAATCAATGGGGGTATTTTCAATCATGGTGGTGTCACGGGCAGGATCCATGCGGGTTGTCATGGCCCAGATGACATCGTTCCAATCGCGCACGTTCACGTCATCATCGGTGACGATCACGAATTTTGTGTACATAAACTGCCGCAGAAAGGACCAGATACCGAGCATGACCCGCTTGGCATGTCCGGGGTATTGCTTCTTCATGCTGACCACCGCCATGCGGTAGGAGCACCCCTCGGGTGGCAGGTAGAAGTCGACAATCTCTGGAAACTGCTTTTGTAGGATGGGTACAAAGACCTCATTCAGTGCCATGCCCAAAATGGCGGGTTCATCAGGTGGACGGCCAGTGTAGGTGCTGTGATAGATGGGTTTTTGCCGATGGGTGAGGCGTTCGACGGTGAATACGGGGAAATTATCTACCTCATTGTAGTAGCCGGTGTGATCGCCAAAGGGGCCTTCGGGAGCCATGTCATCGGGGTAGATGTGCCCCTCCATAACAAACTCGGCACTAGCAGGCACTTGTAGATCTGAAATGAGGGCTTTGACTACCTCGGTGCGGCTACCACGCAGTAGCCCAGCAAAGGCGTATTCAGAGAGGGTATCAGGCACTGGAGTGACCGCCGCCAGGATGGTAGCGGGGTCTGCCCCTAATGCTACGGCTACGGGGAAAGGTTCGCCAGGGTGTTTGATCTGCCACTCGCGGAAATCCAGTGCGCCGCCGCGATGGGAGAGCCAGCGCATAATGACGCGGTTTTTGCTGATCACCTGCATGCGGTAGATGCCGAGGTTCTGGCGGGGTTTTTCTGGGCCACGGGTAATGACTAATCCCCAGGTGATGAGTGGCCCACCATCGCCTGGCCAGCAGGTCTGTACAGGAAGCTTGCCCAGATCAACGACGGCATCCTCTTTAATGACCTCTTGGCAGGGTGCGCGTTTCAGCTCTTTGGGTGCCATATCCAGCACCTTGCGATACATGGGGAGTTTGCCCAGTGCATCCTTCATCCCCTTGGGTGGCTCAGGCTCTTTTAGCACAGAGAGTAACTTGCCGACCTCGCGTAGTGCCTCTACATCCTCTTCACCCATCCCCATGGCCACCCGTCGTGGGGTGCCGAATAGATTCCCTAATAATGGAAACTCTGAGCCTTTGACCTTCTCAAATAGCAACGCAGGGCCACCGGCACGCAGGGTGCGGTCGCAAATTTCGGTGATCTCCAGATTGGGATCAACCTCCATGCTGATGCGTTTGAGTTCGCCTTGAGCCTCTAACTGTTTGATGAAGTCGCGCAGGTCTTTGTATTTCATTATGTATCCGGCCAGTATTGTCAGTTAAATAAAGTTTACCAATCTGGTGAACTTGCTGAAATAAAAAGATCAGCGCCCTGTTCGCCATCAATAATGCTGAATAGCATAGCGTAGGGTACGCTCCAGAGGGTGTCACCCACCTGGATTTTAGCCCGTTTTGGATTGAGTTTTATGACCGTTCCAAACTGTTCCTCGTTATCTTTTCCTCTGAAACCGACTCGATCATCAATGCACAGTGAGAGCCGGTCAAGCCCTTGTCTTTTTGGGGTGAGATGGGTGTCTGAATTTTCCAGATTGATTTGATAGAGGGGGATGCTCCAGTGCTTATTGGTGGCGGTATCTTGAATCGCTGCGCGGGTTTTTCGTACCTCCAACAGTTTGGCAGATCTCAGCCGGTTCTCTTGCTCATGGAAATAGCTAATATCCATGCCTGGCCTCTGTCGTTGCTTGATGGTGTTTAATCGATCGGGGTCATCCAGCAGCGTGTTGATGGCAGCTTGCAGGCGAAAAAGCTCAAAGTTTGATGCCTGCTGTAGCTCTGATAGTACGAGATCATAATTCATGAAAGTGGCTCATTTCAGTTTATTAAGAAAAATCTTACATGGATAGCTTGGAAATGCCTATGTTGGTTTTGGCCTCTGGACTGCACAATAAGTCTGCTTTTGAGATAAATCATCAGCATGAAATTGGAAGCAGTAGTGGCATGGATGCCCTTTCTTCTCGGTAAAAGCCCCCTCCTCTTGCATTGCCAGCCCCAGTGTGGACAGTTAAGCTCTTCACATGAAAACAAGCGTATTAGATAATCTTCTGAGTCGCAGTGAAGCGCTGTGGCAATCCTGGTGTGAATTAGCAAAGGCTGAAGGGCTGGTTATCCCTAATGATGCAGATTTTATCAGCGCCCTCAAGCGGGTTTGGGAGGGCAGTGACTGCGTTGCCCAAAGTTGCCTGCGTGACCCTCATCTATTGATCACCTTGCTGGAAAAGGGTGATCTGCTTAAATCATATCCTGTTGGCAGCATGGCTCAGCAACTCCAAGAGTGGCTGGGTGATGTTGCGGATGAGGCCATGCTGGCCAAAGCCCTGCGTCAGTTTCGCCGCTACCAGATGGTGCGGGTTATCTGGCGGGATCTTATGCAAACAGCCGCCCTGGATGAGACGCTGGAAGATCTGAGTGCCCTGGCCGATGCGTGTATTGATGAGGCATTGAACAAACTCTATGACTGGGGCTGTGCCGAACAGGGTATACCGCGTGATAAAGAGGGTGTGCAGCAATATCTGGTGGTGCTGGGTATGGGCAAACTGGGTGCGCGTGAGTTGAACCTCTCCTCTGATATTGATCTGATCTTTAGCTTTCGCTCGCATGGTGAGGTGGAGGGTGCGCGTCGTTTTCTCAGTAATGAACAGTTTTTTCTCCGCCTCTGTCAGCGTTTGGTACAGGCGCTAAACCAGCAAGATGCCTATGGCTTCGTCTTTCGGGTGGATGTGCGATTGCGACCCTTTGGTGATTCTGGCCCATTGGCGATGAGCTTTGCTGCGATGGAGGATTACTACCAAACCCAAGCGCGAGAGTGGGAGCGCTACGCCATGATTAAGGCACGGGTGGTGGCCGGTAACCGTGAGATTGGAGCTGAGCTGATGCAGATGCTCAAGCCCTTTGTCTATCGTCGCTATCTTGATTTTGGCGTGATTGAGGCGATCAGGGATATGAAAAGGCTTATCACCCAAGAGCTGAAGTGCAAAAACATGATGGAGAATATCAAGCTTGGCTCCGGTGGCATCCGTGAGATTGAGTTTATCGGCCAGGCCTTTCAACTGGTACGTGGTGGTCGTGATCCTGATCTACAGATTCGTCCCATTCTCAAGGTACTTCGGTTGTTGGGAGAGAAGAATCTGCTGCCTGCTTTTGTAGAGCGAGAGTTGACTGAGGCCTATATTTTTCTACGTCTGGCAGAGAACCGGCTGCAAGCCTGGCAGGATCAACAGACCCACTCCCTGCCTGATGATGCACTAGGGCAGTTGCGGCTGGCACGCGCCATGGGATTTGAGGATTGGCCGGCTTTTTATGATGAGCTAGAACAGCATCGTCAGCGGGTGCAGGCTCAATTTGATCAGGTATTTGCGGCCCCTCAAACAGAAGCAGAGGCGGAGCAGCAGGCCTTAATCTCTCTGTGGCAAGGGAGGCAAGAGGCGGAGGATGCGCATGAAATTTTGCGGGGTATTGGTTTTGACCGCCCAGCTGAGAGCCTGGAACGGCTGTATCAGCTGCGCCATTCGCACGCCTATCGTGCCTTGGGGGCAAAAGGTGGACAGCGTTTAGAGCAACTGATGCCACTGCTGTTGGAGGTCATAGGCCAAACGGATGATGCCGATCAGGTGTTGGGATGTTTGGTTCCGCTAATTGAAGCCATTGCGCGGCGAACGGCCTATATTGCGCTGTTGGTGGAGCGACCTTTGGCCTTGTCGCAGCTGGTGCGCCTCAGTGCCCAGAGTCTTTGGATTTGTCACCAGTTGACACGTCACCCCTTGCTGTTGGATGAGCTGCTCGATCCCCGTCGCCTGTATGAACCGCTGCATCGAGAGGCGCTAGAGAAAGAGCTGAGCAGTCTATTGGCTTCTGTCGATGCGGATGATTTGGAGCAGCAGATGGAGTCGCTGCGTCAGTTTGTCCAGAGTAATATGTTGCGAGTGGCTGCTGCGGATGTGACGGATGTCATCCCGCTGATGGTGGTTAGTGATTACCTGACTGAGGTTGCGGAGGCGGTAACAGCGCGGGTTTTACAGCTGACTCGGGATAATCTTGCAGCCGTTCATGGCAGTCCCACGGATATTTTGGGTCAGGATACCGGCTTTGCCGTTATTGGCTATGGCAAATTGGGGGGTATTGAACTGGGATACGGTTCGGATCTGGACATGGTCTTTCTGCATGGCAGTCAAAACCCTAATGCGGTGACAGACGGAGAGCGCTCAGTGGGCAATGATGTTTTTTACATCCGCCTGGGGCAGCGCATCGTGCAGATGTTTGCCACCCGCACGGCCTCCGGCATGCTGTATGAAGCGGACATGCGACTGCGCCCCAATGGAAACTCCGGCATGTTGGCTTGCTCCCTGAAGGCATTTGAAAGTTATCAGGAAAGTGATGCCTGGACATGGGAGCATCAAGCGTTGTTGCGGGCGCGAGCAGTTGCCGGTGATAAAAAGGTGATGGCCGCGTTTGAGCGCATTCGCCACAAGATTCTCTCCCGTGAGCGTGACCCTGTGTCGTTTCAAAAAGAGGTGGTGGAGATGCGTGAAAAGATGCGCCAATCACTGGATAAAACCAAGCCAGAAGCGTTTGATTTGAAGCAGGGTTCCGGCGGTATCGCTGATATTGAATTTATGGTTCAATATGCGGTTCTGCGGTGGGCGCATAAATACCCAGATCTGCTGGAGTGGAGCGATAATATTCGCCTGCTTGAGACACTTTCCCAACATCAATTAATAGAGGGGAAAGCGGCTGACAGACTGGCGGATGCCTATCGTGCCTTGCGCACGGCCTCACATCGTAAAAGCCTTCAAGACTTACCGGCTATCGTGCCTAATGATGAGTTGCTTGAGGAGCGCAAACTGGTTCAGGATATCTGGCAGGCTACTATGGTGGCCTGCCCATAATTAACTGATTAACGTGTAACTGTTGTGGAGAAAACCCAATGTTGACAATGGCTGATCGTGATGGGGTCATCTGGCTCGATGGTGAAATGGTACCCTGGCGTGAAGCGAAGATCCATGTCCTAACGCATACCCTGCACTATGGCATGGGTGTGTTTGAAGGCGTGCGTGCCTACAAGACAGACAAGGGTGCAGCCATCTTTCGCCTGCGTGATCACTCTGTTCGGTTGTTGCGCTCGGCTCATATTTTGGGCATGCCGATGAACTATTCTGCTAAAGAGTTGGATGATGTGCAGAAGCAGATTGTGCGTGAAAACAACCTGGATTCCGCCTACATCCGTCCCATGTGTTTTTATGGCTCAGAGGGCATGGGTTTGCGCGCTGATAACCTCAAGGTACACACCATGGTCGCGGCCTGGGAGTGGGGAGCCTACCTGGGTGAAGAGAATATGCAGAAGGGTATCCGCATTCGCACCTCCTCCTATAGCCGCCACCACGTTAATGTCACCATGTGCAAGGCCAAGGCCAATGGTAATTACATGAACTCCATGTTGGCGCTGCAAGAGGCCATTACCTGTGGCTATGATGAGGCGATGCTGCTGGACACGGAAGGCTATGTGGCTGAGGGCAGTGGTGAGAATATCTTTCTGGTGGTTGATGGCACGCTGGTCACGCCCGATCTGACCTCTGCATTGGATGGCATTACCCGCAATACCATTTTCCAGCTGGCAGATGAACTGGGCATCCCGGTAAAAGAGAAGCGCATCACCCGTGATGAGGCCTATATCGCTGATGAACTCTTTTTTACCGGCACAGCGGCCGAAGTAACGCCAATCCGTGAGGTGGACAACCGCACTATCGGCAACGGTGGTCGCGGTCCGATCACCGAGCGGCTACAGAGCCTCTATTTTGATCAGGTACATGGCCGCCGAGATGAACGTCCAGAGTGGCTGTCACTGGTCTAATCTGTTTATAAGTTAAATATTACAAGATGCTTTGATCTCTAATCAGGAGAAAAAGATGACAGAAGAAAACCAAGCTGTAACCCAGATAAGCCGTAAAGATCTGCCGCTGAGCTGTCCGCCAAAAAGTGGCAATGGCTGGAGTGAGCATCCGGTTGTTTTTCTGGATATTAAAAAGACGGGCAAAGCAGTCTGTAAATATTGTGGTGCTCGCTACGAATTAACTGATTGAACCCGCCACTTAAAATCCTCGTCGTTGGCCCCTCCTGGGTCGGCGACATGGTGATGGCTCAGAGCCTGTTTATTACCCTTAAACAGCGTGATCCTGAGCCGCGGATAGATGTATTGGCTCCTGGCTGGAGTCTACCGCTGTTGGAGCGCATGCCAGAGGTCAGTGATGGCATTGATATGCCGCTGGCTCATGGCAAGCTCGACCTTAAAACCCGCTGGCAGTTAGGCCGTGCATTGCGTGGCCGACACTATGACCAAGCTATCCTCCTGCCTAATTCTCTGAAGTCAGCACTTACGCCTTTTTGGGCGAAGATCCCACAACGTACCGGCTGGCTGGGTGAGATGCGCTATGGCCTGTTGAATGATGCCCGCAAGCTGGACAAATCCCACCTCACCATGACGGTGCAGCGTTTTGTTGCCTTGGGTCTGGCGGCCGGTTTTCAGGGGATTCCAGAGATACCTGTGCCCAAACTTCAGGTTGATCAAGCGGCGGCTGAACAGGCGATGCAGGCGTTGGGGATGGGGGAGAAGAATCGACCCGTGTTGGCGCTCTGCCCGGGTGCGGAATATGGCTTAGCCAAGCGTTGGCCAGAGGCGCACTATGCCGAGCTGGCTGCCCGAAAGATGAAGCAGGGCTGGGATCTGTGGCTGTTTGGTTCAGCCAAGGATCAACCTGTCTGCGCGGAGATTATCAAATATACGGGGGGCGGTGTTGACCTGAGTGGTCGCACCTCACTGGCACAGGCGGTCGATCTGCTCTCACTGGCGGATGCTGTGGTGAGTAATGACTCGGGTCTGATGCATGTGGCTGCCGCCTTGGATCGCCCGCTGGTGGCTATTTATGGCTCCTCTGATCCAAACTTTACTCCACCATTGAATGATCGCTCACGGGTTGTCACCCTGGGTCTTGATTGCAGCCCCTGTTTTAAACGGGAGTGCCCAAAGGGGCATCTTAAATGCTTGCAAGAGTTAGCAGTGGCTCAGGTAGCGGAGGCGCTCAGCGAGGTGCTTTCGTGAAGGTGCTGATCGTTAAAACCTCCTCACTGGGGGATGTAATTCATACCCTGCCTGCGGTGACAGATGCCGCAGCCTCCATGCCTGGTATCCAATTTGATTGGGTGGTGGAGGAGGGTTTTGCCGAGATCTCGGATTGTCATCCCGCCGTAAACCGAGTAATCCCCATTGCTTTGCGGTGTTGGCGTAAGGGGTGGAAGGCCGCTTTCAGCAGTGGTGAGATTCAAGCCTTTCTGCAAGCGCTACGTCTGGAGTGCTACGACCTGATTATTGATGCGCAGGGGCTGATGTTTAAAAGTGCGCTGGTGGCGATGCTGGCTAAAGGGTCGCGAGCAGGTTATGACCGCCGTTCAGCCCGTGATCCCTGGGTGGCCTCAACCTACAAATACCGTTACAGCATCTCCCGTGAGCAGCACGCCATAGCGCGTGTGCGACAGTTGTTTGCTCAAGCCTTGAATTACACGCTACCAGAAACCGCACCAGAATATGGCTTGAGTGGCATCCAGATAGGAGGGGGGCAAGTAGCCAATCGTCCTTATTCGGTGTTCCTGCATGGGACAACCTGGCCAAGCAAGCATTGGCCTGAATGCTACTGGGCAGAGTTGATTACACTCGCCACTCAACAGGGTCTGAATGTTCACTTGCCATGGGGTGGAAGCGAAGAGAGGGCGCGGGCTGAACGATTGGCGGCAGATAATCCTGCCGTTCAAATCCTGCCCCAAATGAATCTAACCACGTTGATGCAGGAGTTGCGAGGTGCAGTGGGTGTTATCGGACTGGATAGTGGCCTCAGTCATCTGGCTGCTGCACTGGCAGTTCCGGGTGTTACGATCTATGGCGCTACCCGCACTGATCTGACCGGGGTGATCGGCTTATCGCATCAAAATCTGCTGGCAGAGTTTGCCTGCGCCCCCTGCCTCAAGCGGGGCTGTGACTATGTGGGTGAATCCACTGTGCAGCCTGCCTGTTACGAGCAGCTCACGCCGACAGTCGTCTGGGAATCTTTCCAAAAACAGATGCAATGGGCGGCGGCATGAAGCTGGCCTTTGTCCTATTCAAATATTTTCCCTATGGTGGCTTGCAGCGTGATATGTGCCGTATTGCCTTGGCCTGTCAGTCACGAGGGCATCAGATTCATCTCTACTGTTTGACGTGGGAAGGCGATATTCCCGATGGTTTTTCAGTGCACCGGATAGCGGTGAAGCGCCTGACTAACTATGCAAAGTATCAAGCATTTTATCAGGCGCTACAGCGCCGTTTGGTTGATGAGGGCATTGATTGCGTTATCGGTTTTAATCGCATGCCAGGGTTGGATTTTTACTATGCAGCGGATAGTTGTTTTAAGGAGAAGCAGTCACATCGCAGTAAACTAATCCAACTTAGCCCCCGTTACCGCCATTTCCTGGATTTTGAAAAAGCTGTTTTTGGTGTTGACTCAAAGACACATGCATTGCTGATCTCACCCACACAGCAGAAAGAGTTTCAATATCACTACGGCACATCATCAGAGCGACTGCACTTGCTGCCTCCTGGTATTGCCAGGGATCGCATGGCACCAGCAAATGCCAGTGAGATGAGAGAAGCGTTCCGTAAAGAGTTTGGCTTGGCAGAAGATGATCGATTGTTGTTGGCGATTGGTTCTGGCTTTAAAACCAAGGGGCTGGATCGAACGCTACAGGCCATTAAGGCGTTGCCGGAACAGCAAAGGGTGCGTACCCGATTGATTGCCATGGGGACAGACAACCCCGCGCCCTTTATCAAAATGGCAAAACAGCTGGGGTTGGAGCAGCAGTTTGAGATTATGTCTGGCCGTGATGATGTGCCTCGTTTCTTGCAAGGGGGCGACTTGTTGATCCATCCTGCCTACACTGAAAATACCGGCACGGTATTATTGGAGGCGTTGGTGGCGGGTCTGCCGGTGTTGACTACGGCGAGCTGTGGTTATGCCTTTCATGTAGAGCAGAGCGGCGGTGGTCGTGTTGTGCCATCACCCTTTGAGCAGGTGCGACTAAATCGTGATTTGACTGAGGTGCTGGACGCTCCCCAGCGTGAGCAGTGGCGCAAGTGTGGCATCCAGTATGGTCAAACAGAGGATCTCTACAGCATGCCCGAACTGGCGGCCAGCATTATCCTGAAGCAGGCATACGGCAAGTGATCTGGTTTTCAGCAAAATTTCTATCCGCCTGGGGAAAGGGCATTCTCGGCATGGCAGAGATATTCAAAATAACCGGAAAAATCTACCGTGAACCCCCCGGAACCCACCGCCGCACGTTGCGCTTTGAGCGCGGCGGAGAGGGCTTCTACCTCAAATTGCACTGGGGTGTCGGTTGGCGGGAGATCATCAAAAACCTCATCAGCCTGCGCCTGCCGGTGCTGGGGGCAAAGAGTGAGTGGCAGGCTATTCGCAAGCTGGAGCAGCTGGGTGTTGAAACCATGCAGCTGGCAGGCTACGGGCAAACGGGTTTAAATCCTGCACAGCAGCAATCCTTTGTTATTACTGAAGATTTGGCCGGTTGTATCAGTCTTGAAGATTACTGCCTTGATTGGGCAAA
>JAJRWL010000076.1 GCA_024276875.1 Gammaproteobacteria bacterium
ACTAGACCGTTACGACGATTTTTCCTTTTTGCTGGTTGGATTCCATGTACTGATGCGCTGCCACAATATCATCCAGCGTGAAACTGCGATCAATGATAGGCTTGAGCGCCCCTGATTTGAGTCCGTCATAAATATATTGCTTGCCGCGTGCAAAACGCTCGGGCTGTTGCACGATTTCAAACAGGGTATATGCGCGAATGCTGAGGCCTTTCATGGCCATATTCAGGAACAAATGTGTGCTGGTTGGCTCAGGTGATAGCGCACCGTATTCATAGATGGTGCCGCCAGCCGCAGCAGAAGCAATCAGGCTTTCCACGATAGGGCCACCAATGGGGTCAAAAATCAGGTTGGCACCTTTGCCATCGGTGAGAGCCATGACGCGCTCAGACAAATTTTCACTATCGGTAACGATTACTGCATCAGCACCTGCATCAAGCAGAAATTGTTTCTTATCGGCGGTACGAGTAGTGGCAATGGTAAATGCACCACTGGCTTTGGCGACTTGAATCGCAGCCAAGCCCACGCTGCTGCTTGCGGCTGTAATCAGGGCTGTGTCACTGCTTGATAGCTGACCAAATTCCACCAATGCGCCATAGGCCGTAAAATATTGCATCCAGATGGATGCGCCTTCGGCAGCGCTTAGATTATCTGGATAGCTCGCCACAGCATAGGCAGGTACAATGGCACTTTCGCCATACACACCATATTGCCCAATAGAAAAGGCAGGGATGGAGCTCACGCGATCACCCACCTGAATATCTTTCACATCTGCTCCTACCGCATCCACAATGCCTGCAGCCTCATAGCCCAATCTGGATGGAAAAATGGGGGCTTCCAGATATTGCCCGTTGCGGAACATCACCTCTGCGCGGTTTAAGCCGATGGCTTCAACCTTGAGGCGGACTTCTCCTGCTCCGGGCTCGGATAAGGGCAGGTCTTCGATTTTGAGGACATTGGCATCCCCCGTTTCATGGAATCGTACAATTTTTGGCATATCATTCTCCTATGGTAGTTCTGTTGATTTGTTGAACGCATGGCGTTCGTTTGCGCGCCTTATTGACAGGCGCAGCAACTGTGGATGCGACTGTTTTACAAGCCGCGTTTAAGCGTTCGCTTGGTAAATATTTTATCTTTTACGCCAGCCAGATAATCAATATTGCTGAAGGTAAAAGTGGTTTTATGCCCCGTTTTATGATTGATGGCTTCCAGTCTGTGCGCAGTCCAAATGCCTTGAACTTGTCGTATATCGTGGAAGTAGATGGTTTTCAGCGCATTACCACGCACATCCCAGAACTCCGCTTTGCGAATCATCCAAATGGCAGGGTCCACCCATTGCAGCACACGCCCATAACCCAATTCTTTGGCAATATCGTGATTGATGGGTGTGGACTCGACCACATAGGTTTTGATGCCATCCAATACTTCTTCACGCAGGGTCTTGCGCGTATAATCTTCTATACTGACCTTGCTTTCTTTTTTGATATCCTCGTAGGTGAAGTCTGTACCGAGGAAATAGTCGCCGCGATTTGAAGCGGAAATACGGCGCACCTTGCGCATAGCGGGAAGGTATAGCCATTGATCATCATCCTTGTCTGCTTCGGGATAATCGTAGGTTAAAAAGGCAGTACCTTTCACATTATTCGGGTTGAGATAAAACAGCACGGTGCGTTTTTCCTCACCGTAATATTTGCGGAAACTGCGTGTATTGCGGACACGAGTTTTTCCGTTTCTATCGGTCATTTCCATCAATAGATTGCGCGATACCGATTGCCCCTCATCTCGCTTGTTAATATAGCTTGCTATGTCATCTCCACTCGGGAGCGTCCCTGCTTGCGCTGGAAGAGCAAACAGGGTGAGTAAACTGATGTTGAGTAGTAATCCAATTGCTTTATTCATATCTCATTTCTCCTTGTGTTACGCTTGCATCATGGTTGCTGTAGCAGCTTTAACGAAGCCCAACAAATTTGGGTTTGAATGTTTTAATCATTGCGGGCAATACGGTCATACTGGCAAGGAAACTTACCGAGACAGCAACAAAAACCAGACTTCCAAAACGGGTGAGAGGAACCACTTCGCTGCTAATTAACACACCAAAGCCCAACGCCAATGCCGCAAAATTAAATAGCAGTGCACGCCCAGTTGATGGGTATAGTTTTTCAAGTGCGCTATCGATGGATTGATTTTCTTCATGGACCAAGACCACGATGCGCTGCACGGTATGGATAGCAAAGTCCACACCTAAACCAATGGCGATAGCTGCAAACATAGATGTTCCGATACCCAGCCAAATACCAGAAACTCCCATAACGGCATAAATCAATAATATGGATAAGGCCACAGGGGTAATTGTGATTGTACCGGCAACCAATGAACGCAAGCTTGCCGATGCCATAAGCCAAACCAATAAAAGAGAGATGGCAACGCTACCGAAATGGCTTTCGCCCAGACGTTGAATCCAGTGGTAATCTACATTGACTCTTCCACCAATATTCGCACTGATCTCTGGACTGTTGAAATGTTGTTGAAGGTAAATATCCATCGCTTCAACAACAGACTTTTCATTGGTAAACTTCCCACTATCCAAACGTATGCGAACATTCGCCAAGCGGTAGTCATAATCCACTTCCTCTTCAAAGTCCGTGGGGTCGCCACTGGCAGAATAGAGTAGGAAATATTGTGCAATAAGATTGGAATCGTCAGGAATTTGGTAAGCTTTCTGATCATTGCCATGCATGGACTTGTTCATCTGCTTGATGTAATCCACAACCGATGTGGAACCTTTAACATGCGGTAGTGTCAGAGCGAAAGCTTGCATATCTTCGATGCGCTTGAGGTTGGCTGGTTTATACAAACCTTCTGCATCAGGTGTTTCAACGACTATGTCCAAGTAGTGCGAACCATCCAGGTGACTGTTGATCACATGATCCGCAACTACAATGGGTTCATCTTTTTGAAAGGTTGTAATCCGATCTTCATTGATTTCCAGCTTGGAAGCACCAATTGCCCCTGCTGCTGCAATTAGTGTTGATAGTACAAGAATCAACACAGGGTGCCTGATGACCCAACTCCCTAGCAGAGACATCGCCGCACCAAATCTGTCAACTTGTGTTGCGCTTTGATAGGCCTTACTGGGCTTTAATGCAAGCAGACTTAAACCCGCAGGAACGACTGTTATTGAATAAAGCCAGGCAATGGCAACACCCAATGCGGCAAAGATGCCAAAATAGGTCATCGGCGGCATGACTGAGGCAATGCTTAAGCCTATAAAGCCAGCCATAGTAGTAAGCGTCGTAAGCGTAACAGGCTTCCACATTTTCTGCATGGTACGAATAACGATCTGACGAGAGCCTGCAAACGGATCTTCTACCATCTCTTCATAATATTGGCTCAGAATATGAATCGAGTCTGCTACAGCGATACCAATTAAAACAACAGGTAACGCGTTGGTTATTACGAAAAATGACACGTCCATTGCAGCCATGACTCCCAGCGCACTGCCAACAGTAGCCAGTACCACCAGGTTGGGTAGCAATGCACCTCTAAGCGTACGGAATGCAATAAACAGGATGAGTGTAATCACAAGCGCAGAAATAGGGTTCAAGCGTTTGGCATCCGCATCAATGTATGCACCCATATACCCGCTAACAGCGCCCTCTCCAGCGACATGGATGAACTCACCCTCCTGCACGGGGGCCCTAGCAGCCAAAGCGAGCAAAGCTTTATAAGTGGCCTGTGCGTCTGTTTGATGAAGCATTTCTGCTACGATGAGAGTTGCGGTTCCTTTGCGAGATACGAGGCTTCCCAAGTAGAGGGGAAAGCGCATCACGTTAGCTCTAATCTTATCTGCTTCTGTTTGACTTTTTGGCGCCGCCTCAAAGAAAGGCTCTACCAGCATGCTGTCTTCAGTACCAATGATGTTATTCTCTGTGGCAAGGCTTGTAATGCCATCTAGGTCAATATTATCGATTTTTTCAAGCTCATGAGATAACCACTCGACCAACGCCAGAGTATGAGGATTAAATACGCCATTTGGTCCTTCATTCACTACAGCAATGACCATGGGATCTTTCAGACCGAAGGTTTTTTCTATTTTATGTTGGTAAATAAGTGCAGGATCATCTGGTGGCATAAAAGCATCAGAGCGCGTATCTTTATGAATAGACGGAATGAAGGAAGATATTGCCAGAGCAGCCAGCACACCTATCAGCATGATGGTTTTCGGCCAGTTGGTTATGGTAGAAAAGAAACT
>JAJRWL010000077.1 GCA_024276875.1 Gammaproteobacteria bacterium
ATATGCCCAACCGCTTTAGAAATTGCCGCAAGATAGGAGCCTGCTGATGTTACCTGCTTAACGGCTGTTTGCGCCTGTTCACGACTCTGCCCCATAACCTGAACAGCCTGCTTAGAACCCGATTGAAGCTTCTCAATCATCTTATGGATCTCTTCTGTTGACTGCTGTGTTCGACTAGCCAATGTACGCACTTCATCTGCCACAACAGCAAAACCACGCCCTTGATCACCTGCCCGAGCAGCCTCAATAGCCGCATTCAGCGCCAATAAATTTGTCTGCTCCGCAATACTTTTGATTACATCTAATATCGTGCTAATACTGTCGCTATCTTGCTCTACCTGCTGAATAGCCGCCGCAGCACTATCAATTTGACCAGAAAGCTGTTGCATCGCATCTATTGCATAACCAACAACCTGCTCACCATTTGAGGTTTCACTGTGTGCTTCTCTCGCTGCATCTGATGTATTAGAGATGTTACCAGACACCTCTTGTACTGTGGCTGTCATCTCATTCATGGCAATGGCTACCTGATCTGTTTCTGACTGCTGCTGTTCAATATTGGATTTGGTTTCTGTAGCAATCACAGACATCTCTTCCATTGCCGAAGCAAGCTCAACGGAGGTGTCTGTAATCTTGGAGATCATGGTCACTAATTTATCACGCATGAAGAGCAATCCTTGCATGAGTTCACCAATCTCATCTCTACGGGTTACATTAATAACAGAGGTTAAATCACCTTCTGCCACACGTTGTAGCTCAGCCACGACCTTTGGTAGCTGATTCAAAGCTTGAGACATGATGAAATAGACTACACCAATACCTAATAAAATAATCAATGCACCAATACTTACATCCAAGAGCGTTAATGCTACCAACTCCTGTTGTGCAGAGAGTGATACAACTGTCCACTTTTCCACTTCGGCAAGAAAACCATCTACTTCTTGCCCCATCTTTGCAGCCACTTCATCAAATTGCGCCATCATTTGATTGCCAGCAGCTGGGCCACCATTAATATAAGCCTGCGCCATCTTTTTTCCAGCGTCATAATAAGCATTAAAGGTCGGTATCATTGATTGATATTGCACGGCATTTTCTGGATGCAACACTTTAAGCTCATCAATCAACCTCTTAAACATTCTGGCATTATTTTCAGCCTCATCAAAACCATCATTTAACCCATCACGTCCTCGTGTGGCACTAATATCAGTCAACCACTGCTGCACTTGAACAACGGCCAATTTCAGCTCATGGGCTCTATTAAGAGTGGGGAATTCTTTATTATTAAGTTGTGTCATATGGTCTGCAATAGCGCGACTATTGACAATGATGACACCACTTTCAATTACAACAACTGCCGTTAGAAAAATGGATAAAATAAGGAAACGTGTGCCTAGCTTTATATTGTTTAATGCATTCATTTCAGCTTTCTCTCTAAATTTCATTCCTGTAGACCCATGTTTTTGTTGACACATATACAACACTGGCCACAAAACTTGAGTTAATTTCTCAGTTAAAACGTATTCAACCTATCGGCAGGTTGAATTTAGTTCTTGAATTTTTTATTCAACCTGCTAGATAGCCAAGTATAGAAGTTAATAAAAAATCCATGTATTAGAATGCAACTCCACCCTCTGGCGCATACCCTTTGCGTAAGGTATTTTCAGTTACTGTTCGTGGTTCAAGAAACTGTAATAGGTAATCTGAGCTGCCTGCTTTGGTTCCCATGCCAGTGAGCTTAAAACCACCAAAAGGCTGATATCCCACTCGTGCCCCCGTAATTTTACGATTGAGGTAAAGATTACCTGCCTGAAATCTCTGTTTTGCCCATGCCAGATGCATTGGGCTGCGTGAATAAACACCTCCCGTCAGGGCATAACATATCGCATTGGCCAGCACGAGAGCTTGTTCAAAATCAGGCACATTCATTACAGCCAGAACAGGGCCAAAGATCTCTTCTGTTGCTAATGAGGAATCAGGGGGTACAGCAGTAAATATAGTGGGGTCAATAAAATAGCCATCCCCTAAATGAGCACAATCTATCTCTAATGCTAGTTTGGCATCTCTCTTGCCCTGAGCAATCATCTGTTCTATTTTTTCATAGGCCGCGCGCTCTTAATTTATTTACGCTTTAATAGCAAGCATAGTTAATTAAAGGAGGGCACGCACTTTTGCGTTATGCCAAACTAAGAGAGAAGCAGCCGCATTAATGGAGACCGTAGATTTGCGGGGTTGATTAGAATTTAAGGCTTTAGTTGATGGCGGGAGCCATAGATTACGGCAATATTTTCTTGGCCTAACAATCTTTCTAAGCGGAACAGGAGTTCATCGGCAGGATGAATATGCCATTCTGATCCAAGATCAATACTACCTTTCGCTGCTTGCTGCTGGTAAAGCAAGCGAATAGGGCAGGTGCCATTACAATAGGGTTCAATAATCTGTTTCAGCTGTAAACAAAAATTATTGGGCGATAGATTTTTCTCTTCCAGTAAGTGATGATTAATATTGAGTCGCAGGTGTTTGGCACGGGTCTCACGCACCTTTTCAAAATCAAAGACTTGATCAACACGAATATTCAATCCACCACGAAAATCATCAAAACTCAGTCCACCCGCAACAACCAGTATCTTATCCACTGCCAGCAGCTCACGGTTATCTTCAAATATATCTGAAAAGAGTGTCACCTCAATTCGGCCACTGTGATCATCCAGCATCACCGATGCCATGCGCCCTCGTTGGGTCTGAATCTGGCGAACACTCAAAACCAAACCTGCCACAGTGACCCGAACCCCACCTTTTCGACGGCCACCGCCTTTTTTTGTCTCAACTAACCCTGAGAGCTTGCCGATCCGCGCCGTAACAATAGAGGGTAATTCAGCCTCATAACGCCCCATGGGATGCCCCGTCAGATAGAGACCCAGCGTCTCTTTCTCTCCCTGTAGCCGCTCTTTTTCACTCCATTCTTCACTCTCTTCCAATGCAATATGCGTTGCCTGGGTAGACTGTTGGGTATCAGCTCCCATGCCAAACAGGTCATTCTGCCCTGCTGCCCGATCAGCGACTTGTTGTTCTGCCATTTTGAGGGCGGTGGATAGATTCGATATTAGAGTGGCTCGATTTGCCCCCAATTCATCCAATGCGCCGGCACGTATTAGCGATTCCAATACTCGGCGGTTGGCTTTACGTAGATCAATGCGGCTACAAAAATCAAATAGATCAACAAAATCACCGTCTTGCTTGCGGGAGTCAATAATGCCTTCAATGGCTGCCTGCCCCACTCCTTTGATTGCACCCAGCCCATAGATAATGGTGTCATCGCCGCTGATGGTGAATTTATATTCAGAGCAATTGACATGAGGTGAAGTCACCTCCAGCTTCATCTCTCGGCACTCCTCAATCATGATCACCACCTTATCGGTGTGATCCATATCCGCCGAGAGCACTGCGGCCATAAAGGCAGCCGGATAATGCGCCTTGAGCCAAAGGGTTTGATAGGAGACCAGGGCATAGGCTGCGGAGTGTGATTTATTAAAGCCGTAGCCGGAGAAGTACTCCATCAGATCAAAAATGCGAGTGGCCACCGCCTCATCCACCCCCCGTTCTAGCGCACCTTTAGTAAAGACGGCGCGCTGTTTGGCCATCTCCTCTGGCTTTTTCTTGCCCATTGCCCGGCGCAGGATATCAGCACCACCCAGGGTATATCCCGCCAATACCTGGGGGATCTTCATCACCTGTTCCTGGTAGAGAATAATGCCATAGGTCGGTTTAAGGATGGGTTCCAAATCAGGATGCGGATAATCTACTTCAGCTCGGCCATGCTTACGGTTGATGAAGTCATCCACCATACCTGAACCCAGTGGCCCCGGACGAAACAGTGCCACCAATGCCGTGATCTCATCAAAACAGTCTGGTTGAAGTTTTTTGATAAGATCCTTCATGCCGCGGGATTCCAGCTGGAATACTGCGGTAGTGCCACAATTTTTCAACAGTTTGAAAGAGGCCTCATCATCCATCGGGATGGTGGTAATATCGATGGGTAACTCGCCCTGCCTTTGGCGTTCACGATTTACTGTTTTGAGTGCCCAATTAATGATGGTGAGTGTCCGCAGGCCAAGAAAATCAAACTTAACCAGACCCACCGCCTCTACATCATCTTTATCAAATTGGGTGACCAAATTCTCGCCACCCGCTTCACAATAGAGCGGTGAGAAATCAGTCAGCACGGTGGGGGCGATCACAACCCCACCCGCATGTTTACCGGCATTACGAGAGAGTCCTTCCAGTGATAATCCCATATCAATGAGCAGTTGAACCTCTTCCTCATCTTTATAGGCCAGCTTTAGATCATCACTCTCCTCCAATGCCTTGGTCAGTGTCATGCCAACCTCAAAGGGGATCATCTTGGCAATGCGATCAACAAAACCGTAAGGGTGACCCAGCACCCGCCCCACATCTCGCACAACCGCCTTAGCGGCCATGCTGCCGTAGGTGATAATCTGCGATACTGCATCTCGGCCATAACGCCGAGCCACGTAGTCAATCACTCGATCACGGCCATCCATGCAGAAATCGATATCGAAATCTGGCATGGAGATACGCTCAGGGTTTAGAAAGCGCTCAAACAGCAGTTCATGCTCAATAGGATCAAGATCGGTTATTTTAAGAACATAAGCCACCAATGAGCCAGCACCCGAACCACGACCTGGGCCTACCGGAATATCATTGTCTTTCGCCCATTGGATAAAATCCGCCACAATCAAAAAATAGCCTGGAAAGCCCATGGAGTTGATCACATCCAGCTCTATCTGCAGCCGGTCATCATAGACCTTACGCTGCTCAGCATAATCTGGGGCTGAAGAATCAAGAATAATTTGCAAGCGTTGATCCAGCCCCTTTCGAGACTCAGCCGCAAGAAATTCATCAATGGTCATCCCTTCAGGCACAGGGAAGTCTGGCAGGTAGTTCTTTCCGAGGGTGAGTTCCAGATTGCAGCGCTTGGCAATCTCTACACTGTTTTCTAACGCCTCAGGGATGTCAGCAAACAGCGTCTGCATCTCTTCTGGGGTGCGCAAGTATTGCTGATCACAGTAATTTTTGCGTCGTCTGCGATCATCCAGGGTGCGTCCTTCATGGATGCAGACCCGAACCTCATGCGCCTCAAACTCTTCAGCTTTGAGGAAACGGACATCATTGGTGGCCACGACTGGCACACCCCGCTCCATTGCCAGATCAACACTGGCGTGCAAACAATCCTCTTCACGCCCACGCCCCGTGCGGTTGAGTTCAAGGTAGTATCGATCACCAAAAAGTGCCAACCAACCATCCAGCAACGTTCTTGCCTGTGAAGTATCGCCATTCAACAAGGCAAGACCCACATCACCCAAGCAACCACCTGAAAGTGCAATCAGCCCCTCACAAGCACCTGATAACCAGCCACGATTCAACATCGGTCGCCCTAAATGCTGTCCCTCCATATAGCCGCGAGAAACCAAACGGGTGAGGTTTCGGTATCCTTCATTATTTTGAACCAGCAGCACCAATCGAAAGGGTTTATTGACATCATCCTCATTGCGCAGCCACAGATCCACACCGATGATAGGTTTAACACCTGCAGCCAGTGCGGCTCGGTAAAACTTCACCATGGCAAAAAGGTTGCATTGATCTGTGATTGCCACAGCAGGAATGCCGACATCAGCCACGGCTTTAACCAGTGGTTTGATGCGGACTACACCATCAACCAGGGAGTACTCTGAGTGAAGCCGAAGATGAACAAATGTCGGTTGCATGATCAATTAAAGAGGCTCTAGACTAGGAGATGTTTACTAAACAGCATGGTTAAGCTACGGGTGGAAAATCAGCCTGCTTCAATCAAGCGGCGTACTGGCCCAAAAGAGCGGCGATGAATGGGGGTCACCCCCAACTGCTGCAATGCGGCAAGATGAGCCTTTGTTGGATACCCTTTATGCTGAGCCAAGCCATAACCAGGGTATTGCTGATCCAATGCTACCATCTCCCGATCCCGTGCTACTTTAGCCAGGATTGAGGCGGCACTTATAGCGGCAACTGTTCCATCACCGCCCACAATAGCTTCAGCACTACAGGGAAGCTCAGGGCAGCGATTGCCATCAATCAAGGCATGAGTCGCGGCAATCGGCAGTGCTTCAACGGCACGGCGCATCGCTAACATACTGGCCTGTAGAATATTGATTCGATCAATTTCATCAACCTCTGCACGCCCCAGCGCCCAAGCCAGCGCCTTCTCCTGTATCTCTATCTCCAGTAGATTACGACGTTTTTCAGTGAGCCGTTTTGAATCGGCAAGCCCTTCAATCGGTCGAGCAGGGTCGAGTATCACTGCAGCTGCAACCACCGCGCCCATCAACGGCCCACGCCCAACCTCATCAACACCGGCTATCAATCGGCTATCAACCATTTCATTCACGTTACTGGCAACTCAATCTCGTTCTCTGTTTTTGAAATAAGTGCCAACACGGCCTCTGCTGCTTTCTGGCTGGAGTTTTGTCGCATATCTCGGTGAATTTGACGGTAGCTTTGCTGGATCTCTGCGACCTGCTCAGGTGATTCTAAAAATGCCATCAATGCTTCTCCCAGATTTTCTGGCGTACACTCATCTTGGAGATATTCCGGTGCCAGTCCTTTCCCCGCCAATAGATTGGCCATTGCGATATAAGGCACTTTGACCAATTTTAGATGTTTAATAATCCAAAATGTAAGCCATTGCATGCGATAGCCCACCACCATTGGGCGCGTCAATAAGAGGGTCTCGAGCGTTGCCGTACCTGAGGCAGTTAATACCACATCTGCAGCTGTTATTGCATCCCGCGCTTGGCCATCCAGCAACAGAATAGGCAGCTCTGGTGCTAATGTTTGTAACTGTTGCTCAAAGGCATTTCGCACCGCTAAACTCACCAGCGGAGTGACAAAACAGAGTTCAGGCTGCCGCACCTGACACCACTGCGCAGCACCGATAAAACTCGCAGCCAATCCTTGAATTTCACTCATACGGCTGCCAGGGAGGATTGCTATAATGGGTTTATCCTGCGCCAACCCAAGCCGACTGCGCGCCTCAGCTTTGTCATTTTCCAGCGGTATCTCATCCGCCAATGAATGCCCCACATAGTTGACTGGCACCTGATGTTGTTTCAGGAATTCCGTCTCAAATGGGAAGATGCTCAACAGTAGATTTACTGCATCTTTAATTTTATGCACCCTACCTGGTCGCCAGGCCCAAACGGTAGGGCTGACATAATGTACCGTAGGGATACCGGCTTTTTTTAGACGCGTTTCTAAGCCCAGATTAAAATCGGGGGCATCGATACCAATAAAAATATCGGGGGGATCGGCTAAAAAATGATCCGTTAGTTGACGGCGAATGGCGAGCAGTTCAGGCAGATGTTTCAATACGTCAACCAACCCCATAACGGAAAGACGCTCCATCGGAACCAGGCTTTTGCAGCCCTGTGCAAGCATGCGCGACCCACCCACACCTTCAAAAACCACATCACCCTTTAGCGTTTGCAGGGCTTGCATGAGACCCGCACCTAGCAGGTCACCCGATATCTCATTAGCAACAATACCAACCCGCAACATTAGCGAATAATACCGCGCGTACTTTTACCTACAAAATCAGACATCAGGCTGATTTCACTACACTCTTTAGCCAGTGCTTTAATCTCAAGAACCGCCTCATCCAATTTTAGCTGTGATTTATACAGCAGCTTATACGCCCGTTTAATCAGTTGGATGGTCTCTTCATTGAAACCACGACGACGCAGACCTTCGGAGTTGATGCCGTGAGGCTTTGCTGGATGCCCTCCAATGGTGACATAGGGCGGCACATCACTTTTGATGACGCTCCCCATTGAACTAAAGCTATGTGCGCCAATATGGCAAAATTGGTGGGCAATACTGAAGCCTCCCAGAATAGCGTAATCGCCAATGACAACATGCCCACCTAAAGAGGCGGCATTGGCAAGGATGATGTGATCACCTAACTGACAATCATGTGCAACATGGGTATAAGCCATAAAGAGGTTATCATGTCCAATGCGTGTTACTGCCGCATCCTGCACTGTGCCGCGATGAATTGTTGTAAATTCACGAATCTGATTACGATCACCCATCTCCAGTCGCGTCTCTTCCCCTGCATATTTCATATCCTGGGGGGCTTCACCAATAGAGGCAAATTGAAAAATCTTATTATCTATACCAATTGTTGTTGGGCCATTAATAACAACATGGGGGCCAATGGTTGTACCACGCCCAATCTGCACATCAGCACCAATGACGGCGAATGGTCCGACACTGACACCTTCATCTAATTCAGCCGCAGGATCAATGGCGGCACGAGGATCAATCTGTGAGTGGTTCAATGCTATATTACTAACCCAATTAATAAATTAATGCTCTTTGGCTGTACACATGATCTCAGCTGTTGCTGCAATCCTGCCATCAACCGTTGCTTTACCAGAGAACATCCAAATACCACGTTTCGTACCCTTCAATTCAACCTCAAGATGCAATTGGTCCCCAGGTTCTACAGGCCGTTTAAAGCGAGCTTTATCAATACCTACAAAATAATAAAGTGCATTTTCACCCACTAAGTCAGGGTGAGATTCCATCGCTAGTATTCCAGTAGCTTGCGCAAGCGCCTCAATAATCATGACCCCAGGCATTACGGGGCGAACAGGGAAATGGCCATTAAAAAACGGTTCATTGAAGCTAACATTTTTCAATGCCAATAACCGTTTGTCGTGTTCAAATTCTAAAACTCGATCAATCATTAAAAACGGATAGCGGTGCGGTAATACGCTCAACACCTTATGTATATCCATACTCTCCAAAGTCTATCCCCTCAATTACTTTTGTATTAAACCATCAAGTGATTTAATTAAATTACTGGCCAATCAAGTATTCTGATCCGGTTTATCATTAGTCTCTGACTGAGACTGTTTTTCAAGTTGCCTGACGCGTTGTGTTAACGCTTCAAGATGCCTAATTCTAGCAATCGTTTTTCGCCAGACACGGTTTGGAACAGCAGGTAGATTACCACTAAAATAACCTGGCTCAGAAAATGAGCGAGTAACTAATGTCTGTGCTGAAAAATGCACGTTATCGGCGATCTCAAGATGCCCTACAATACCCACACCACCCGCCAAGGTACACTGCTTTCCAATCTTGGTTGAACCTGCCACCCCAACACAAGCGGCTATCGCTGTGTGCGCACCAACCTCAACGTTATGGGCTATCTGAATCTGATTATCCAGTTTTACACCATCTCCAATGATCGTATCTTTAATAGCCCCTCGGTCAATGGTTGTATTGGCACCAATCTCTACATCATTACCGATACAAACAGAACCTAGCTGCGGAACCTTAATCCATACACCATTATCATTGGCCAAGCCAAATCCATCACTTCCAATAACAGCCCCCGGATGAATCAAAACCCGCCGGCCAATAGTAACGTGATGGCATAGTGTTACATTTGCCACCAAGCGGCTACCATCCTCTATCTGACAACCTTTACCGATAGTGCATCCAGCACCAATATCAACCTCTGCACCAATGATCACATTATCCTCAATCACCACGCCAGGCCCAATGCTAGCACTGACATCAATTTGTGCTGAAGGCGCTACTATTGCAGAGGCATGCTGTCCTGCTTGTTTTTCTGACAACGGTGCTATTAATTGTGCGACTTTTGCAAAGAGAAGATAAGGATTATCACTTACCAACGCATTTGTAGGACACTCATCTAAAAACTTCTGTTCTAAAATGACGGCCGATGCCTTGGTGGTTTTGAGGTATTTCCGATACTTTGAATTAGATAAAAAACTGATACTACCAGGCACTGCATCCTGCAATACAGATAAGCTATCAATGCTGCAATCAGCATCACCTACCAGCCTGGCATCTACTTGATGCGCAAGATCTTCCAGCCGATAAGTCACTTGATGCTTTATTTCCCAGCTTCAAACTTCTCTTTTAAACGCTGCAAAATCTTAGCGGAGATATTAACTCGCTTGCTAGCAAATATAACACCATCAGTTAAAATAATATCCATGCTCTCTTCTTTGCCAACTTGTTGCACTATTTCAGCCACTTGACGGCTTATTAAACTCTGCAACTCATTGCGACGAAGATTAAAATCCTCACGATACTCTTCGCGAGCATTTTTGAGTTTACGATGGCGAGAGACAATATCCCTTTCCAACCGCTTTACTTCAGATTCACTCATCACAGCACCATCTCTGGAGAGCTTCTCTTCCAGCTTTTTAACTTGTTTTCGCTGTGCAATCAGATCACTCTCTTTACGACTAAATTCAGCCTCTAAATTTTTTCTAGCCGCTGCATATTGTGGCGACTGTTCAAAAACTTTAATTGCATTTACAACACCAATTTTTAATTCCTGCGCAGTAACGACATTGATACAAATCAGCCAAAACAGTGCAATTAAAATAATTGAGGGGTATATTTTCTTCAAGATTAATCTCCAGAACGATTAGAAAGAAGAGCCAAAACTAAATTGGAAATTCTCAATTTCATCACCTGATTTAGTATTGTAAGGCTGAGCCAAACTAAAGGTTAGCAATCCCATAGGAGAGGCCCAAACAGCAGCAACTCCTGTTGAATAACGCAGTTCACTCGCCTCAAAACCCTTAGCGCCATCATCCATATCAAAAACATTACCAAAATCGGCAAAAAGACTCAGGCGAAGCGATTTATCAGCTAATTTGAATGGCGCTTTAAATAAAATCTCAGCACCGCCTGTTAGGTTGAAGTTGCCGCCCAACGCTCTATTTTTTGAGTCCCGTGGACCCAAGGTATTTTCAGCAATACCCCGCATTGTGCGAAAACCACCGGCAAAGAAGTTCTCATAAAATGGTAACGTTTCTGTGCCAGCATAACCATCACCATACCCAACATTACCTTTCATTCCCAATGTGAATATCTTATTTAAGGGGAAAAAACGTTGGAGTCTATAACTGATTTTATAGTATTCAAGATCGCTGCCTGGGAGTGATACCTCTGCTCCCATGCGCTGGCTGCCTCCCCTCGTTGGAAACATAATGCTATTCCTTGAATCAAAGACCCAACTAAGCCCAGCCTTATAATCAAGAAAACTCGTTCCCTGCACTGTTTCAAACGCCTTGATTTCATTTGATGCACTGCTGGCTATGCTAAAGTCAGTGTTTTCGATATTAAATGTAAACAACAGCCTGTCAAAATCGCTGATTGGAACACCAAAATTAACCCCGCCGATCATAACATCGGTGGAGTAGTTGGCACTATCAAGTTTATAAAATGAGGTCTGCCTGTACTTGAAGTTGAAACCTCGGCTAATACCATCCATTGTATAATAAGGGTTGATATAAGCCAGTTGGTACAATGTATTGGCACTGCTATTATTAAAACCAAGCGTTACCCGTTTTCCCGTGCCGAGGAAGTTATTTTGCGAAATACTGGTATTAAATGTTATACCCTGAGATTGTGAGAAACCTATACCTGCCATAATGTTACCGGCTGGCTTCTCTTCAACAGAAATGTTTACATCAACCTGATCAGTTGAACCTGGTACTGCTGGAGTTTCTACCGTAATGTTCTTAAAAAATGAGAGCCGCTCCAAACGATCCCGTGAACGAGAAACCTTCTCTGCTGAAAACCACGCGGACTCCATCTGCCGCATTTCACGGCGCAATACACGATCACGTGTGCGGGTGTTGCCTCGTAAATTTACACGTCTAACATAAACACGTTTACCTGGATCAACAAAGTATGTAATAGCAACCTGCTTTTTTTCTGCATCAATCTCAGGGATGCTATTAACATTGGCAAAAGCATAACCATGATTGCCCAATAACTTATTAAGCCGCTCTGAGCTGGCAACCACTTTTTTACGAGAAAAGACATGCCCACGTGTTAGGTGAATCAGCTCAAACATCGCTTCTTTGGGAACAACCAGATCGCCAGCCAACAAAATATCACTAATAGTGTAAACATCACCTTCAGTGATATTTATAGTGACATAAATATCTTTTTTATCTGGGGTAATAGAGACCTGAGTCGAATCAATTTTGAAATTAATATAACCTTTGTTTAGGTAATAAGAGCGTAGTGCCTCCAGATCCCCCGATAACTTTTGCCGAGAGTATTGGTTGTCCTTAGTATAGAAGGAGAGCCATCCTCCTGTACTCAGTTCAAACTCATCTAGCAGATCCCCTTCATCAAAGGATGTATTGCCAATAATATTTATATTTTTAATAGTGGCTGCACGACCTTCAGAGATCTCAATGGCAATGCCTACTCGATTTCGCTCCAGCGGGGTGACTGTAGAGGTTAGCTTTGCTCCGTATTTGCCTTGACTAAAATATTGACGACGCAGTTCCTGCTCAATTTTATCTAAAATAGAGCGGTTAAAAACCCGACCTTTAGCCAGCCCAATATCTTTAAGTGCCTCTAACAGCTGCTCCGTCTCTAACAGTTCATTACCCGAAAATGAAATATCGGCAACAGCGGGACGCTCACGGACAGTAATGACCAGGACATCACCTTCTCGCTCCAGACGCACATCCTTGAAGAAACCTGTCTTATACAGCGCGCGAATAATATCACCCGTCTGCCCATCTTCAATCTGCTGACCAACGCTTACAGGCATGTAATTAAACACGGTACCTGCAGATATGCGTTGTAACCCTTCAACCCGAATGTCCTGAATGATAAAGGCGCTAGCAATGGCTGACAGCGGCATTAATAGCACGCAGAGCAGCATCAGTTTTGCCAGATATCTTTGGGCAAGCAGCATTTATTATCTAACCTTTTGTCTTTACACGTCTTAAATGTCTGGAAACACAGGCTTCAGCAACAATACTAATCATGCCATTCATTCCAGCACACCACATAGCAAGTCGCTTAGTATAAGTTATCTTATCTCACGATCCCAGTAGCCTGGAAAAATCAACAAAGAATGCCAACCCCATTAGCATCAATAAAATAAGCATGCCGATTTTTTGCCCTTCTGCCTGCAACCTCTCTGAAAGTGGGCCTCCTTTAACGGCCTCTATCGCAAAAAAGAGCAGATGACCCCCATCAAGAATGGGGATGGGCAGAAGATTTAATACACCAAGGCTAATGCTAAGCCCCGCAAGAAAACTTAAAAAGGAGACAAAACCATAGCTTGCCGTCTGCCCTGCTGATTTTGCAATGGTGACAGGCCCACCCAGATTATTAACTGAGGCATCACCTGAAAACATTCGCCCAGCCATCTTTAAAATCAGCCAGGAAAGATTTGCTGTTTTTTCAACCGACGCAACCATCGCATCAATTGGCCCCAGCTGAACGGTGACTTTATACGCCTCTAGCAGGTGATCGTAATTGCGAACTCCCGCTCCAATATATCCCATTGAGTGATCTTCTTTTTTAGCACCTGTCCTCAAGCTTATTGACTGATGCCGGCCTGCCCGCTCAACTTCAAACTCCACCCGCACATTAGGGTGTTTCTGGATATATTTAACCAATTTTCGCCAATCATTTAATAACAGACCATCAACCTCAACAATGCGATCTCCAACCTTTAAACCACCTTGTTCTGCTGCTCCCCCAGCAACCAGCTCACCAATAATAGGAGGAATAACTGGGCGACGTGGCACTATACCCACCATCCCCATGGGGTCACTGTTGTCAGATAGGTCACCGATGCTAGTCAATGACAGTAGACGCACATGCTCCATCCCTCTAACATCCTGTACACGCACAGGCACACTGTTCTTTTCTATTGATGCCGCCAATATTGCAAAAGCGGCCTTCTCCCAGCTGGGTGTTGTTTTTTGATCAACAGCTAAAATCTTATCCTCTATCTGAAATCCTGCACTATAAGCAGCTGTATCTGGTTTCACTTCAGCCACAACCGGTTGCAGTCCCGTTTCTCCCACCATAGCGGTCAACCAAAAAGCCAGAATTGCAAAGATGAAATTGGCAATGGGACCCGCCGCTACAATGGCTGTGCGCACAGAGAGGGGTTGACAGTTAAAGGCTTGATGGCGCTGCTCTTTTGGAACGGGTGCTTCCCGTTCATCCAACATTTTTACGTAACCACCGAGTGGGATAACAGCGACTCGATATTCAGTGCCATCAACGGGACTAATGCGCGTCCACAGCGGTTTGCCAAACCCTATAGAGAAACAGAGCACCTTCACGCCCAACTTTCGAGCCACCCAAAAGTGCCCATACTCATGGGCTGTAATCAAGATACCTAGTGTTATAACGAAAGCAAATGCAGAAAAAAAGAAGGAACCCATCAGTGGTGCTCTAAGCTAAGTTAAAATTTCAGACCAGCGTGCTAATCTGTTGTTCCGCTACCCGGCGAGCTTCAGCATCAATTTCTAATAGCTCACCAAGATTTTGGCTATCCGCAATGGGAATAGCAGCCAGAGTAGACTCAACAATCTTTGGAATAGCGATAAAATTCACACGCCGACCAAGAAAGGCCGCTACGGCAATCTCATTCGCTGCATTCAAGATAGCAGGGGCGCTTCCACCCCGCTCAATCGCTTGATATGCAAGTGATAAACAGGGAAAACGCTGGCAATCTGGTGCTTCAAAATCAAGCCGAGAAACTGCAAATAGATCTAAGCTACTGACACCCGACTCGATGCGCTCTGGCCATGCTAAAGCATGCGCAATAGGTGTCCGCATATCGGGGTTTCCCATCTGTGCCAACACTGAACCATCAGTATACTCCACCATCGAGTGGATAATGCTCTGCGGATGCAGTACCACTTGGATCTTATCGGGTCGAGTATGAAACAGCCAACAGGCCTCAATCACCTCCAGACCTTTGTTCATCATTGTTGCTGAATCAACCGAAATCTTTTGTCCCATACTCCAATTTGGGTGAGCGCAAGCCTGCTCTGGCGTAACCCGAACAAGTTCTGCTGCGGGCATATTACGAAAAGGGCCACCAGAAGCCGTCAGCAAAATGCGACGTACCCCCACACCCGCAAGCCCTTTATGGTAATCGGCAGGCAGGCATTGAAATATAGCATTATGCTCGCTATCAATCGGCAGAATCTCTGCACCATGCTGCTCAGCTTCATCCATAAACAGCTGCCCAGAGACCACCAGCGCCTCTTTATTCGCTAACAGCAGACGTTTTCCTGCGCGTACAGCTGACAGCGCCGGTAACAGCCCAGCTGCACCCACAATAGCGGCCATGACATAATCTGCTTCTGATAGCCGTGAAACCGCTTCAAGACCCTCAATACCACTCAACACTTGAACATGAGATGCTTTAGTTTTTAGTCGGCCTGCAAGATCTTGTGCACTCTGCTCGTCTGCCATTACAGCATAATCTGGATGAAACTGTTGGCACTGTTGAAACAGATCGCCTACGTTGTTATTTGCTGTAAGTGCAACCACACGATAGCGATCAGGATGACGAGCAATCACATTAAGGGTACTGACTCCAATCGACCCTGTTGCCCCTAATATGGTTATCCCTTTCACGCATCTGCACCTAATAACATAAGGCCAAAAACAAAGACTGGCGCTGCTGCTGTTACGCTATCGATACGATCAAGTATGCCACCATGCCCTGGCAATAAATTACCACTATCCTTTACATCTGCCTGACGTTTGATCAGGCTCTCGAATAGATCCCCTTCAATAGAGACCAAACAGGTAAGGATGCAGAGCGGTATTGTCACCAATAGCCCACCAAGGTCTGGTTTCAGATAGGCCAGTATTACCCCGCAGATCACAGCACCCACCAGCGCGCCATATGCACCTTCTCTTGTCTTGCCTGGGCTAATAACAGGCGCTAGCTTTACCCGACCCCAGCGCCGCCCAGCAAAGTAGGCGCAACTATCTGAAGCCCAAATCAAGACTAAAACAAAGATGACTAAAACAGGACCCTCTTCACCGCTCCCATGAAGAAAAACGAGCGCTATCCAACAAGGAAGTAATACTAAAAACCCCACTGCAACCCTAAGCGGATTTGGCTCAAGCGAGATTTTCTCTATCTTTTTAATACAAAAAAGCAGCGCAGCACCCAGCAGCCAACCGGTGGTTGCCACGGCCAACACCCCGTAGTTTAAATTAAAATTTGAGCTCATTGTGGCTGCCATGCCAAGCATCATTGCCATCAATAGCAGAAAAACGGATTTCCACAACGGCGTAGATATTTTAGAAAGCCTTGCCCATTCCCATGCACCCAGCAGGATGACAGCGGCAAAAAACAGCCCCACCCAAAAAGTGGGCAGAAAAAGAACCCCACCCACCACAAGTGGAACCAACAAAGCAGCGGTAAGAATTCGTTGAGCAAGCATGAGTGTTAAAATATTAGAGTAATGATGACTAATTTTTTATTGTTCTAATCTGCTCAGAGGTTTTGCCAAATCGACGCTCCCTCTGACTAAACGCCTGTATTGCAAGATCAAACGCCGCAGCATCAAAATCTGGCCAAAGCCGGTCGCTAAAATAAAATTCAGAATAGGCCAACTGCCACAAAACAAAATTACTTATTCGCTGCTCACCACCCGTGCGTATAAAAAGATCGGGGTCAGGTAGATCAGCAAAAGAGAGTTCTGCATTCAATGTGGCTTCGGTGATATCGCCAGGTTGCAGTTCACCGCTCTTTATTTTTTCTGCTACTTTTCTGGCCGCCTGAGTGATATCCCAGCGCCCACCATAGTTAGCCGCAATCTGTAGCACTAAGCCACTGTTTCCAGCTGTTTTCTCCTCTGCCATACGAATGCATTCTTGCAGCTTCTTTGGAAATGCCGTTTTATCGCCAATAACACGCAAACAAACATTATTTTTTTTCAAGCGTTTAATATCACGCTGCAATACAATCATAAACAGATCAAACAGCAACCCGACCTCTTTTTTGGGACGCTTCCAATTTTCACTGCTAAATGCAAAAAGCGTTAACGCTTGCACACCTTTTTTAGCACAAGCTTCAACAATTGTTCGCACCGATTCAACGCCTGCACGATGCCCAACATGCCTTGGTGAATTCCTATTTTTTGCCCAACGGCCATTACCATCCATTATAATGGCAACATGCCGTGGTATTGTTATTATCTGACCCTGGTCTGCTGATTGACTATCATTAGCACCCACGCCACCAAAACCTCCTATAAACAGCGTCACGACCTTAGAACGCCATTAAGTCAGCTTCTTTTTTAGCAAGAAGCTCATCCACTTCTTTGACGTGCTGATCCGTCAATTTTTGAATAATCTCTTCACCACGGCGCTCATCATCCTCAGAGATTAACTTCTCTTTAACCAAGCCTTTAAGATCAGAATTAGCCTCTCTGCGAATATTACGGATAGAGATGCGTGACTGCTCAGCTTCATTTCTGACAACACGAATCAGATCTTTTCGGCGCGCCTCAGTCAATGGTGGCAGAGGAACACGAATGACGTTTCCTGCAGAATTTGGGTTTAAGCCAAGATCCGAATTGAGGATAGCCTTTTCAATTGCTGCGACCATAGGTTGTTCCCATGGCGTAATTGAAAGGGTTCTAGCATCTTCAACATTGACATTAGCGACCTGGCTTAATGGAACATTTGAGCCATAGTAAGAAACACGGACATGATCAAGCAAACTTGGGTGCGCACGTCCGGTACGGACTCGCGCCAAATCATGAACCAAAGCATCTACACTCTTACCCATACATACTGTGGCATCTTTTTTTATATCATCGATCATATTTCACTCTCCAGCCTCTACCAACGTACCTATATCTTCTCCCTGTAGTAAACGCATCAAAGCACCATGATCGCTGATATTCATTACGCGCAGGGGGATATTATTGTCACGACATAACACAATTGCGGTTGCATCCATTACCTGTAGTTTCTGTATCAACACTTGATCATAATCCAAGCGAGAATACATTTTTGCTGTAGGATCTTTGTGAGGATCAGCAGAGTAAACACCATCAACCTTTGTTGCCTTTATCAACAACTCAGCACCCATTTCAATCGCCCTCAGGCTGGCCGCAGAATCCGTTGTAAAAAATGGGTTACCTGTTCCTGCCGCTAATAGAACAACACGTCCTTTTTCCAGGTGGCGAACAGCGCGACGGCGAATATAATCTTCGCAAATCTCATGGATACTCAGCGATGACATGACCCGAGCAGGAACATTGATACGTTCCAATGCATCCTGCATGGCGAGGGCATTCATGACGGTTGCCAGCATGCCCATATGATCGCCCGTGACTCGATCAATACCGGCCTCAGCCAGTCCGGCTCCGCGGAAAATATTTCCCCCGCCAATCACCAAACCAATTTGAACACCGGCATTAATCAGATCTCGTATTTCACCTGCCATGCGGGCAATAGTTTCTGGATCTATCCCAAAATCAGCTTTACCCATTAGCGCTTCGCCACTGAGCTTTAGCAGTACTCGTTTGTAGATTAATTCAGTCACATATTGCCCCTTAAGTTATGAATGCAGCTACTTAGTTATTCGCCACGTACTTGTGCCATAACCTCTTCGGCAAAGTTCTCCGTCTTCTTCTCAATACCTTCACCCACCTCAAAGCGCTGAAAACGAAGCACTTTAGCGTTGGCATTAGCTAACAGTTTTTCAACGGTCACATCTGGATCTTTGATGAAAGGTTGCCCAACAAGCGTAATCTCAGACAGGTATTTACGTACACGACCATCAACAATCTTATCTACAATATTGTCTGGCTTACCACTCTCCAAGGCCTGCGCCTTGTAGATTTCACGCTCTTTCTCAAGCGTTTCAGCAGGCACACCATCTGAATCAACACAGAGTGGATTGGTTGCAGCCACATGCATGGCAATATCCTTGCCCAATGCGGCATTACCACCTTCTATCTCCACCAGCACACCAATGCGAACACCGTGACGATAGCTAACAATACGGCCATTGTCTGATTCAAAACGAGCAAAACGGCGAACATTCATGTTTTCACCAATCTTTGAAATCAGGGCTTCACGTGCTGTATTAATGGTGGTCTCTTCACCTTTGTGCAAAGGTTGGTTCAGCAGTGCTTCAACATCTGCCACTTCATCCGCCAACGCGCATTCTGCAACAGCATCAGCAAACGAGGTGAAATTGTCATCCTTTGCAACAAAATCGGTTTCACAGTTAACTTCAACAATTGATGCCTGCTTATTGTCAGTGCTAGCTGCTATTACAATAAGACCATCAGCCGCTGTGCGCCCTGCCTTTTTAGCGGCTTTAGCTTGACCTGATTTACGCATATTCTCAATAGCGACATCAATATCGCCATTGCTTTCTACCAATGCTTTCTTGCATTCCATCATGCCGGAGCCTGTGCGCTCACGCAGCTCTTTAACCTGAGAGGCTGTAATAGCCATGATATTTTCCTCTACAAATAATTCAAAACTGAACAGCCCCCACAAAGCATATGTTGCTTAAATTAGGGGCTGTAAATTTAATATTTGACTGTTAATTCAGTCAATTGGTAAGTGTTGTGATTAAGCCTTTGCTGGCTCTTTTACTTCCACAAACTCATCTTCCGCAGCAGCACCCATATGAGCTGCACTGGCCTTACCTTCGAGTGCAGCGGCGGCGGCGCTCTGCACATAAAGCTGAATAGCACGCATAGAGTCATCATTACCAGGAATGACATAATCAATATTGTCTGGTGCATTGTTGGTATCAACGACACCAATAACAGGTATACCTAATTTGACCGCTTCGCTGACGGCAATGTCTTCATTGCCAACATCAATCACAAACAGCGCATCAGGAATACCACCCATATTCTTAATACCGCCTAAACTGCGCTCCAGCTTTTCCATCTCGCGGCGCATGCCCAAGGCTTCTTTCTTATTGAAACGCTGTTCAACGCTACCATCTTCAAACATGGCCTCAAGCTCTTTCAAGCGCCGAATAGACTGCTTGATGGTTTTGAAATTGGTGAGCATACCGCCCAACCAGCGGTGATCAACAAATGGCATGCCGCAACGTAGCGCCTCGTCTTTGATGACCTTTGAAGCTGCTCGTTTGGTGCCAACAAATAAAATCTTGCCGCCATTAGCAGAGAGAGAGCCAATAAAATTCATGGCATCATTGAAGAGTGGAAGTGTTTTTTCCAGATTAACAATATGAATTTTGTTACGCTGGCCAAAGATGTAAGCACCCATTTTTGGGTTCCAGTAACGGGTCTGATGACCAAAGTGCACGCCTGCTTCAAGCATTTGGCGCATAGAAACTGCACTCATAATGATTTACTCCTAAAAATTGTAACGGGTTAGGCCTCCACGAACCCCAGAAAACAACCCATTTTAATGGGCACCCCGCCTTCTGTGTCGGTACGTGTGAGAATTAAGCGGTAATCATTTGCGAATCCGCGGCGCGTTTTATACCATAAACAGCTTATTGTCACAATTGCCACCACCCTAAATTAAGGCATTCTGTTCAGTTAACCGCCTGGGATTAATAATAATGACCATAGTCATCAAGACACCTGATGAAATAGAAAAAATGCGGATAGCCTGTCGATTGGCAGCTGAGGTCTTGGAGATGATCGAACCGCACATTCAACTAGGAATAACAACCAATGAAATCAATGATATATGCCATGATTTTATTGTAAATACTCAACAAGCGATTCCTGCTCCACTCCATTATCGTGGGTTCCCAAAGTCAATATGCACCTCTATAAATCATCAGATTTGTCATGGTATTCCAGGAGGGAAAAGGCTTAAGAAAGGGGATATTATTAACATTGATATTACCGTCATCAAAGGTGGCTTCCACGGTGATACCAGCAAGATGTTTTTTATTGGTGAGCCGTCGGTTCTAGCTCGTCGACTGGTTAATATCACGCAAGAAGCGCTGTTTCTTGGTATAAAACAGGTGAAACCTGGCGCGAGATTAAATGATATTGGAAGTGCCATTCAGCAATTTGCTGAAGCCAATAATTACAGTATCGTGCGTGAGTATTGTGGTCACGGTATTGGACGTGAGTTTCATGAAGCGCCACAGATAGTTCATTATGCTACACCTGACAGGGGTGTCACACTCCAACCCGGCATGTGCTTTACTATCGAGCCAATGGTGAATGCGGGCAAACGCAGTGTAAAAGTGCTGCCTGACGGCTGGACTGTCGTCACCAAAGACCGTTCGCTCTCCGCTCAATGGGAGCATACGCTTTTAGTGACCGATAATGGCTGTGACATCCTAACTCTGCGTAAAGAAGAGAGGAAATTAGCATAAGATGGCTCATTATCATATTTTCGACCTTAGGGCTTTCGAGCACGAGCTTAAAACAACGGATAATCCACTCCTCCTATTTCAACAAGCTATCAAACAGGGTGCTGATAAGCTGAAAGCCCGCTTTGAAGCCGGCGAGATAGTGACCTCATTAGTGCGTGCCAGAGCTGCATTTATTGATGATTTGCTGATACATGCCTGGCATCAATACATACCGGCTAATGCTCATCTTACATTGGTTGCTGTTGGTGGCTATGGTCGTGGTGAACTACACCCAGGGTCTGATGTTGACATCTTAATCCTGCTGGGTGATGAAGATCATGCGCACCTAAATAAACACCTGGAATCACTGTTGACATTTCTCTGGGATATTGGTCTAGAGATTGGTCACAGTGTACGCACCTTGCCCGAATGTATCCAAGAGGCAAAAAAAGACATTACGGTCACTACTAACCTCATGGAATCCCGCTTATTGGTTGGCTCCTCCACACTGTTCAATGCCATGCGGGAAGCCACAGGAGCAAACAAAATTTGGCCTAGTAATCAATTTTTTGCCGCCAAATGGGACGAGCAAAAACAGCGACACAATAAATACGGGGATACCGCATACAACCTAGAACCCAATATAAAAGAGGGACCCGGTGGGTTGCGTGATATTCAAATGATTGGCTGGGTGGCAAAGCGCCACTTTAATGCTAAAAGCATGCGGGATTTGGTATTTGAGGGGTTTCTTACCGAGCGTGAATACCACGCACTTATTGAGGGTGAAACCTTTCTGTGGAAGGTTCGTTTTGCACTACACACCCTAAACAAGCGACGTGAAGACCGTCTGCTCTTTGAATACCAGCGTACATTGGCCGACCTTTTTGGCTTTAAAGATAAAGAGGACAACCTTGCAGTTGAGCAATTTATGCAGCTCTATTATCGCAACATCATGCGACTAAATCGACTCAACGAGATGCTGCTACAACACTTTGAAGAAGCCATCTTACTCAAAGATCAACTAGAAAAACCTGTGAAAATTAATGCGCGTTTTCAGTCTCGCAACGGTTTTTTAGAAGTCACTAAAAAAGATACATTTCGTACTTACCCCATCGCACTGTTAGAGGTTTTTTTACTTTTACAACAGAACCCCACACTAAAAGGTGTGCGCGCTAGCACCATTCGTTTAATACGCAGTAATAGACACCTAATCAACGATGATTTTCGCAATGATTTACGTGCGCGCAATCTCTTCATAGAGATCATGCAACAGCCTCAGGGCATCACCCACGAACTAAGACGAATGAATAACTACGGCATTCTGGCACGTTATATTCCAGGTTTTCGTAATATTGTGGGGCGAATGCAATATGATCTATTCCATGTCTACACGGTTGATGAGCATACGCTTGTTGTTACACGCAATCTTCGTCGGTTTGCTGTACCAGAGCATGCTCATGAGTATCCACTCTGTAGCGAAATCATGGATACCATACCCAAACCAGAGCTGCTGTATTTGGCAGGACTATTCCATGACATAGGCAAAGGAAAGGGCGGCAATCACTCAACTATTGGCGCAGTAGACGCTTTGAAATTCTGCACACATCATAACCTTACTGACTTTGACAGTAAGCTCGTTGCCTGGCTGGTGGAAAAGCATCTTATTTTTTCCATGACAGCGCAGCGCAAAGACACCAGTGACCCCGATGTGATACAGGACTTTGCTAAAGAGATTGGTGACACGACCCGCTTAGATTATCTCTACCTGCTGACTGTGGCCGATTTACGCGCCACCAATCCTGCCCGTTGGAACTCATGGAAAAGCGCCATACTTCGAGAACTCTATCTATCCACCAAACAAGCGTTTGAAAGGGGCTTACATAAACCCCAAGTGCTGAACGAACTTATCAGCGAAAAGCGAAAGGATGCCCTTAAACAATTGGCAAAGATAGGCATCACTCAGGAGCGCGCTGAAATACTTTGGGGCACACTCAGTGAAGACTATTTTCAACACATCTCTGCCAATGCACTGACTTGGCAAACAGCGCAGATTTTACAATCAACCCCCGCTGACCTGCCTTTAGTATTACTGCGCCGCCAAACATCAAGAGGCGGCACAGAGGTTTTCCATTATGGCAAGAATAATGATGGCCTGTTTGCCTTGGTAACAACCATATTGGATCAGCTTAATCTTAATATTGTTGAAGCACGTATTGAAACAGCCAGCACAGGCTACACATTAAACAGCTACCAGGTATTAGAGCAGAGCGGCAATCCCATTTCTGACCAACATCGTAAGCAAGAAATCACTCATGCACTGAAAAAAGAGCTGTCTCAAAAAGTGCATATTGAACAAGCCGTATCACGCCGTGTATCCCGCCGACTTAAAAGCTTTAACACCCCCACACAAATTACCTTTGGGCAGATTCCAGGGCATCAGTTTACCGTTATGAAATTGATCACAAGTGACCGACCTGGCCTTTTATCGCAAGTGGGGTGGGCCTTCGCCTCCTGCCACATTAGTTTGCATACTGCAAAAATTGCGACCATTGGCGCAATAACTGAAGATATCTTTTTTATTACAGACAGCAACAACCAGCCACTCACTGAGACCTCTCAGTTTGACGGCATCAAAAAAGCACTGCTAGCAAATCTTAATGAGAAATAAATATCCCTGCTGCAAGCAGTAGGGAATAAAACTAAAGCGACACTTTATCAGCAAAGCAAACTACACGGTTTTTTCCACTGTTTTTAGCTTTATAAAGTGCTTGATCCGCTTGATCAATCAATGTTTCACTCTCTTCAAAAGAGGCCGAAACTTTCTCTCCGCCCACATAAAGAGAGAGGCCAATTGAAACCGTAATCTGTAATTTTTGCCCATCGTCTAAAGTGACGGTTAACTCAGCAATCGCTTTACGAATACGCTCTGCAATTTCGAGTGTAACAGCCTCATTACTATCAATGAGTAATACTGAAAACTCTTCCCCACCAAAGCGTGCAAATACATCGGTTCCACGCAACTGTTGTTTGGTAAGAAATGAGATCTCTTTTAACACTTGATCACCGGCACGATGGCCATAGGTATCATTAACACGCTTAAAATTATCAATATCCAGCAATAGGCAACTCAACAAACTCTCTTTACGCCGCGCACGCATAATCTCTTCACTCAAGCGCTGATCAAAGAAGCGACGGTTATTAATACCGGTAAGAAAATCAGTCAGCCCCACACGTTTAAGCCGCTCATGGTTAGCCGCATTTTCTAAGCAAATAGCCACTACAGCAGAGAGGCGCTGTAGAAAATCAGTCGCTGAGCCAGTAACAAATCTTTCACTTTTAATGCTGCCTAAATTAAGGCTGCCAATAAGTTCGTTATATCGAATAAGCGGCATTAGCGCCACACTGGTGGGGTTTATCTTTACCTTGGGGAATAAAAACTCATGCAACTCTGATTGATAAGTGCCTAATTGAGGTTCTGCTGTTATGCCATAAAAAGCATCCAAAAGATTCCCTGTAGCGATAAAATCCAGTGCAGAGTGATCTGCCAGTACAACACCTTCATCCTCCATAATATGTTGAAGTTCATAGGAGGGATCTATCAGGGTTAAGGTCACCACATCCAATTCAAATGCTGTGCGATAATCATAGATGATGGTATTGATCAGCTTAACCAGTGAGTTGAGCTGTATGAGCTTTAGCTCCTGCTCCTGGAAGCGGCGCATTTTCTGTTCATTGCTGCGCGCCTGGGTCAGAAATGCTTTAAGTTGGCGGCGAAGTTGCTGATTCTCTGAATAAAGATCATCTGCTGTGGTTTGAGGTTCTGTTTTCTGCTGTTGTAGAGCCAATGCTCATCTCCTAACAACTGTCGTTAACCCAATAGCGACCAGAACTCATTTTTCCTAATAGAAAATAGAAATTTTCTATTTTTTAGGCTTTTTTGCTACTTGGTTTCGTAGGTAAACAGGTAATGCATCTTCTGCTGCAACGGCTTCTCCAGCGCCGTAACCTCGCATCGCCAATAGTGCTACATCTTGCGCACTACACAATAGATCACCCTCTACAGCCTTTAAATGATGGCCCATACGCTGTGTAAGTATTTCACGATAGGTCGCCCAACCTGTACCCACACCGCACCAATCATTGCCCTCTGGCAGCACGACTAATCCAGGTGATGCTACCTGTTCAACACCCACCCGCGTTGCCAAATCATCCGCTGTGACCTCATAGGCGGCCCAATAGATCTCCTGCATTCTGGCATCAAAAGCGGGCAGAATACGGCGAGCACCCTTTATTCGAAAATAACCTTGCGCTAATGCAGCGAGGGTAGAGACAGGCACTACCGGCAGTTCTGCGCCAAAAGCAGCACCTTGAATGACACCTGTCGCAATGCGAACCCCCGTAAAGGAGCCTGGACCCCGTCCAAAGGCCAAGGCATCAAGCTGAGATAATTTTAGTTCAGCCTCTGCCAACAGCTGATCCATCATTGGTAGGATAAGCTCTGCATGCTGACGTGGAGCCACTTTATAACGCTCACTTATTTCACCATCAATATAGAGTGCCGCTGAACAGGCTTCTGTCGCTGTTTCAATTGCCAGTATTTTCATGCTTTATCTTTGCCAAAAAATCGTTGCACCTCTGCGGGGTCACGCGTTCGCGCCATGGGTGGCATGCTCTTGAGAAAGAGATGTCCGTAGGGCTTTGAGAGCAGACGTGGATCGCAGATGACCAATACCCCTCGGTCTGTTTCATCTCGAATCAATCGCCCCGCCCCCTGTTTTAGTGCAATAGCAGCCTGAGGCACTTGAAATTCCATAAAGGGGTTGCCACCTTGTTTCTTTAGCACATCTATCCTGGCTTGAAGCACGGGATCACCGGGTGAGGCAAAGGGAAGTTTGTCAATAATGACACAGGATAGTGCCTCTCCACGCACATCGACCCCTTCCCAAAAACTGGCTGTGCCCAGCAGTACGGCATTTCCAAACGCACGAAACCGCTCCAGTAATTCACCTTTGGGAGCGCTGCCCTGAATGAGCATAGGGTAGTCAATACGATCTTCTAATGCCTCTGCGGCAATACGCAAGGCTCGGTGACTGGTAAAGAGCATAAAAGCCCGCCCCTTACTGGCCTCTAAAATAGGCACAGCCACATCTAATACGGCATCAGTGTAACCCTGCTCCCTTGGATCAGGCATCCCTTTTGGCACAAACCAAAGCGCTTGATTAGGGTAGTCAAAGGGGCTTTCCCAGCGGGCTGTTTGTACCCCAGTCAGCCCCAGCTGTTTTTGAAAATGGGCAAAACTCTCACCCACAGCAAGGGTAGCTGAGGTGAAGATCCACGCCCCTGAGTGCGCGTCCATTCGTGTCTGAAAGGCATCTGCAATTTCGAGTGGTGTGCGGTTTAAGCGGAAGCTCTGGCGTTGAGTTTCAAACCAACGTATATGCTGATCGCCTTCAGCATCACATATTAAACTCAGCTGTTGTTCCAGTTGCTCGCAACGACTGAGGCAACTGTCTAATCCTTTACCTCGACCTTTAGCAAGATCCAGCAGTTTGGTCAAAGCTGTCAGCTGTTCTCGCATATGGTTGAGTGCAGAGACTATCCGGTCATCATAATTGACCTCTTTCCAGTTGCCGCGTCGAATATCCAGGCCAAATCCTAAACGCAAATCACGCACTGATTTTGAGAAGAGTGCGACCTGATCCGGAATCTCCTGCATATCGCCCGCTTCTCGCTGATATTCTGTCTCTGTATCACGCGCCAGATCCAGCAATTGTCGCCCGCTCACGGTGAGGCCAAAAAAGCTACTGGCAATCTCTGGAAGCTGGTGTGCCTCATCCAGCACAAAGCAATCCGCACTGGGTAGCAGCTCACCAAAACCACCATCCTTCAGTGAAAAATCAGCGCACAAAAGGTGATGATTGATGACGACTAAATCCGCTTCCTGTGCTTTACGCCGTGCTTCAACCAGGTGACAGCTGCCATATGAGGGGCACTCCTGCCCCAGGCAATTATCTGTTGTTGATGTCACTATCGGCCATATCGACGCACCTTCTGGAATATGAACCAGCTCTGCAACATCCCCGCTCTGTGTCTTTCCAGCCCAACGCTGCACCTGTGCTAAATGATCCGCTGTTTCACGCACGCGTGTTCTGTTATCCAGTGCGGCATTTTCCAAGCGATGAATGCAGAGGTAGTTTGAGCGCCCTTTCAGCAGCGCAACGGTGATGGAGAGAGCTAAGGCATCTCTTACAACAGGCAGATCGCGATGAAAAAGCTGGTCTTGCAGGTTACGAGTACCCGTAGAGATAATGACCTTTCGGCCTGATAACAGCGCAGGAACGACATAAGCAAAGGTTTTGCCTGTGCCCGTACCCGCTTCAGTAATGAGAACGCCGCCAAGCTCTATCGTCTCAGCAACTTTTTCTGCCATCTCCGCTTGTTGGGAGCGATAGGAAAAACCTTCAATACGTTGAGCCAGCAAGCCATTGGAGCCGAAGATATCGGCAATTTCACTCATAGAGAGATGATCTTAGTCTGCCTGATTGTCCCAGACCTCGGATTCAATGCCATTCTCCTGAGTCCAGGCCAACCGGCCAATAATTTTAAATCGCGCAACAGAAAGCGCCCCTCGTTTTGCTCGACTACTGCTGGATTTTGCCATAAATTCTTCAATATCATCACGCTCAGCTTCATAGATCTCGTAGGGTTCATACTCCTCATCCATCAGCACAAGTACAACGCTATCCCAAGGCTGATCCAGTTTAACCTGTCCCATACGTTGTCCTGATTTTGATTCATCAAAGATGGTACGGCTCTTGATTTGAATGCGCTTGTTATCCCGCTCTGGGTCTATTGCATCATACCCCCCAACACTGTCTGTTTTAGGGGTTAAATTAAGCAGGCGAATCGCATCATGTTCAGCAATTTCGCTGCTAATACCAGGCAGCGGTTTACCCATGGTGCGACGATATTCAGCCGCTAGCTGGCGTGCTTGTCCAATCAACTTGTCTACTGCATAGACAGCCACAGCAAATAACCTCGAAATTAATTATGGGATTGTATCTTATATAAGATAGATTAAAAGAGAAGTTTTTACATTACAAATCATAACTAAGGCACTGAAGAGGATGGTATTTTTAAATTTAACATATTTAGTTACACTCTAAATGCTGCCCCTTTTTTACCGAGAAGCATTCGCCTTATTTTCGGCCAGTTGAGCACCTGACATATTACCAACGCCACGCCTGGCCTTTGCTATCAGCCGCCAGTTATCCCTCCGTAAATCCCTGTCTGATGCCGCCAGTGCATTTGATTTAGAGGCCAAATCTTCTGCTTGATAGTATTGCTTTTGCATTAAACGAACAACTGCCAGCTGGTTCCAAAGGTGTGCATTTCTTGGTTCAATCCGTAATGCCCGCTCCATTGTTGCCGCTGCTCCAATCATATTTCCTGCATTTTTTTGCTGGCTTGCTCTCTGCATAAGATCAGACACTGCGACGCTTGTGACAGGTTTGGCTTTAAAACGTGGCGGTGGTGTATAGATTGCAATCTGCACCTCTTGATTTTTTTCTGCTTGGGATGAGATCGGTGCTGGTTTACTTGCTTGTTGAGTCTCTTTTGAGGCCGCTTTAGGGGATCGGTACACAGGGCGATCTCCTCGTTCAGCGACTGGCGCACCCACACGATAGGCTGATTCTAAACACCCTGTCAGCACGGCAGGCAAAAGAACCAAGGCTGTCATCAATAATCGTCTCATTCAAAAAAATCCTCTAGCAGATCATCAAATACTGAGCCATTACTGTTAGAGATACAAGAAGCCGGCTCACTGGGTGAAAAACCGATGATATAAGGCACTTGTATTGCCCCAGCGCAATGTGCTTCAGCCCTTAGGCCGCTCACGGGATCCACCCATACCGCTTCTATCGATTCGGGTAATAACATCTCTAATGCCAGCGGTTGAATGCCTTGCATTATTTTACCCCATACTCGCAGTGCACCTGCACTGCCACTCAGCCCTGCGGGCTTATTATCATCCCGCCCAACCCATACTACGGCAACTTTATCACCACTAAAACCTGCAAACCAACTATCACGCATACCATCCGTAGTACCTGTTTTTCCCGCCAAGTTCATCTGAGGTGAAATGTATTGTGCCAATGCCTGCCCTGTTCCACTTCTGACCACTTCTTGCAATATCTGGTTAACCAGATAAATCGATTCAGCAGGCACGGTCTGCTTCACTGTTAATGGATAGCGTTGCAGCGGATTTTGCTCCGCTGTTAATACCTCACGAATAGCACGCAGTGGTGAATAGAATCCGCCTGCCGCAAAGGTTTGATAGATTTGAGTCACCTCAAGCGGTGTCAATGAAATAGCACCTAGCAATAACGAAGGATAGGTATTTATTGAACGTTTTAACCCCAACTCCTGAAGTCGCTTTACCACTTGATCCAGTCCCACTGACATGCCTAAACGAACGGTAGCTATATTATAAGAACGTGCCAATGCTTGATGTAACGGCACTGTTCCATGTGCTCGATGATCATAGTTTTTAGGTGTCCAAATATCACCATTACGATTTTGAACACTGAGCGGCCTATCTTCTAATGGAGAGAGCAAATTGTAGCGCTCTGGTTGCATCAATGCGGCAAGATAGACCGCTGGTTTTACCAATGAGCCAATAGGACGAACAGCATCCAACGCACGATTAAATCCAGCAAAACCTGGAACACGCCCGCCTAAAACAGCCAACACCTCTCCACTTTGCGAATCCACAATAACAGCCGCAGACTCTAAATTTTTTTTATTAGAAGCCAGATGCTTAAGCTGTTCTACCAATGCTTTTTCTGCCTGTTTCTGCACCCACCGATCAAGCGTTGTAAAAATACGCAACCCTTCAGAGGTAAGATCCTCCTCTCTATAATCCCGATGAAGTTGTCGTCGAACAAGATCCATAAATGCAGGAAAACGACCGGCACTGCTACCCTTAACACTTGTCGTGCCCAATGGAGCCAAGGCAGCCTGCTTAGCCTGCTTAGCTGTAATTAATCCTTGGTCACGCATAATTTTTAAAACCAGATTGCGGCGTTTTTTTGCACGCTCTGGATGTCGCCGAGGATCATAGTATGATGGCCCACGCACCAAAGCCACCAAGAGCGTCAACTTAGGTAACGTCAACTCATCCAGTGGTTGCTTAAAGTAGAAATGGCTCGCAAGCCCAAAACCATGTATGGCACGTTCACCATCCTGCCCAAGATAGATCTCATTAGCATAGGCCTCTAAGATTTCATCTTTCTTATAACGTCGCTCCAACAACAACGCCATCAAAGCCTCATTGGCTTTGCGCCATAAGCTTCTCTCTCGGGTCAGGAAGAAGTTTTTTACCAATTGCTGAGTTAAGGTGCTCCCCCCCTGCACTACCCTTCTGGCTTGGATATTTGCCCACATTGCCCGTGCAATTGCTTTGGCATCTACACCATAATGTTGATAGAAACTGCGATCCTCAACAGCCACTAATGCCTGTATCAATTTTTCTGGCAATTCACTTCGCTTAACCAACACCCTATCTTCATTATGTATGGGATAGATACTACCTATTGCTGGAGCATCTAATCGAGCCAAACCTACATTTCTTCCTGAAACTGTTTTAAGTGACGAGAGTTGAAAACCAGAAAACTGAAGATCAAGAATCCGACTTGGTTCTTTACCATCCCAAAAAGCAAAGGATCGGGTATGCACTAAAAACCGGCGGCCATTGCGCGAGTAACTGCCCGCCTGACGAGGATATTTAACATTGGCATAGCCCAGGTACTTTAACTCATTTAACAACTGATCAATGGTTAAAGATGCACCAGGGTATAGTTCTAACGGACGACCATAGACCCGTGCAGGCACAGCCCAACGCTTGCCTGCAAATTCATGCTGCACCACATAATCAAGGTAGAGGGAATAGACAGCAATAATCAAACAAAATAGAAGACCCACTTTTATTAGCCATCGCCGTAACCAGAAACCCACTTTCTTATTACGTCGCTTTGTTTTTTTGTGTTTTTTATTATAGCTGCGTCGTGTCATTGAGTAGATCCAAAATCCACGTTAAGCACCAAAAACATCAACACATAAAATTAAGGGGTGAGAAATAGGAGAGGGAACAATCATGGGTAACATTTAACTTATAAAAACAACGGCTAAACCACTAATGCACAGTCTGCTTGCTATTGAATGATAAAAGATAGAATAACAAAAAGCAGATGATCCAACGGCAGAAACAAACTTCTGCCGCGATCACCCGTTAATGCAAAAAGGCGTTATTTTTTTGCGGCCACTTTTTTCTTGGCTTTACGACGAGGTTTCTTGGGGGCTAAAGAGATGGCATATTTTGCGGCTGCATCTTTAACTCTACGCGTCAGAAACTTATTAACGTCAGCCTGAGAAGACTCTAGCAATTTTAAAAGCACAGACACATTACGTTCACCTGCTTTAATCGTCTTTTTAAGCTCACGAACCTCATCCTTAGCTGCTTTTAGCTGCTCGCGAAGTGAAGCGACAACATCCGTTCCTTTGGTTGCGCCTGCTTTTTTCTTTACTACCTTCTTCTTTGCTGCTCTTTTCTTAATCGCCATCAGATATACCTCATTATTGTGGTTACAAATAAATCATTAGTGACTTTACTTTTTATTTAAGATAAAGCCTCAAGATTTTTACCCCTTGCTACGTCCTTATAACAAAAGCATATAGAGCTACCAATGATACAAATAATTAATAAAGTAAAATTTAGCTCCGAATCCTTTCCAAGATTTTAGAACAACTTTGAAATATGTAAATATAGGAAACTAATAAAAGCGTTATTTATTTGCCATTATCAACATAGAGAGCATGATTTACAACTGTATAAATCTCTTTTTATAACGTGCGTGTCTGTGTTTTTTATTCAACCACCCTAAAATTTAATTATAAATTAATCAAAAAGACGCAATAAAAACCAAAAATGCTAAACTTAATATTAAGCAAATAACGACAGCGATCATCATGAACAAACAATCAATAGCATATAAAAATTCAAATAACCTGTTGGAGAATAGCAATACAGACACTACAGCAGATATTATATATTTAGATAGCGCCGCACGTACTCGCATCGATTTACGCGTTCTTAATGCAATAAATGGCAGCTATCTTAAACACTACAGCGACCCTCAAAACAGGCAGCATATACTGGGGCAACAAGCTGCTGATGCCATATCAAATGCACAATTAAAGATAGGCAAAAGCATTGGCGGTAACCCACAAGGCATCGTCTTTGCTGGTGGCGCAGCAGAAGCTAATAATCTCGCTATTTTTGGTGCGGCAAGAGCGGCTCCTGAAAAACGCCACATCATCACTTTTGAAACGGAACCTCCTTCTGTTTTTGCCCCTTGTAAATTATTAGAATCTGAATTTGGATACACATTATCTGTGTTAAGTGTTGATTCATTAGGTCAAGTTGACGCTACGGAAGTTATGCGCTGCATCACTGATGACACTCTTTTTGTATCACTCTCTTATGTAAACAAAGAGATCGGTACCATTCAGGATATCTCAGCAATAAGCAGCATGACACAAATCCATGGTGCTTTACTGCATTCCGACTGTTCGTTAGCACTTGGGCGAGTCCCTATTGATGTAAAGCATCAACTTATTGATTTACTCACAATATCAGGGCACAAAATACATGGCCCCTATGGTGCTGGCTTTGTATGGGCGAGGCCAGATATTGCCTTTATAGCAGCATCAGGCGGAAGAAAAACACCGCATGGCGTACAGTCATATAACCTTGATGTACCCAATATTGTGGGGCTTGGGTTGGCCACAGAACTTGCTGGCTCTGAAATAAAAACCACATCGGCCAAATTGCAGAAATTAACCCTCCATTTAAAAAATAAATTACATCAGGCAATCGACAACATACATATCGTGACACCCGAAAATAAGGCTATTCCAGGCATTTTGTATTTATCTATTGAAGGTGTTGAGAGCAATGACTTAATTGCAGCGGTTGATGGTGTCGCATTTTCAGCTGGACTGGCATCCAGTGTTGGCAAAACAAAACCCGACAGAGCCGATCGTGCTTTAAGCCTTCCTCCTGAAGAAGCGTATAATTACATTCGCCTAAGTCCAGATAAAAATTTAACGCAGGAGCAGATTAATACCGCCGTCACTCGCCTCGCTGTTGGTGCAAAAGCACTACGATTAAAATCATAGATGTTAACAATATCAGCGAGACTTTTTCGCATGTTCTCTTTGCCTTTCTGCGATATATTTTTGGAGTGACGCTCGATCTGCTTCAGATAACTTGCAAAAATGCCCGCCAAAATTCATACCTCCACCACGGGCATTATCACGCACAGCATCTATTTGTAGCGTAAATTTTATATCGCCTTTCTCTGGCAATTTAATGACACAAAGCTCCAAAGTATCTCCACAAGATAGGGGGGACTTGTAATTCGATATCACACCAACCCCTCCTACGGAGAGATTCAGCAGATATCCGTTCAGCGAAGGAATGGCACTGCCACCAGGGAAGAAAAAAGGGATATTAGCGCCTTTTAATGAGACACGGAAAGATTGTCGCTGTTGGCAAAAATACATAACCTCTGGCATTGCAACTTTATAAAATGCGACATCTGATTTTGATCCAACACCTACGAGACGCGTTTTAAATCGCAATTCAACACCATTAACACGACCCGTTACCTTAGCTTCTTTCTTTTGCAAAAATTGTTTGTGCCCTGAGGTAGAAGAAAGTTCATCCAGCACAATGAGATCATGATCAGGATAGATGCCTAAAAGTGCCGTAGTGTAAGATTCGTCCTGATCAACAACTTGTAAGGTAAGAAATGCTTTTTTCTTACGTGCCTGCTGGAGCAGTGCAATAATTTCTCTCTTTTTTGTAACCAGGAATTTAGGTGTTTTTTTAGAGTCACCTAAAGCTTCAGCTACTACTCGCTTCAGTGCATTAAACATTTATGATAACCAGCCATTCAAGCAGCCACCCCATGCGGCAATACTCTATAAAATAGATAAGAACCAAATAAAATTCAATGGAATAGCATTTCTAAAGCTAAAAATCAGAAGCTAATAGAGCTATATTTTTTCTGCTACAAGCAGCGCAAGATTACGCCACCCTTGTTTAACATCTCCAAGCATGGCCTCTTCCTGATAAGCGCGTACACGCAAAGGTCGAAACAGCTCAAGTAGCTCATTATCTTTTAAACGCATTTTCGGGTTCGAAGGTCCTCCATGACTAACCGCTGTTTGAGTATATGTCTGGTAGAACAACACACCTCCTAAGCGTAATGCATCCATCAATGTAGGCATTAAATTTCTATCCAAAAAATGGGTCACAACAATAACATCAAACTGATTAGGTTTAGGAGGCTGGCTTAATACATCTTTAACTTGGGCATTAATGGTTAAGCCTCTCACATTAGCCTCAGATCGCACTCTGTCTATTGCAATATTAGAAATATCCCAGGCATTTATAGATAATTTTGTTTTTTCAGCCAAATAAAGCGCATTGACACCTTGCCCACATGCAAGGTCAAGTAGGCTACCCTTTGCCGGCAATAGATGCAGGTTTTCTGTCACAATCTTAGCAGGCTGAGCAACGCCCTCAAGCTGAGCATGTTTACAATTCCATTTTTCCTGCGCCTTGTTATCAATTGTTATCTTTTGCATAACAACACACCGCTATAGCAGTGCCAAACCACGCGCTAAATCTGCTTTAATATCTTCGATATTTTCTAACCCTACAGCAACCCTCACCAACCCACCGCTAATGCCAGCCTGATGTTGTTGCTCTGGAGATAGCCTACCATGCGTCGTTGTTGCCGGGTGTGTAATGGTTGTTTTTGTATCACCAAGATTTGCAGTAATAGAAAGCATTTTTGCACTATCCATCACCTTCCAAGCGGCTTCCTGCCCCTCTTTAAGAGCGAATGAAACAATCCCACCTGGACCGCTCTGCTGCTTAATCGCTAATTCATACTGGGGATGTGATTCCAAGCCAGGAAAATAGACCTGCTCTACTACAGGCTGATCTTCCAGCCACTTTGCCAATAGTGTTGCATTACGAGAGTGTGCCTGCATACGTAGCTCAAGTGTTTCCAACCCTTTTAAGAAAACCCAGGCATTGAATGGACTCAAGCTTGGCCCTGCTGTTCGCAGCACACCATATACCTCCTCACCCACCAATTTAGCATCACCCACAACAGCACCACCGACACAGCGTCCCTGTCCATCAAGATATTTGGTTGCAGAATGAATAACGATATCTGCACCCAAAGCCAGAGGCTGTTGCAATACAGGTGTACAGAAACAGTTATCAACAATCAATAAACAGTCATATGCCTTGGCAAGATTTGAGAGCATTTCAATATCGACCAATTCAGTCAATGGATTTGAAGGTGTCTCAACAAACAGCATGCGAGTATTGGGGCGAATAGCTTTTTCCCAACCATCCATATCTGTTTGAGATACAAAGGCCGTAGCAATATCAAAGCGACTCAGGTACTTTTCAAACAGCACTGTTGTTGTGCCAAATATGCTGCGAGATGAGACAATATGATCCCCCGATTTTAGCAACCCAATACAGACAGCCAGAATGGCTGCCATGCCCGATGCTGTTGCTATACAAGATTCACCGCCCTCCATTGCCGCCAAACGCTGCTCAAAGGTTCGCACGGTAGGGTTGGTAAATCGGGAATAGATATTACCCGGCGTATCACCTGCAAAACATGCCGCTGCCGCTGCTGCACTGTTAAAAACAAAACTGGAGGTTGGGAATATAGGTTCACTATGTTCTCTTTCATGGGTACGGTCATGCCCCACCCTTATTGCTCGGGTCGCAAGACCCCAATCATCATAATCTTGGCTCATGCCTTCACTCCAAAATAGCTTAAAAATATTATGCGGCCCATATTTTATCAGGCATAAAAAAACCCACTTGGCTATGCGACCAAAGCAGGTAATTTGCTACTCGCTTTAGCTGCATTTTTATAGCGCCCGCAATCTGAGACAAATCAGCGCTGTTGAAGAGATTAGAACCAGAGAGAACCCTTGTCAAGGTTAGCTCCTTTCTAGTGTGTTCGCTTATATTTTAGTTATCACAATCATTATACAAATCCATGCCTGAATCAGCCACATCACTTCCACTCTTGGCATCATTATTTCGCAAAAGCTCTAGCTGCTCAAGGTATTGAGCATTAATATCACCTGTTACATAATTACAATCGAAGCAAGATGTATCAAAACGATCAATCTTTGGATTACCTTCTAGCACAGCATCAATTAGATCATCTAAATCTTGGTATATCAGTTTGTCACAGCCAATAACCTTCTGCACCTCCTCTTCAGAGCGCCTATGTGCTACCAGTTCATTGGCAGCAGGCATATCAATACCGTATACATTAGGGAATTTTACCGGTGGTGCAGCGGAAGCAAAATAGACATTTTTTGCACCCGCATCCCTTGCCATCTGCACAATCTGTTGTGATGTAGTGCCCCGAACAATGGAGTCATCCACCAACAGCACATTTTTATCTTTAAATTCAGAATCAATCGCATTGAGTTTTTGTCGAACAGATTTTTTGCGCACCTGCTGGCCAGGCATAATAAACGTACGGCCAATATAACGATTTTTAATAAAACCTTCGTTGTACTTAACACTCAAACTAAATGCCAACTGTAAGGCGGCAGTACGGCTCGTATCAGGAATAGGTATGACGACATCTATATCATTATTTGGCCAAACACGTTTAATCTTATTGGCTAGTTTTTTGCCCATACGGGAGCGAGCCTTATGCACAAAAACATTATCAATTATTGAATCAGGTCGGGCAAAATAGACAAATTCGAATACACAGGGAGATAACATGGGATTAGCCGCACACTGATGTGTATGCAAATTACCGAGCATGTCGATGAATACAGCCTCACCCGGTGCTAAATCACGCACCAGCTCAAACCCCAGATTATCAAGCGCGACACTCTCAGAGGCAATCATGTACTCAACGCCTGTTTCTGTTTTACGCTTACCATATACAATTGGGCGAATACCAAAAGGGTCACGAAAACCTAAAATACCGTAGCCCGCAATCATCGCTACCGCCGCGTACCCCCCCCGACAGCGACGATGTACCCCCGCGACAGCCTGAAAAACATCTTGCTCATTGATTTGCAATTTACCCAATGCCTGTAGCTCATGTGCAAAGACATTCAGTAGGATTTCAGAATCTGATTCTGTATTGATATGGCGCAGATCATCCTGATAAAGATCGCGTTTCAGCTCATCAGAATTGGTCAAGTTGCCATTATGTGCCAGTGCAATACCGTACGGCGAGTTAACATAAAAAGGCTGAGCCTCAGCTGAAGAGGCACTGCCAGCAGTGGGATATCGCACATGCCCAATACCCATTTTGCCTTTTAAATTAACCATGTGCCGCGTATGAAAGACATCTCGAGACAAGCCGTTATTTTTTCTTAAATGCAACTTACCATTGTGGTAAGTAACAATACCTGCTGCATCCTGCCCTCGGTGCTGCAATACCAGCAAGGCATCATACAAAGATTGATTAACAGGCTGTTGCCCTACAATTCCAACAATACCGCACATAAATAGTTACCAGAGGAACAAAGTGAGACAGAATAAATAGCGGGCGTACTTAAACATACTTAAATTTACTTGCAATATCTGCCGGCAAAAAGTCTCGCAAAAAGATGGCTAAATCTTGAAAATAACCAATCAACACCGATTCACGCCACCAAGGATCTAATGGGATGGCTGTTAAGCCCGCTAATAACACCGCAATACCAACGAGCAAAGCACCCCGCGCCATACCAAAAAAAATGCCCAGCATTCGATCTGTACCCGTCAGCCCTGTTTTTTCAACCAACTGACCGACCAGATAATTTATCAAACCGCCCAAAATAAGTGTTGCAACCAGTAGCAGTAAAAATGCCACACCAAGTCGCATAGAGGGGACGCTAATCCACTGTTCAAAATAGAGAGCCAGCTCACGGAAAAAAGTCCAGCTGACCCAGAAAGCAAGAATCCAAACGGCAAGTGATAACGCCTCTCGCATAAAACCACGTACCAAGCTAATAAGCGAGGAGATGAGGATTATAACGATAATGACATAATCAACCCAAATCAGAGTTTCGAGCGAAGACATAATCTTAATAACAGTGGCTGCACAACATAATTAGGATGTTAAGTTTGTTTAACGATGGCGATTTTAACAGAGCACTGTTATCAAGGGTATCGCTCTATCTTACCTTTGAGTTTTAATTCTCGTTCAATTCGGGATCGAATGGCTGCTGCTTTTTTATGATCGATCTCAGGCCCTACGCGCACTCGGAATACCGTTTTTCTATTAACGGATGCCTGCTCAACAAAAGCAGGTAGCTTTTTTTTCTGGAGGCGCTTCATCAACTTATTGGCATTGGTTCGTTTTGAAAAACTAGCCACCTGTATCACCCATGCAGACAATGCGGCTCTGGCTTTTGGTTTGGCTTTTGGTGTCGATTTAACCTGTTTTGCTTTTGGGGACGAATCAACAATTGTAGCTGACTTAATCTTGGACAAGGCAGGCGTTAGCGGCTGCACTTCTTTTTTGGAAATAATTCGAGTGGG
>JAJRWL010000078.1 GCA_024276875.1 Gammaproteobacteria bacterium
GTGGACTATCGCCTGCTGTTGGCGGGTGATGCAGCGGCCATTGGGCAGATCCGACAGGAGTGGGAGTCAAAGCTAAAGCCGGGTGAGTCGCTGCATGATGTGCAGGATGCCCGCCCCGAGGTGCGCTCGGCGCTCAAGCGGGGGGAGAGCTTTCTGGCACTGGCGGCATTGGTCAGCGTGCTGTTGGCGGGTGCAGCAGTGGCAATGGCGACCCGCCGTTTTATCAGCCGGCATCTGGATAACTGCGCCATTATGCGATGCCTTGGGGCGGAGCAGGCAATGATTAGCCGACTCTATCTGATACAGATGATGGTGTTGGGGCTGTTGGCCAGTGTGATCGGTATTGCGGTGGGTTATGTGGCCCAGTGGGGGTTGATGTTTTTTTTGGCTCCATTGACGGGTATAGATCTGCCTGCTCCCAGCCTCTGGCCGGTCGCATTGGGGTTGATTACGGGGATGGTAACGCTGCTGGGTTTTGCTGTACCGCCGATCCTGCAATTGAAGAATGTCCCCACATTGCGGGTGCTGCGGCGGGATCTGGGTGGGCTACAGGCCAATGCCCTGTCGGCTTACGGTATCGGTATCTTGGCTTTTATGGTGCTGGTGTTGTTTCAGGCGCAGAATCTAAAGCTGGCATTGGCCATTGTGGCAGGTCTGCTGATGGTGTTGCTGATGTTGGCACTGGTGGCAGGTGGGCTACTGCTGTTGCTGCGGCCACTGCGTAAAAAGGGTGGGGCTGCTTGGCGTTTTGGGGTGGCCAATATCTCCCGTCGATCAGGTCACAGCTTGGTGCAGATGATCGGTTTTGGCGTGGGGTTGATGGCACTGTTACTGCTGGCAGTGGTGCGGGGGGATCTGCTCAGTGAGTGGGAGAACCGTCTGCCAGCCGATGCGCCCAATCGATTCTTGATTAATATTCAACCGGATCAACTGGATGATGTACGACAGTTTCTGCGTGCAGAAGGGGTGGAGCCACCCCTGCTCTATCCGGTCGTGCGTGCGCGTCTGGAGCAGATTAATGGCAAGCCGGTCTCGCCGGATGATTTTAAGAGTGACCGAGCCAAACGGTTGGTGAAACGTGAGTTTAATCTCTCCTGGGCTGAACAGGTACAGAGCAGTAATGCGCTGGTGAGTGGCCGCTGGTGGCAGCCAGAGGATTATGGCAAATCGATCATCTCGGTAGAGCAGAGCCTAGCCAAAGAGTTGGGGTTGGGGTTGGGTGACACGCTTACTTACAATGTTGCTGGGCAGCTTTTTAGTGCCGAAATTACCAATCTACGTCGGATCAATTGGGAGAGTTTTAAGGCTAATTTTTTTGTGGTGGCTCCCCCAGGGTTGCTGGATAACTATCCGGTTAATTACATCACCGGGTTTTATCTGCCGACAGAGCAGCATGCCGTGTTGAATAGGATGGTGCAGCAGTTTCCTAATATTACCGTGTTGGATGTGGCGACCATTTTGGATCAGGTGCGTGAGATTATTGAACAGGTCATTATGGCGGTGGAGTATGTCTTTATCTTTACGGTGCTGGCGGGGTTGATGGTGATGTATGCCACTATTCATGCTACGTTGGATGATCGTATCCAAGAGGCGGCGGTGTTGCGCACGCTGGGTGCACGGCGCAGTCAGCTGATGAGCAGCATCCTGCTTGAATATACGGGACTGGGGCTGCTGTCGGGTTTGGTTGGCGCTATTGCTGCGGGGGCTATTGGGATGGTGATTGCCCAGCAGGTCTTTGATTTGACCTATGTGCCAGGGTTGACCCTCTGGCTGAGCGGTATGTTGATTGGTGCGATTGGGGTGGGCGTCGCCGGCACACTTGGTACCCGATTTGTGTTAAATCAACCGCCGTTGAAAACGCTCAGAGGTGGATAAAAAACAAAGGTACAGATAGATATGATGTCAGTTTGGAACAGGGTGAAGTATCAAAGAGTGGATGGCTTGGTGAGTGCTGTTTTGCTGGGCAGCATCGTGGGGTCAATGACGGCTTGGTACTACGATGCGGTGTCGAATCCGGTGCTGCTGATTACGATTATACCGATTGGCTTGGCACATTGGTATAAACGCAAGTTGGAAAAACTATTAAAGGTATTTGGTGGCGCACATGTTGTTGTTGACGAGAAAGGCTTGACTCTCTCAAAGCCGGATCAGGATTATGAAGCCAGAATAAAATTCCATGAGATTATCGATGTAAAACTTTCCCGTTGGTTATTTTTGGATAGAGCAATACTGACGCTTAAACGTGGCAGAGAGGTTGAGCTGGTCAATTTGTGTGACCAGAAACTGATTTTAGACAAGATAAATGCCAATAGAAAAAAAGCCAAATAATATGCTGCCTTATCAAAATCATCCTGCAATCAATTCAACGATGCCTGACCGCTTGGGCGTACTGCTGGTGAACCTGGGCACACCTGATTCACCCACAACGGAGGATGTGCGCCGCTATTTGGCAGAGTTTCTGAGTGATACGCGGGTGGTCGAAACCCCTCGTTTACTGTGGTGGTTTATCCTCAATGGCATTATTTTGCGCACGCGCCCTAAGCGTTCGGCGGAAGCTTATGCCTCGGTCTGGACTGATGAGGGTTCACCTTTGATGCAGGTCTCTCAGCTTCAGGTTGAAGCGTTGCAGCGACAGCTTGATGCTGTGATGGGGCAACCGGTTAAGGTGGCGCTGGCGATGCGCTATGGTAACCCATCGATTGCGACTGGGTTGGATCAGCTGCGTCAGGCCAATGCTAATCGGTTATTGGTGCTGCCACTCTATCCGCAGTATTGTGCGGCAACGACGGCCTCTATCTTTGATGCCGTGACAACGGAGCTGCAACGCTGGCGGCGTATTCCAGAGTTAAGATTTATCAACCGTTATCAGGATCATCCGGCCTACATTCGTGCCTTGGCTGATTCGGTGCGTACCACTTGGGAGCAAAGGGCGCAACCTGAGCGGCTGCTGATCTCATTTCATGGTATTCCTCAGGATTATGCGGATGCGGGTGATCCCTATCCAGGGGAGTGTCATACCACCGCATCACTGTTGGCGGCAGAGTTAGGTTTGGCAGATGACCGTTGGGCGATGAGTTTTCAGTCCCGTATGGGGCGCAAAGAGTGGATCAAACCCTATACCGATAAGACGCTGAAGGCCTGGGGTAAAGAGGGGGTAAAGAGCGTGCAGGTTATTTGCCCTGGCTTTGCTGCCGATTGTTTAGAGACGCTGGAAGAGATCGCCGTTGAAAATCGTGACTATTTTCTCAAGGCCGGGGGGGAGTCATACCACTATATTCCTGCGCTTAATGCATCGGCAGATCATATGAATTTAATGGCGGCGTTGGTGCAGCTCCATGCCTGGAAGTTATGATGTTTAAATAGGTTTATGCCGTGCGTGTGTTGGTGTATTGAGATCCGCTATTATGTTGCTTAAGCTCTGCATATGATATGAAGTTATTTTTACCCCTCTTTTTGATGTAGTACATGGCATAGTCTGCCTTTGCGACTAGCGTGTCGTGGTCGTTGCCATCGGTTGGAAAAAAGCTAATACCTGCACTGGTGCTAACGGCGTGAGTAATGCCTCTTGCGACAATGGGTTTTGCTAAAGCAGTAACAATTTTTTTGGCAATATTTGTTGCGTCAGATGCTTGTTCGATCTTTGGTAAGAGCAGTATGAATTCATCTCCACCCATGCGTGCGACGGTATCCGTCTCTCGAATTATTTGACAAATTCGACGGGCAGTCTCTTGTAAAATCTCATCACCAGCATCATGTCCAAACTTATCGTTTATCTCTTTAAACCCATCAAGATCAAGAAACATGACGGCCAAGTTGCTCTGCTCTCTTTTTGCATGAGCTAACTCCATATTAAGCCGATCGGTAAATAGTCGGCGATTAGGCAGGTTTGTGAGATAGTCGTGATAGGCAAAATATTGCACCTGTGTGTCGTATTTTTTGCGGGTAGAAATATCATGAAATGTAATAATGAACTGGGTTGTTTCTCCATTTTCCTGAAATTTATTTGTGGTATAGGCAACGTGTTGTGGTTTGCCATTTTTTCTTATAAAAATAGTATCCTCTACCCGTTTTGGCATTTCTCCCTGAATAATCGGAGAGCAATCATTGCTCTGTTCTGTATTGATACCATCAATCGTTTCAGTGAGTTTTTTATTAAGTAATTCATTGTTATCCCAACCCAGATTTTCAGTAGCAGCAGGATTAACAAACCGAATAACCCCTTTTTCATCGGTTACGATTAAGCCTTCGCCAAGGGATGAAGCGATGCCAAAAAACTTATTCATGCGGTTAATTAATGTGGTGGTTTCTTTGCCAAGTCGATTGACCATGGGTCGAAAAATAAAAAGCACTTCAAGTAAAAGAACGAGCAGCGTTACGCCCAAAACTATTCGTTCAATAGTTAAGATTTGAGCCGTTTTTTGTTTACTTTCGAGTTCGTATTGAGATACGGCAGCATCTAAAGATTTTAATATTCTGGGGGCAGATATGGATAGCGCTTGATAATGTAGGTTGTTGTCATTTTGATTTTCAATAGGTGCATTGCCAAAAGCGATGGCATGGCCTAAAAAATTATTAATCTGTTTATCGATTTCATGTGGAGCAGAAAAATAAATGGCCTTTATCTTAAGGGGAAGGGAGATTGATCGGTCTGATTGTTTAGATCCATAAATGAGCATGTTGTGCTCATCCTTCATTAATTTAATAGTGTCGTTTAATGTTCTTTTCTGTTCGATGTATTTTGTTGTATTTTTGCTAGTTATCAGCATGGTAGAGGTAAGCAATACTTGCTGCGATAGCATGCGCTGGCGACCACTGAGGTTGATGACAGTTGAGCTATTTCCCTCTTCTTTAATAGCAAAACTGAGGCTTAAATAGGATAGGCATGAAAGTATGGCGATAAGCCCTAATGCAATTCTATATTTTGATGTGATGTTTGAGGTAAATGCCTGTGATTCTAGGGCGAGTTTCATTATTTAGTATTATTTTTTTTGTATAAAAGATTATTCTGCATTATTCATTGGGTATATTCCAGTTTTTTATAGGCGGATAAAAAATATGGTTATTGGTTATATGCTGATCAGGTGTTTGAATTACCTGCGTTTTTAAATGTTTTATTTGTTGTGCTAATAGCCATTTACCTCTTCTGGAATCGCACTATACTTATAAAAAATGGTAACTACAGTGTTTTGATAAAAAGGTTTATATATTAAATTTTGGCTAAAAGGGGCGTTTTGTTATGTGGTTATTAAAAACAACGTAGTACAGTCAAATTATTTTAGATTAATGCAAATATTATTGATTGTATCAGGTCACTTAAAGTTGATGCATCCTTATGAATAAAAATGTATGTGACGATAATGATTTTCAGGCACGGTTACAGGCGTGACGTGATCGTTACACGAAGGGGTTGCCTGAAAAAATTGCGGTAATTAATGCGCACAGAAAAAGTCTTGATGAGCAGTGGGATTGGGATATGGTTGCTGTCTTGCATCGGATGGTGCATAGCTTGGCAGGCTCTGGCGGCAGTTTTGGATACGCACAATTAGGTGCACAAGCAAGAGAAGTTGAAATTAAGCTTAAGACTCTTATTAGTACAGAAAATATACCAGAGACTAATGCATGGGCGGTGATTGTAAGAAATATTAGTGATTTTCAGAGTGCCATTTCTACTCCTTCTCCTGAAAAGAAGGATGATTATTTTCAGGCAAGTAGCATGTTGAGTGAGTCACAAAAATCCATCTATTTATTGGAAGATGACCGAGATGCCGCTGAAGATTTAAGATTGAAATTAGATCGTTTTGGGTATGAAGTGAGTGTGTTTAGTACCGCTGAAGTATTGACTAAATCACTCCATAAACAAAAGCCTTTGGCGCTTATTGTCGATATTATGCTGTCTGACAATATGCTGGAAGGAGCTAAGGCGGTACGTGAAATCCGCACTTTATATGGTGAGGCTTTTCCTATCTTGTTTATTTCATTGCGCAATGATTTCGAGGTTAGGTTAGAGGCTGTTCGTGCCGGTGGAGATGCTTATTTTGTAAAACCTGTTGAAATCCCCCCTTTTGTAGACCATTTGGATAAGTTGACGCAATCATGTTTAAGTGAACCCTATCGTATATTGATTGTTGATGATGATCAGGATCTTGCGGCACACTATGCTTTGTTTCTTAATCAGGCGGGGATGAATGTTACCGCAATTAATGATCCAAGAGAGTTGCTAAAAGCGATAGTGAATTGCAGGCCAGAGCTTATATTGATGGATATTTATATGCCAATATGTTCAGGGATTGAGCTGGCAAAAATGATTCGCCAGCAAGAGGCTTATATAGGGATACCTATCGTGTTTCTTTCTTCGGAGGGTGATGAAGAGAAACAGTTTACTGCAATGCGTATGGGTGGGGACGGTTTTCTGGTTAAGCCTGTTGGCAGCAGGCGTTTGACAGAATCAGTGAGTATGTATGCCATGCGCTCTAGAGTTTTAAATAATATGATGATGCAGGATGGTCTTACCAGACTGCTTAAGCATACAAAAATAAAAGAGCAATTGGTCATTGAGGTTTTGCGGGCTGAACGTTCGGGAACTGAAATAGCGTATGCCATGATCGATATTGATGAGTTTAAATTGGTCAATGATACCTATGGGCATCTTATGGGAGATTATGTTATTAAAGGGCTTGCACGGTTGCTGAAGCATCGCCTTCGTAATAGTGATGTTGTTGGTCGCTACGGTGGAGAGGAGTTTGCGGTTATTTTACCTGATTGTAATCTTGATGTGGCGATAAAGATCATTGATCAAATTAGAATCAGTTTTGAAAAACTGGATTTTATGCATGATGGTAAGGTGTTCTCAGTAACTTTTAGCGCGGGTGTTGCTGCGTTTTCTGATTATCCTGATGCTCAACAGCTGGCACAAAGTGCAGATGATGCACTTTATCAGGCAAAAACTAGTGGGCGTAACTGCATTGTTAAAGCGACACCTGAAAATAGAGTTGGAGCTGGGTGAGTCGTTTTGAAAAATAGGGTATGTTGATGGTGAGCTATTAACTAGCCAGGTTCATTTAGCGTGGCAAAACGCATGGAGAGATCCACCGCCCGTAAATCTTTGGTTAATGCGCCGACGGAGATGTCGTCGATGCCGGTTTCGGCGATGCTGCGGATGGTCTCCAGGTTGA
>JAJRWL010000079.1 GCA_024276875.1 Gammaproteobacteria bacterium
AGCGGCTCCCAGTGAACTGATACTGGACAATTGCATCCGCCAAGTACGGTTGGAATCATTATCTAATGAGGGGCATAACATCCTTGCCTCTTTGGTTTAAAGCGGTACGCCCATTTCCAGCTCTGCCAATAAAAAGAGCAGTTCATTGGCGAACAGATTAGTGCCATCAGCAGCGCATCCCAAACGTCCCTGCTCAATACGATAACGCAGTGCCTCCAAAAAAGTCTCTTCCGGCTCCCACTGGCCAGTCAAAAGCCCCATAGAATCATGGCTGGCATTAACCTCATACAACACGCCATCCCGCCGAAATAATATAAAAGCTTCACCACCCAGCTCATCATGTATGTAGGTCGCCAGCAAAATAGTCACATTTGCCAGCTCATTTCCCAGTAGCCCAAACTCCTTTTTTAACTGCTCCGCATCACATCCATGCCACTCATTAAAGAATACATTATTCTGGTAAGTACCCATTATTAATCCACAACCCCAGCATTAATTAAACTTATTACAAACGCCTAACACAGAATCTAATGTTTAATTTAGGTTAAAAGTTGCCCATATCGGGCAGTGATCAGAAGGTTTTTCCATGCTCCTAATATCGTAGGCTATGCCAGCGCCAGTGCAAAGTGCTATTAATGATTTTGTTGCAAGGATCAGATCAATGCGTAACCCCCGTTTAGGCTCCCGCTCAAATCCTCGGCTACGGTAATCAAACCAGCTAAACTGGTCATCAATCCCAGGGTGCAGCTCTCGATAGGTGTCCAACAGGCCCCAATCCATTAGTTTCTGCAACCACTCACGCTCTTCTGGCAGAAAACAGCATTTACCCTCCCGTAACCAGCGCTTGGCATTAGGTGCACCAATACCAATATCAATATCCAAAGGGGCAACATTCACATCTCCCATCACCAACAGTTTGTCATTTGGGGTGAATTGCTCTTCAAGAAGCGCTAAGAGATCAGCATAAAAGCGACGCTTATTGGGGTATTTAATCTCATGAGCACGGTTCTCTCCCTGAGGAAAATAACCATTGATAACCGTAATCTCTTCACCCGCTTCAGTGAGATAAGTGCCTGCGATCAATCGCCGCTGAGCATCTTTTTCATCGGTGGAAAATCCTCGTTGCACCGATAGCGGTGACTGCTTAGAGAGCAGTGCAACACCGTAATGCCCTTTTTGTCCGTGGTAAGCTGCTTTATAACCCAGCTCTTCAATGACTGTTTCAGGAAACTCAGCATCCTGCACCTTTGTCTCCTGAATGCCGATAATATCTGGGGAATATGCCTTTTTAATTGCTAAAAGTTGATGGGGACGAGCACGGATGCCATTGGTATTGAATGAGACAATTTTCATTTTTATAGATGCTGCAAAGTAGATAACGATTCTGCTTCGCTTTGCTCCAGTTTTGAGAGTAATTTAATTAACGACATAGATGCTGTAAAAAAGTCATCCGTGGGGCGCTCATCACAATAGAGCTGAATGCGCCGCATCGCCCCGAGTATCTCAACACCATGCAGTGCATCCTTGCCCAGTGCTAGATTTAAGCCTGAAACGAAACCCGTTAGCCAATCACGATAGTGCAGGTACTGCTCAATTTTATCTTCCAGACCCGCATCCCAGCCTTTATAAGCCCTAAGATACGCCTCACACGGCTTTACACCATAACCCAATACTTGAGGCGGCTCTGCATAAACAGGAGCCAGGCAAAATTGAAGAAAAAATAGCAGCAATATTTGTTTGATGAAAGACACTTAAAAACCATTTTGATTCAGACGCCCCATCTTATTGTGGCATAGCACTGCCCTGATACACCAGCACAGCCAATGAATAGAATAAGCATGAAAAGGGAAAAGAAAAAAGAGATGCTCTACTTTTTGAGGAATCAGGACTCAAATAATAATGTGCCTACTTAAACACTGCGCAACAAATACCGTGGAGGAGATTACCTGTTTGCAATTCTTAAGACAAAAAGCAGAACATCCATACAAAAAGGAAGAGAAGTCAGTCTTGGTTTCCACCTGCATAAAGCAAGTAAAGGAGAGTTTGGAAACCAAGCAAGACAGTCAACATGCCTGCCAAAGAGTTCTCATCACCATTTCGCGGACTAGTTTAACCTAAAATAGCCCTATAGGCCATGTGGTCTATTGTCACGCATCAAATTTTCTAGATATAAACGTCCGTGCCAGCCATGGAGAGCGGTTAAAATCAACGGCCTTTTTTTAGATTTATTTATCAAATGGATGCCGCAATATCATTGTCTCATCTCGATCTGGGCCGGTGGAGATGATATCAATAGGCACTCCACAGATCTCTTCAACCTTCTGCAAATAATTCTGGGCATTTTGTGGTAACTCTTCAAAGCACTTGGCTTCAACCGTAGAGCCTGACCAGCCCGGCATTTCAATATAAACAGGCTCACAGCGGGCAAAACGTTCAGCTCCAATGGGTGGGGTATCAATCTCTTCCCCATCAAATTTGTAAGCCACACAAAGACGCAATGTTTCCAGTCCATCCAGTACATCTAGCTTGGTGATACAAAGTCCCGTCACGCTGTTGATCTGGAAGGTACGACGTAGTGCCACGGTATCCAACCAACCACAGCGGCGGCGGCGACCTGTTGTCGCACCAAACTCGTGCCCTTTTTTGCCCAGATATTCGCCATCTTTATCGAATAATTCAGTGGGAAACGGGCCTGCGCCAACACGGGTTGTATAGGCTTTAACAATACCAAGAATGTAGTTTAGATCACAGGGACCAATGCCACTGCCACTGGCAGCACCACCTGCGGTGGTGGTTGATGAGGTAACAAAGGGATAGGTGCCGTGATCAATATCCAGCATCGAACCCTGTGCACCTTCCAGTAGCATATTGCCACAGTCAGCTTTAGCTTGATGCATAGCACTAGGGACATCTGCAATCATGGGGGCAATCTGTTCAGCCTGAGCAAGTGCTTCATCCAAGGTCTGCTGAAAATCAATCTTACCGACCTTGTAATAATGCTCAAAGGCAAAGTTGTGGTATTCCAATACTTCACGCAAGCGAGTCTCAAAATGGGCAGGATCAAGCAGTTCACCCAGACGGATGCCACGTCGGGAGACCTTGTCTTCATAAGCGGGACCAATACCGCGCCCCGTGGTACCAATCGCTTGGTTGCCGCGTGCGATTTCACGCGCCTGATCCAGTGCAATATGATAGGGAAGAATCAGAGGGCAAGCCTCGCTGATCCCTAGGCGCTTACGGGCGGGTACACCACGCCCTTCAAGCATCTCTATCTCTTCCAGCAGCGCTGCTGGTGAAAGTACAACACCATTGCCAATGTAGCAGCGAACACCCTCGCGTAGGATACCGGAGGGGATCAGGTGCAATACTGTTTTTTCACCGTCAATAACCAGGGTGTGTCCCGCATTATGTCCACCCTGGAATCGCACTACACCTTTGGCACGATCTGTCAGCAGATCTACAACCTTACCCTTACCTTCGTCACCCCATTGGGTACCTATGACAACGACATTTTTGCCCATGTTAAATCTCTTTCAATGTATTAAATACTGGATACTACCCAGCAGTTATCTTGCTGCTTCAGGATTTTATTGCAACCCATTTTAACCGCATTTCCCGTCTGCCCGGGCAGCGCACAAACAACAGTGTTGCCTTGAGTGCGTAGATTTTCAATAACTTGCAGTAGTGCCAAATCATCAGACCAAGGGGCATAGATGCGTGCCTCTTCATCTGATTGTTTCGCACCCCATTCGCCCAGCTGCAACAGGGCTTTTAGGTCGGCACTAAAGCCGGTAGCGGGGCGTGATTGGCCAAACATTTTACCAATGGCATCATAACGTCCACCACGGGCTATCTCCTGGCCACGACCAGGGACAAAGGCAGCAAAAACCACCCCCGTTTGATAGTGGTAGCCGCGCAGCTCACCCAAATCAAAATGCAGCGGCACATGAGGCAGGCGTTGCTGAACCATTGTTGCAACCTGATCGAGGTAATTTAATGCATCCTGCACATCTTGATCTGCCTCTGCCAACACCTCTTTTGCTCGGTCAATGGCATCATCGCCATTCAGTTCTGCCAGAGTAGCCAGCATGCTCATCACCGGCTCCTGCACATTTAACTCTGCCAACAGTGTGTGAATTTCGGGTATGGCCTTGCGTTGCAGTGCATCAAACAACGTCTGTTCAGCGGCTTCATCCAATCCGGACTGGCGAGCCAATCCACGGTAGATACCAACATGCCCCAGGTCAAGGTAGAGATCATTGATCCCTGTGCGCTTAAGCGTCTCCATCATCAGGTAGAGTATCTCAACGTCACTCTCTGCTCCGGCATGGCCAAACAGCTCTGCACCTATTTGTAGTGGATTACGTGAACTGGCAAAACCATCTGAGCGGGTATGTAAAACGGTCTCTAAATAACAAAGTCGAGTGGGTACATCACGACGCAACTGGTGGGCGTCCATACGTGCTGCTTGGGGGGTCATATCAGCACGCACACCCATCAACCGACCTGTTATTTGATCGGTCAGCTTAAAGGTTTTTAGATCCAGGTCACTGCCTGCACCCGTGAGCAGAGAATCCAGAAATTCGATAAAGGGTGGAATAACCAGCTCATAACCCCAACTGCGGTAAAGGTTAAGCAGATCACGCCTTAAATTTTCAAGGTTCCATGCCTGCGGCGGCAGCATTTCATCCACGCCTTCAGGTAATAACCAGCGTTCATTGTCCATCTAGCATCTCAATTAACTAGGTACAAGGTGGCCACACCAACCAACATGCTGATCAAGCCAGTCATGCGTAATGCTTTGTCTTCCATATCTGACATCATACGCATCATATTACGCATGCCGTTTGGATTAAGGAAAGGCAGCACTCCCTCAATAACCATCACCAGTGCCAGTGCAACTAATAGATCATGCCACATATACATAAAAAAGCCGGGCTATCACTGCCCGGCTCATCCTTATTTATTAAAAAGGCTCATAAAAATATGTTTATTAGCGTGACTACTTCGCACCTTTAAAATTATTAAAATACTTAAAAAACTCTGAATCAGGCTCCAAAACCATCATATTATTGCCGCCTTTAAAGACGGTACGATAGGCATTTAAGCTTCTGTAGAAGGAGTAGAATTCGCGGTTTTGGTTATATGCCGTGGCGTAGATTTCAGCTGACTTGGCATCACCCGCACCACGCAACTCCTCAGCCTCTTTGTAGGCACCGGCAATAATGATCGTACCCTGCCGATCTGCATTGGCACGTATCTTTTCTGCCTCCTCTGCACCACGCGCCCGAAACTCACTGGCCACCCGCTGCCGTTCAGCACGCATACGATCAAACACCGAACCGCTCACCTCTTGTGGCAGATCAATCTGTTTGACCCGCACGTCGATAACCTCAATGCCCAGCTCTGCTGCTTTCGCATCAGAATCCTTGGTCAGCAGTGCCATAATCTCTGTGCGTTCACCTGAGATAACCTCCTGAATGGAGCGTTTACCAAATTCATCACGCAGGCTGGTATTAATGCGCTCTGCCAGCAGGCGTGATGCTGTGGTAATGCGGCCACCTGTCGCGCGATAATACTGCGCCACATCAGTGATACGCCATTTCACAAAGGAATCCACAATCACATCTTTTTTCTCGGCGGTGAGAAAACGCTGAGGCTCCGCATCCAGCGTCTGGATTCGTGCATCAAATTTGCGAACATTATTGATAATCGGCATCAAAAAATGCAGCCCCGGTTGATAATTTGAATCAACGATTTTGCCCCATCGCAGCTTCAGTGCTAACTCCCACTCTTGCACCTTAAAGGCCGCTGAATAACCGGTTACAGCGATCACTAACGCAAGCACCAGAGCACCCATTTTACCAGTACTCATTAGCGTACCCTCCTACCACGATTTACATCGCGTATACGTGTATCAGGTGGCTGCTGCTGTAGCGGTGCAGTCAAACCATAATTTGAACTTACTGGTGAGGTGGCGTTTTCCACATTTGTGTCCACTGATGATTTAATGAGCTTATCCAATGGGAGGTACATCAGGCTATTACCACTTTTGACATCCAGTATAACCTTGCTGGTTTTGCTCAGTACATCCTCTACCGTCTCTATATAAAGACGCTCTCGAGTCACCTCGGAAGCCTTCTCATACTCTTTCAATACAGCTAAAAAGCGGTTGCTTTCACCTTCCGCCTCTGCAATCACTCGCTCTTCATAAGCCTTAGCCGCTTGAACCTGACGAGCCGCGGCACCACGCGCCTGTGGAACGACCTGGTTAGCATATGCGTGCGCCTCATTTTCCAGTCTTTCCTTATCCTCACGCGCCTTAATGGCATCATCAAACGCGCTCTTCACCTGCTCTGGTGGCTTGGCGGGCTGCATGTTGATACTGGTGATTTCAAGGCCGGTTTTATACATATTAATCAGCGTTTGAGCGCGCTCTTTAATATCCGCTGCAATGGATGAACGACCTTCCGTTAAGACAAAGTCAAGATTACTCTTACCAATCGTTTCACGCACGGCTGTTTCAGTCGCATCCTGAATGGTTTTTTGCGGGTTACGGTCTTGAAATAGATAGTCAGCTGGATCTTGAATCTTAGACTGTACGGTCAGCTCAACATCGATGATATTCTCATCTTTTGTCAGCATTTGAGCCTTATGACTAAAGGAGCTGATCTGGTCAATATTGACCTTGTAAACTTCATCGACAAGAGGAACTTTAAAGTTCAGACCTGGATCAGTGACTTGATAATAAGCACCAAAACGCAGTACAACACCACGCTCAGCTGCTTCAATTTTATAAAAGCTATTGGCCACCAAAAGTAGTGCAATTGCCGCTATGACTATAACGGCGATAGTGCCTGATCCACCTGGAATACCTCCCACAACAGAGCCACCATTGGAATTACCGTTGCCGCCTCCACCAAAGAGGCCGCTAAGCTTTTCCTGTAGCTTTTTAACAACTTCATCAAGATCTGGTGGGCCTTGATTGCCTCCACCCTTATTACCACTCCAAGGATCTTTATTACCCTTGTTGTCGCCACCACCCGGTTCATTCCAGGTCATAAAATACTCCAATTTTGTCTACTGTTGTCTTTTGATCTGCATGCAATACGCAAATCAACGAATTTTTTATACTACGAGTGCGCGATTCTAGGGGGGTTACTGCACCGTGGCAAGCAATCGTTTTGCTAAAACCTCATCTTGCCCAATAAGTTGCTCATAGTGCCTGATAGGGAGATCCACATCCATCTCCCAACCCCCATTATCCAAGGCCTGATCAGAATAGACCCGTCCTAACTCATAAAGTTGCGCATGCAAACGCCCGTCAGTTGCAGCAAGATGCAAAATTTGACGAACATGTTCCTGATGAAAAAATTCAGCAATGACCTCTACTAGCAGTTCAATGCCCGCACCTGTCTGCGCTGATAGCCAGATTCGCTTGGCTACACTGTCTTCATCACGCTCAACACGCGGCTCACCCTTATCCATTAGATCAATCTTATTGTAGATCTCAATCTGCGACACCTTGTTTGCACCAATCTGCTTGAGTACATCATTGACTTCGGCAATGCAGACTCCACGCTGGGGGCTGGCAACATCGATCACATGCAAGAGTAGGTCAGCTGATGTGGTCTCCTGTAGTGTGGAGCGAAATGCAGCCACCAGCTCATGCGGAAGGTGTGAGATAAAACCCACGGTATCTGCCAGTACAACAGCCCCTTCATTCGGCAACTCTAAACGCCGCAACGTGGGGTCTAATGTGGCAAAAAGCTGATCTGCCGCATATACTTCAGATTGGGTGATCTGGTTGAATAATGTCGATTTCCCCGCATTGGTGTAGCCCACCAGAGATACGGTAGGCACCATCGCTTTACTGCGTCCTTTTCGCCCCTGCTCGCGCTGAGTGGCTACCTTCTCCAAGCGCTGCCTGAGTAGACTGATTCTTTTGCCCAATAGACGACGATCTGTTTCGAGCTGGGTTTCACCCGGACCACGCAGACCAATGCCCCCTTTCTGGCGCTCCAGATGAGTCCATCCTCGTACCAAACGAGTGGAAAGATGCCGCAGCTGCGCTAATTCAACCTGTAATTTACCTTCAAAGGTGCGAGCACGTTGCGCAAAAATATCCAGAATCAGTCCCGTTCGGTCTACCACCCGACATTGGAATTCTTGCTCAAGATTTCGCTCTTGGCTGGGTGAGAGTGAGTGATTGAAGATAACCAGCTTAGCCTCTTCCGCTGCAATAATATCTTTAATCTCTTCGGCTTTACCCTTGCCAACAAATAACCTTCGATCAGGGCTTTGCCGAGAGCCGCGCACAAACGCCGCAATCTCTGCGCCCGCAGAGGTCGAAAGCAACTCAAACTCGTCCAACTCATCCTTATCGGCTTTAACACCAAGGTCAAGATGCACAAGAACAGCACGTTCACCACTAGCAGGACGATCAAACATGAAGGTTTATTATAAGGAGTAACTATGTAAAAAAGAGGGGGTGGAAACTAAGGTTTAGTCTATCCGCTTTCAGCTAAAAAACATTTATTATTTAGCTTGCGAATAAGCTGGGGCAGATCAATCCGCCCCAGCATACATGCTAATGGTTACCCAGCTCATGAGATCCATGCACGCTATCCGTCTCTTGCTGGAAACGAACATTTCTGACAGGCACAACAGTCGAAATAGCATGCTTATACACCATTTGGCTCACACTATTTTTAAGTAAAACAACAAACTGATCAAACGATTCAATTTGCCCCTGAAGTTTGATTCCATTCACTAAAAAAATTGAAACTGGTACCTTCTCTTTGCGCAAGGCATTCAGGAAAGGGTCTTGTAAACTCTGCCCTTTGGACATAAAGTTCTCCTTATTGTTAGGTATAAATATACATACTATTAATGTGTAAATACGAACAACGATCCTGTCATCCATCTTCAAGTGTAGCACAAGGCATAAAGCCCACTAAAACTATCGGATATAGCGTCCCCACCTATGTGGAGACGCTTTTAAAACATTTCAAGGCCTGTGAACAAAGATTTCCAACTTCATCATCAAGCCAATGTATATCCTGTTCACTGCGCAACCAAGTCAGCTGCCGCTTTGCCAATTGCCGAGTGGCTATGATACCCCGCTCAATCATCTGTTCATAACTGTCGTGTCCGGCTAAATACGCCAACATCTGTCGATACCCCACCGAACGCATTGAGGGCAAATCAGGAGTAATATCCCCCCTAGCCAGCAGCCTCTTCACCTCATCTTCAAAACCCAGCTCAAGCATTTGACGAAAGCGTTTGGCAATGCGCTGATGCAGCACAGCACGATCCTTTGGCGCACGTACTAATTTGATTAAATTATAAGGTAATATCTGCTTCCCATCACGATTTTGCAGCTCCGTTAGTGTTTGGCCTGTCAACTCAAGCACCTCCAGTGCCCGCTGAACACGCTGTGGATCATTGGGATGAATACGCGCACCCGCAACGGGATCAATCTGTACAAGACGCTGATGCATCTGCTCCCGCCCCACCCTGGCCGCCTCCGCTTCCAGCTGCGCTCGAACAGCGGGGTTGGCCTCTGGCAGTTTTGACAACCCATATTGCAATGCCCTGTAATAGAGCATTGTGCCACCCACCAGCAGAGGGATGCGTCCTTTAGCGAAGATCTCTTCCATTTCATGCAGGGCATCTTCCCTAAAACGAGCGGCTGAGTAGACCTCAGTGGGATCACAGATATCGATCAGACGATGCGGTGCTACTGCCAACACTTCTGAACTCGGCTTTGCTGTACCAATGTCCATGTCCCGATAGACCAATGCCGAATCCACGCTGATGATGTCACAGGGCAAGGCTTGAACCAACTCCACTGCCAGATCCGTCTTACCCGAAGCCGTTGGCCCCATAAGGCAGATGGCACTGTTTTCAGCTATCACAGCCTACTGCCCTCGTTTAAACAGTCGATCCAACTCATTCATACTGAGCTGAGTCCAGGTTGGACGACCATGGTTGCATTGACCACTACGCTCTGTGCGTTCCATATCACGGAGCAGTGCATTCATCTCATCAATGGTCAGGCGACGATGAGCACGCACCGAACCATGGCAGGCCATAGTACCCAACACAGCATTGATTTCATGGCGGATACGTTCACTGGAACCATAGACCACCAGATCTGCCAATATATCTCGCAAGAGTTTTTCTGCATCAACGCCGTGCAGCGCAATGGGAATAGCCCGCACGGCAAGCGTTTCAGCCCCCATTCGATCTATCTCCAACCCCAATGCCGCAAATATCGCCTGTTGCTCCTCAGCCAAATCAGCCTCTCGTCGGCTCACTGCAACGCTAATGGGAACCAGCAGCGGCTGGCTGCGGATATTTGACTCATCCCAAGCCTGTTTAAGCCGTTCATAGGTAACGCGCTCATGAGCGGCATGCATATCCACCAACACCAGCCCCTTGTTGTTCTCTGCCAACACATAGATACCTTGTAGCTGAGCCAGTGCAAAACCCAACTGTGGCATCTCACCCTGCTCTGCTTCGGTAGTGGGTGCAGCAAGCTTACCTCTATCGGGTCGCTGCATCTCAAAGCCAATTTGATAATGAGCGCTTCGCTCAGCCAGGTTAAGGGAGGCTGTCTGCGGTGTATATGAGGAAGATAAATGGGTCGCCACTGCCTCTATCGGCGCTGCTGGTGCAGATAGACCTGGAGCAGCCCCAGGTCGATCATCTGCCAGTGACTTATGTAGCGTACGGAATAGAAAATCATGCACAAGTCGCCCTTCTCGGAAACGCACCTCATGCTTGGTGGGGTGAACATTGACATCGACCATCACCGGATCAAGCTCCAGATAGAGCACATAGGCTGGATGCCGACCGTGATAGAGCACATCCTTAAAGGCCTGTCGTACCGCATGGGCTACCAATTTATCTCGAATCACTCGCCCATTAACGTAGAAATACTGCATATCCGCCTGGCTACGTGAGAATGTAGCACGGGCAACCCAACCATAGAGCCGTAATCCAGCTGCCTGGTGCTCCAAAAAGAGCGCCTGCTCCAGAAAGGCCTTTCCCAGCAGCTCTGTCACCCGTCGCTCCTGTTCGGTACGGGTTGTTGCTGGGGGCAGTGAGATGATCTCTCGTCGGTTATGCTTGAGAGAAAAACCCACATCAAAGCGCGCCAGAGCCAAACGCTTGACCAGCGTGTCAATATGATTAAACTCAGTCTTCTCTCTCTTGAGAAACTTGCGCCGAGCGGGGGTGTTATAAAAAAGGTCGCGTATCTCCAGCGTTGTTCCGACCGGATGTGCTGCAGGTATCGCCTCCTCTGCCCCTGGCATGAACTGAAAGGCATGCTCTGCCCCCTGTGCATGAGAGATCAGCGTCAACCGTGACACCGAGCCAATACTGGGCAGCGCCTCTCCTCTAAACCCCATGCTGCTGATCCGCTCCAGCTCTTCCAGACTGGAGACCTTACTTGTGGCATGACGAGACAGCGCCAATAACAGCTCATTTTGCACAATACCTTGGCCATCATCACGCACCCGCATCAACTTAATGCCACCCTGCTCTATCTCAATATTCACCCTTTTTGCACCGGCATCCAAGCTGTTTTCGACCAACTCTTTGATAACAGAAGCTGGGCGTTCAACCACCTCACCGGCGGCAATTTGGTTTACTAAAACGGATGGGAGTATTTGAATAGACATAGGCTGGCTATTTTGCCACTTGCGCTGCTTTCAAACTAGCGTGATATATTACCCAAAAGAGAAAATTTAAATTTAAGTACAAAACCACGCAATAATAGAGCCATGCCAAAGAAGTTAATAAAACGTTACACACCCAATAAAGAGACTGTTCGCAACCACAAATATCTGCGCATATTTGGACGACTGCTCTATGATCCCAACCTATGGCATCTTAACCGCCGCTCAGTATCCGGAGCCTTTGCCGTCGGACTATTCTGGGCCTTTATTCCCATTCCTTTTCAGATGGTCACCGCCGCCGCCACCGCTATTCCGGCCAGGGTGAATCTTCCCATCTCCATCGCACTGGTTTGGATCACCAACCCGCTTACTATGCCTCCCATGTTCTACTCTACCTACCTTGTTGGCACCTGGATTCTTGGCGAACCACCGCAAGATATTGAGTTTGAACTCACCATAGATTGGCTGATGAACAGCATTGGCGGAATCTGGCAGCCGCTCTACCTTGGCAGTCTGCTGTGCGCTATTGTTGCCGCTGTTGTTGGGTATGTCGGCATGCGTGGCTACTGGCGCTGGCATGTGGTGAACCAACTTAAAAAGCGAAAAGAGAGACAGCAAACAGCAGATTAATCCTGGAAAACACCGTCATTCAGATTTAACACCCGATCCATTCGCTCTGCCAGGGAGTGGTCATGAGTGACCACCACAAAGCTGGTACCTTGCTCCTGATTTAACTCTAGCATCAGTTCGTAGACCTGCTCTGCGGTATTACGATCCAGATTACCGGTAGGCTCATCCGCCAGCACACAACGCGGGTTATTCACCAGTGCCCGAGCAATAGCCGCACGCTGGCGTTCCCCCCCTGAAAGTTCACTGGGTTTATGTTCAATACGCGCAGCAAGGCCAACCCGTGTCAATATCTCTGTTGCCCGCGCCCTGGCGGCTGGAACCTCTGCACCCCCAATCAGCAACGGCATCGCCACATTCTCCAGCGCAGTAAATTCTGGCAGCAGATGATGAAACTGGTAGACAAAACCGAGCGCCTGATTGCGCAAGGCACCCCGTTCAGCCTCACCCAATGCCACCATATCGACCCCATTGATCAGAACCGTGCCGCTGGTAACTTGATCCAGCCCGCCGAGACAGTGCAACAGGGTGCTCTTGCCTGAACCGGATGAGCCAACAATCGCAATGCGCTCGCCAACCCCCACGCTGAGATCAACGCCCTTCAGCACCTCAACCCGCAGATCTCCATCGGCAAAGATACGCACCAGGTTACGACACTCAAGCACCGCTTGATCACTCATAACGCAACGCCTCCGCCGGTTGAGTGCGCGCCGCTTTCCAGGCGGGATAGAGGGTGGCCAGTATGGTCATCACAAACGCACTGATGCTGATCAATCCCACATCATTCCAATGCAAATCTGACGGCAGATCACTGATGTAGTAGACATTGGCATCGAGAAAATCATAACCGAAGGTGCTCTCTACCCACTTTACCAATGCTTCCAGATTTAGCGCCAACACAACGCCCCCAGCAATACCCAGCAGCGTACCGATAAAACCGATCATGGTTCCCTGCACCATAAAAATTGCCATAATGCTGTGGGGGGATATTCCCAATGTACGCAAGATGGCAATATCTGCTTGTTTATCAGTCACAACCATCACCAAAGTCGAGACGATATTAAAGGCCGCTACTGCGACAATCAGAGATAGAATGATCCCCATCATCCGTTTCTCCATCGCCAGGGCGCTAAAAAAATTCTGATGTTGGCGTGTCCAATCACTGATTCGATACAGCCCTGGCAGGCTATTTGCCAGCTCTCGTGACACCTTGGGAGCCAAATAGAGATCATCCAGTTTCAAGCGTACACCTGTGACCGCATCCCCCAAACGCTGTAGCTTGCGTGCATCCTGCATATGCACTAGTGCCATATTGCGATCGTACTCCCCCATGCCGACCTCAAACACCCCTGTCACCGTAAAACGCTTGAAACGCGGCATAGTACCGGTTGGGGTAATGGTGGTTTGCGGTGTCACCACCGTAAGTTTGTCACCTGGGCTAACATTCAACACATAAGCCAGCTCTTTACCGATAACGATATTGTATTTCCCTGGCTGTAGATCCGTCATAGAGCCAAACTCCATGTGCTCTGCAACATCCGATACCTTCGGCTCAAGCTCCGGCAGAATGCCCCGCAGTATTGCACCACTGACATTCCTGCCATTAGCCAGCATCACCTGCCCCTCGACAAAAGGAGCCTGCCCAATCACATTCGGATGGTTTTTCGACAGCGTGATGACCTCTTCCCAATTCTCAAGTCCTCCCCGCACCGAGGTAATAGTGGCATGGGATGCCATCCCCAGAATCCGTTCACGCACCTCTTTATGAAAACCATTCATAACAGACAGCACAACGATCAAAGCCACCACACCCAGCATGATCCCCATCATTGAAGTCAGTGAGATAAAGGAAATGAAATGATTGCGCCGTTTAGCACGGGTATAGCGCAGACCAATAAAGAGTTCGAGTGGTTTATACATAGCCGCGCATTAAACCATATTACTGAAAGGCATGGTGTTAACTGACCAAATAAAACTGTATTTGCAGATTTTCACAGCCAGTAAATAACCACCACAGCAAAACCTACTAATTTATCAAAATATTGTTTTTATTGAACAGCAGCTAAAAGTAAAAAACACTCAAGTTGTAAGTGAGTATTTTGGTTTAACGGAGATTAATTTTATAGAGCTTAACTTTGTATTTCTGATTTACTGCCTATTATAAAACTCTTTCTTGCCGCGTTCAGATCACTTTGTCATTTGATACCATTCAAATAGATAACCTCGATACTTCATCTGAATTCTGACTTCAAGACCTTTTAAACCCGATTGCCATGGGCAGTGAAGGAAAACACCTTGATTCATTCTGACCGTAGCGTACAGTATTGGGAAAATGGATATCAAGACACCCTTACAGTACATAAAATGCCATGCAGCTTGTGGGTAACATCACCAATAGAATCAACCTCTCTACCTGCGGACACCCCATGACGACATACAGTTTTTTTGCCACCACCCCAAAGAATATGGAATCCCTCTTGGCGGATGAACTCCGAGCATTGGGGGCAGAAAATGTGACTGAAACACGGGCAGGTGCAAACTTTACAGGCAGCCTGGCCAGTGCTTACAAGATCTGTCTTTGGTCTCGCATTGCCAATAGGATATTACTGGTGCTGGATTGTTTTCCAGCGGCTGATCCAGATGCGCTCTATCAAGGGGTTATGAACATTCCATGGGAGACACACTTTAGCCCCACTGAAACCTTTGCTGTAGAACTTAATACCTCACAATCTCAGATCACACATAGCCATTATGGCGCGCTTAAAGTCAAAGACGCGATTGTAGATCAGTTCCGTGAACGCACCAACAGTCGCCCCTCCATTGACACAGAGCAACCCGACATCCAGATCAACGTCTATCTACGACGTGATGAGGCTACCCTCTGTCTGGATCTATCCGGTGACTCTTTGCATAAACGTGGTTACCGTGAAGCGGGGGTGACCGCACCCTTAAAAGAGAACCTGGCCGCTGCTATTCTTATGCGTGCTGGCTGGCCTGAGATCGCTAAAAATGGTGGCACACTGGTTGATCCCATGTGTGGTTCAGGCACACTGCCAATCGAAGCCGCCTTAATTGCAGCTGATATTGCGCCAGGGCTATTGCGTTATCATTGGGGATTTTTAGGCTGGAAAAAACATGATGCTGTCGTTTGGAAAACACTACTGGATGAGGCTCATGCCCGCAAAGCTGAGGGACTAAAAAACCTCCTGTCTATCCAAGGCTCTGACAGCAATCCCTCTGCTGTACGGGCGGCTCAGACTAATATAGAACGCGCCAGACTGGCTGATTTTATACAGATTGAACATCTGGAGTTGGAACAATGCAGAGCGGCCAACGCCAATCACCCTGGTCTAGTCGTGATCAACCCCCCCTATGGTGAACGACTGGGAGCAGAATCCAACCTGGATGATCTCTATTGCCGCATAGGCCAGCTACTAAAAGCACATTTTTTAGGGTGGCGTGCATCCTTGATCACTGGCAACCCCGAGCTTGGCAAAAAGCTTGGCCTACGAGCCACACGCAAACACAGTCTTTACAATGGCCGCCTTGAATGCAAGCTGCTGCATTTTGATATTCAGCCTGAACTGTTCAGCTCGAAACAACATCACCCCACTCCCTTGCCGGCTGAAAAACTCAGCGAGGGTGCAACTATGTTTGCCAATAGACTGAAAAAAAACCTCAAGCACCTGCGGCGGTGGGCAAAACGTGAACATATCTATTGTTATCGACTTTACGGTGCTGATCTGCCTGAATATGCCATTGCCATCGATCTTTATCAGGGAGATAAAACCTGGGTACATGTACAGGAATATGAAGCCCCTAAAAATGTTGATCAACAGAATGCGCAGCGACGTATTCGCGAAGCACTGAGCGTCATACTCAATGTACTGAAAATACCTGAGAGTCAACTCTATTTAAAAATACGTCGCCAACAAAAAGGAACGGCACAATATGAACGCTTGGCTAGCAATAAAAATTACTATGAAGTGTATGAAGGGAACTGCCGTTTTTGGGTTAATTTTGAGGATTATCTGGATACCGGCCTCTTTCTTGATCACCGCATTACTCGCAGCAAACTCGCAGAGCTTGCTAAAGGAAGGCACTTTTTAAACCTGTTTGCCTACACCGGCACAGGAACTGTCTACGCAGCCAAGGGGGGAGCAAAATCTACGCTGACTGTGGATATGTCCAACACCTACTTACAATGGGCAAAGCGCAATCTACTATTAAATGGGTTTGATAGTAATGATCACCAAATCCAGCAGGCCAACTGTCTGGAGTGGCTAGATCTAGCCGCAAATCAAAATAAAAAATATGGGCTTATCTTTCTTGATCCGCCCAGCTTTTCATCATCAAAACGGATGGAGGGTACATTTGATATATTGCGCGATCATGTTTCACTGATTAAAAAAACAGTAAAGCTATTAGAACCTGATGGCATGCTGATTTTTTCTAATAACCTGCGCCGCTTTAAAATGGATATCAATGCACTGTCTGACCTTCAAATAAAAAATATAAGTCGATCGACGCTTCCAATGGATTTTGAGCGCACACCACGCATCCATAATTGCTGGGAGATTCAGCTACAAAAAAACTAATCTTCAGCCTGCAAATCAGAAAGATAGCGAAATAGTAACCGGGCTGATTTAGGGGGCTTATTGCCCTCCTTCTCCTTCCTGGCATTGCGGATCAGCTGACGTATATGTTGCCGATCAATATTTAGAAATCGACCAACCAACTCCTCCAACAAGGGATCATTACCTGCAATAAGTTGGTTTCGCCACCGTTCAACCTGATGAAGCGCCTGCACCTCAGCTCTATGGGGTTTAGCAAGCGCCTCCAACTCTTGATGAAGAACCGCATCATCTTCATCACGTAGCAGCACACCAATATGCTGTATTTGCCGACGTAAAGCCTCTCGCTTAAATCCTTTTGCCGCAATCACCGCACCATACACTCTATCAGACAGTGACAGTTTTCTTAGATTGCCCTCTGATAGCTCAATCAGATCCTTACCTAAATCGCGCAGTGCTTGCATCTCTCGCTTAATTTGAGATTTGCTTTTTCGTTCTTCAGTCTCTGTTTCTATCATAATAAAAAAAGGGGGGGATGATTAAAAAGGACTTCCATACTTCAGGTATGAAATATATAGTGATAGTCATTCTCATTTAGATACACTGCGTAACATTGGTATCTAAATCAACCAAAAAAACATCGGGATCGGCACTAAAGCTGATTATAACACCGACCTGATTCCATGAGAAAATATGTAAATGCACAATACGGATCAAGAGATCACCGTCCCAAATAGCAGCACCCTCTTTCGCGGCAACAATCGCCTGCATATTGCACTTGTGGGGATGCCAAACAGTGGCAA
>JAJRWL010000080.1 GCA_024276875.1 Gammaproteobacteria bacterium
GGGCTAAAGTATCTGATCCCAAGTTGTTTGTCACGCTAGAGTCTATAATCTGTTATTATATGGCTCCATTTTTGTCATATTTATCTATATGACAGCTGTTTTTGTTCCCCCCTGACTTGAGGTGTCTCCATGGATTCCGCTCCTTCGTCCGTCGGTTTTGACCGTTTCGGATTTCGCCCTACTGTTCTTAAATCTGTTGTTGATCTTGGTTATGAGACTCCTACGCCCATCCAAGAACAGTGCATCCCCCATTTGATGGAAGGGAGAGACCTGTTGGGACAGGCTCAAACAGGCACAGGTAAAACAGCGGCCTTTGCGCTGCCTATATTAAGTGCTATAGATCTAAAGCAGCGTGATCCACAGGTGCTTGTATTGGCTCCGACCCGAGAGCTTGCGCTTCAGGTTGCGGAGGCATTTCAGAGCTATGCACACGGCATGAAAGGCTTTCATGTGTTGCCATTATATGGTGGAACAGGGATGTCTACTCAATTGCGGCAACTGAAACGTGGCGCACATGTGATTGTGGGTACGCCTGGCCGAGTGATGGATCATCTACGACGTGGCACTTTGTCACTGAAGGGGTTAAAAACCCTGGTGCTGGATGAGGCGGATGAAATGCTCAATATGGGGTTTGTGGATGATATTGAGTGGATATTTGAGCAAGCTCCGGAAGATCGGCAGGTGGCGCTCTTCTCAGCAACAATGCCAAAGAGCATTCGTAATGCGGCTCAAAAATATCTCAAAAATCCGATTGAGATTAAAGTGGCCTGCAAAACAGAAACGGTGACCACAATTGAACAACTTCACTGTGTCGTTACCCCTTTTCATAAAATGGATGCATTAACACGGGTGCTAGAGGTTGAAACACTGGATGCCATGATTGTTTTTGTACGCACCAAAACAGCAACTGTTGAGGTGGCAGAAAAGCTTGAGGCACATGGGTTTTCTGCTGAGGCATTGCACGGTGATATGAACCAAACGATGCGTGAGCGAACAGTTGAGCGTTTAAAAAATGGCAAGCTGGATATCGTTGTGGCAACGGATGTTGCCGCACGCGGGCTGGATGTTGAGCGTGTCAGTCATGTTGTAAACTACGATATCCCTTATGACCCAGAGGCTTATGTTCACCGGATTGGTCGCACTGGACGAGCGGGGCGTAAAGGCAAAGCGCTGCTCTTTGTATCACCTCGAGAGCATCACCTGTTGAAGTCTATTGAACGTGCAACACGCCAGAAAATAGCCCCAATGGCGCTGCCGTCAGCCGATGATCTGGGTGAGCACCGCATTGATCAATTTATGCAACTCTTGCGTGATACCGTTGTTAATCAAGACCTGGATTTCTATTATCGGCTCATCAGCCGCATTGAAAATGAACAGGAGATGAGTCCTGTCGATATTGCAGCCGCGCTTACTTTTTTGAGCCAGCGTGAGCGCCCTTTTGTTGTAAAAGAGATCAAAGCGCCAGCACCAACCAAGGGTCGCTCTGAAGGTCGTTCTGATTCAAGACAGCGCAAAGAACGCAAGGGGTATGGTAAACCTGAGCAAGAGGGTGGGGAGATTACCCGTATCCGTTACAGGATAGAGGTGGGTCGCCAGCATGGAGCAACACCACGTGAAATAGTCGGTGCTATTGCCAACGAGGCAGGGGTTGAAGGAAAGCATATTGGTTATATTGGCATTAACGCTGACTACAGCACGGTCGATTTGCCAGAGGGGATGCCCAAAGAGATTGAAAAGCATCTGCAAAAGGTTATCGTTTGTGGGCAACCGCTACGTATGTCATGCACAGGTGAAAAAGCAGCCCCCCCAAGAGCGCACAAGCCAAAGGGTAAAAAACCTCGTTTGGGGTTAAAAAAATCAGGGGAGCAAAAGCACACTAAAAAAAGAGATTAAGCATATTCGCTTAATTGACCCATTTCTGGGTCTGTTTCTCGTTCCAGTTGTTGATATTGGGCTGCACCGCTTGTATTTCGAGCTGATTTAGATGCAGTAGATTGCTCACTGCTCTGTTCTTGATTTATACGGGCAATTTCAATGCGAGCTATTGCCGCCATCTGGTTAGCTTGTGCAGCCACAGCATGATCCGTCGCCGAAGGGGTTGCAGGTGCAAGTGCCGCCCGCTGTATAGTGGTTGCTTTTTGTATATTTTTATGAGGATTCTTTTCTTTTGAGGTATCAATAGAGACATCGCCCCCAACCGCATAATTAGCACTATCGGAGCCTCGTTGGTACTTGAAATTTGCTGTGCCGCGTATTAAGGATCCTCCTGCAGCAATATGAGCGGCTTCATGTGCACGTACCTCACGGTCACGACTCTTTAGTTGCTGCAACTCACGTTGAGTATCGAATGGTTTTTTAGATGCTTGTGAATTGCTTTTTTTCTCAGATTTGTCCGTGGGATCAGTTGAGGAGTCTGAAGCCTGGTTGAACCTCTGCTTCTCACTAAATTCCTGTTTAGCAAGAGGCGAAATTCGATAAGATTGTGCAGGAAATATGTCCATAGATCTTGATATTTTAGAGAATACTACTACTTAACTATAATTATTGTCTCTAATAACTAAAAGAACCAGTGCGCAAAGGAATAAAATGCACTGAAATACCATGTATTTTTTGAGATAATTCACGTTTTTAGAATTTAGAGAGCCTAATTTGATGCTCCTCTAACAGATATTTTTAATTTTGGGAGCAAAATATGACGCAAGCAAAAATAGGTGACACCGTAAAGGTTCATTACACAGGCACTTTCGATGATGGTATTCAATTTGATTCATCAATAGGGCAGGAACCATTGTTGGTTAATATTGGATCTGGAGAGGCCATCCCTGGGTTTGAGAAAGGCCTAGAGGGTATGGGGATAGGTGATAAGAAAACCATTAATATTCTAGCAATAGATGCTTATGGTGAACATAACCCTAAACTAATCCATGAAGTACCACGCGCAGATATACCAGAAGAGATTGATCTGAAAGTGGGTCTTGAATTGACCGCACAGGGGCCGGATGGAAACACCCATATATTGTCTATAAAAGAGGTGAATGAAGAGACGGTAACTGTTGATGTCAATCACCCAATGGTTGGGAAAAATCTTAATTTTGAGTTAGAAATGGTAGATATTGCACCGCAAAAATAAAAGCGGCTTTTATTTTTGTGGAAATATCCGTTGTTAATATTTTAGTAATGGGTTAGGAATCTGTCGGATTTAGGTAACCGTAGTGAGCCAAAATAGATTTTCCGCAGTATTAATCGTTGCATAAGTATTCGCAGTAGCAATTATGCATTTAGCACTATTTATCGTGTATTTTGACAAGTGCAGCGCGAGAACTTATGCAACGATTAA
>JAJRWL010000081.1 GCA_024276875.1 Gammaproteobacteria bacterium
GTTTTGCCTTGGTGGCGGTGGCTTCACGCTGTTTTTGGGAGGCGCTTCTTAATGCTTCAAGACCCGCGAGACGGCGGCTCTCTTCCCTGGCGGCTAAATCACGTTCAGCCATAGAGAGGGAGGTGAGCAGTTCATGATTATTCAGTTGTTGTTTGTATAAACTTAATTCAGCCTCTCGTAAATATTTGCGGGTGAGTAAGGCCTCCTTCCGAGCATTGGTTATGGCAGAGGCTTCATCGGGTGGAGGGAGTGTTTTTAGGTCAGACTCTATCTGTTCAAGTTTGCGTGTGCTGTTGGCGCTCTCCTGACTTAATGTGGTGGCGATATTCATGAGCCATGTGAGGTTGTCGGTATGTTTTTTTAGCACCTCCCTGATGGCATCAAATGCCTCCTCCTCTTGGCGTAAGAGGCTTTCTATTCTCTCTATATTTGTGCTGCGAGGCAGCTTTTTTAGTGGATTGTATGGCTTTAATGGCTTGGCCATTAGCTTCTGTATTTTCTTGATACGCTTGGGCGCTGTTGCGATGAGTGATTTGAGCTGCGCCAGTTTTGTATAGATTTCATTGGTCTGCTCCCGCGAGGCTATGGCTTGGTCATACAGCTCAATAACTTTTGTTTTGGTGTTGTCATCCAGTGTAGTGCCAGCCTCGATAGCGGCTTGTTTAGCTTGGAGTTGTTTCAGTGTTGATTGAAGTGGTGCGGAAACAGCAGATTTGGCAGTAGCTGAATTGATGGTGCAGGCAAATAGCAGCAGTGCTAAAAAAAACAGGGGGATATAATTTTTTATAGATAACATATAGGGCATTCAGTTTGATTTTGCTCACTATCCTTAGCTGCATATAGGGTATGACCATTGTTGGCAATGAGTCATCTCATAACAATACTTTCTTCATTACGGCTTTAAGTTGTGCAAAGTTTTGCTCCAGTGCAGGCAAATACTTGTGTATAGAGGCTAAATCTTCTGTTTCACCGGCCTGCTCTACCTTGCAGGCCAGTTGGCTAAGTGCTATGCCCCCTACGTTTGCTGATGCACCTTTAATTTTGTGCGCAAGGGCGGTGGTTTTTGCTACGTCAGCCGCTTGTGCGGCTAATGTAAGTTGGTTAATTTGATGCGTCATATCACCAAGAAATGTTTCAGCTACTGCCTGTATAAGTGATTTATCATTCATTAAGCGGTTGCTCATGGCTTCAGCATCAAATATCACTATATCAGTGGGTTGCTGTTCGGTGGATGTTTCTTTCTCTTTTATTCTGTTGCCGGATTCTGGGATAGTGGAGGTAGTTAGCAATTTATTGAGTAGCTGTTGTAGCTGCTGGGTATTAATAGGTTTACTAATATAGTCGTTCATTCCTACTGCAAAACATTGGTCACGATCAGCCTTCGTAGTATTGGCTGTCATGGCAATGATGGGGGTTGTGCTGTTTTTAGTGGATGATTGTGGATTTCGTATATGACGAGTAGCATCAAAGCCATCCATGATAGGCATTTGGCAATCCATAAATATCAAATCATAAGTAGACGCTGAAAGCATTTTTATGGCTTCTTGACCATTTGCCGCTATATCGCTATCTAAACCCTGTTTTTCTAATATGCCACGGGCTACCGCTTGATTGGTTAGGTTGTCATCGACTATAAGCACTCGGCCAAGTAGATGTTTGTTATTAGGCGGTGATGCTTCTGCTTCTATACCTACTCGTTGCAACATGGCATGGGCGGCCTGTTGTTGGCTGGTTGTTAACTGGGCTAATAGCGCTTTAGCATTATCTGGCTTTCCCTTTTTTGCTAATGCCTCTATTTCAGCTGCCACGCTACCTAGGCTTATGGCACCAAATTGCATGCTGGCTCCTTTTAAGGAGTGTGCGGCTCTTTCTGCTGTTTTTAGGTCGTTTTGTTTGAGTGCTTCTTTTATTTGGTGCACATTTTTTTGTGCATTCTGAGTGTGTTGTTCTATGGCAGAGGTGAAGCGATCTCCAAACAGTTGTTTTAATGTATTAAAAATTTCTAGCTCTAGTATGTTTGAATTTGTAGAGGAGGAAGCCAGAGATTGTGAAGATGTTTCTATCTCTTCCGTCTCTTCCGTCTCTTCCGTTTTGGCCCCTTTTAATTTATGTGGCAGCCATTTGGTGAGTATTTTTTCCAGTGATTCCTGGCTGACAGGTTTGCTAATGTAATCGTCCATACCGGCATTAAGGCATTGTTCTTTATCGGACTGCATGGCATTTGCAGTAAAGGCGATAATGGGTGTCTGTTGAGTCGTATTATTGGATGGCAGTTTTTGAATCTCTGCCGTTGCTTCAAAACCGTCCATCTCTGGCATCTGGCAATCCATAAAGATGAGATCAAAATGGCGTTTTTTAACCAGTGCCACCGCTTCAAGGCCATTACCCGCAGGTGTCACTGTGCAACCGTGCCCTTCAAGTAGCTCGGTGGCGACCATGACGTTGACGGGGTTGTCTTCTGCTAGCAGTATTTGGGTGTGAGGGAAGATGGCTTTTTTATGCCCCCCTGTCCTTGCTTCTTGGAGTGTGTGGCGAGTGACTAATGGAATATCTTGTCCTTGCTGTTTAGCATCCCAAGCCAGTGCAAGAATCTGTGGCACTTCAGAGGGGTGAGTGGGCTTTGTAAGATAGCCACTAAATCCCAGCGTTTTTAAATGGGCAGCGCTACCTTTACGAGGGGCGGATGTGATAAAGATCATGATGCCATCGGCCAGTAAATGCTGCTGTAAGATCTCTTTAGCGAGGTGTTCACCATCCATTTCCGGCATGTGAGAATCAATGATAGCAATATCAAATGGGTCATTTTCTGCAATGGCTTTTTTTAGTGTTGTCAGGGCGGCTTGCCCCGAGTTGGTACTGGTGAGTCGCATCTGTAGTATTGAGAGCTGTTCTTTAAGAATGGTGTGGGCAACCTCGGTATCATCCACAATGAGTGTTTTTAGCCCTTTAAGGTGGCTATAACTATCAGGGTGGGCATAGATGGGGGAGGCTTGGCTGTTTACGCTAAGCTGTATAATAAAGCTAAAAGTGGAACCTTTACCCTTTTCACTTTCAACCAGAATGTTACCTTGCATCAGGGTGCAGAGCTGGCGGCAGATGGTAAGCCCGAGCCCTGTGCCGCCATATTTGCGTGTAGTGGAGCCGTCTTCTTGATCAAATTTATTAAAAATATGATCGACTCTGTCTGAGGCGATACCAATGCCAGTATCTTTTATGGTGACTCGAAATGATGCGATCTCTTTGTGCTTTCTAAAAGGTTCCACCGTTAGCAGGATATGTCCTTTTTCTGTGAATTTAATGGCATTACTGAGTAGATTTAATAGGATTTGTCGAACACGCCCTGGGTCGCCAATCACAAAATGCTCACAATCGGGTTTGTAGCGCAGTAACATCTCGATATTTTTTTCCTGACATTTTAATGCCATTAACTCCGCTACATCTTCGGTAAGTGCTTGCAGGTCAAAAGGTATCTCTTCAAGTTCCAGCTTGCCCGCTTCAATCTTTGAGAAATCCAGGATGTCATTAATGATGCACAGCAAGGCATCGGCCGAGTCCATGGCTGTCTTAGCATAATTATGTTGTTTGGCGGTTAAATGGGTGTCCAGCAGTAGCCCTGTCATGCCGATGATGCCGTTCATGGGGGTGCGTATTTCATGGCTCATATTGGCTAGAAATTCAGACTTTTGTCGGGTTGCGCTCTCTGCTGCTTCCTTTGCTTTATGTAGTTCATCATCAGCTTGTTTGCGTTCAGTGATGTCAGCACGGATAGCGATGTAGCGTTCAGGTTTTCCATCCTTGCTCATAAAGGGCACGATGGTGGTATAAACCCAATAGAGGTGAGCGTCTTTGGCTTTGTTGCAGATCTCTCCATGCCAAACATCACCTTTGCAAATAGTATGAAACATGTCATGAAAAAACTGTTTATTGTGATAACCAGAGTTGAGCAGTCGATGGTTTTGCCCTAGTAACTCTTCACGACTGTAACCACTGATTTCAGTGAACTTATCATTAACGAAGGTGATCGTGCCCTGTACATCGGTGATGGCGACGATGGCATGTTGATCCAGTGCGAACTTTTGTGCATCAAGCTCGGCCAGTGCTTTATGGGTTTGTATGCTGCTCTGTTCAAGTGCAAATTCATGTATTTGGCGCTTCATTAGCATGTGGTTAAATGCTTTAGAGAGCGCACCAATTTCATTGTTCGATGTTATCTCTACTTGCTGGTCCAGTTGGCCTGCTGCTACAGCCATGCTGGCATTAGCGAGTTGGATAATGGGCTGAGTGATGCGTCGTGCTTGGTAAATGGCGAGCGTGGATGCCAGGGCCGCGGTTAAGAGAAAGATGGTTAAAATAATCTGCCCCAATCTGTGAGCGGTAGCTAGCGCCTCATCTTGGTCAATCTCACTGATGAGTACCCAGTCTATTCCCAGTAGATTTATTGTTTGATGTAGGCCTATAACCTGCTGGTTATTGAAACTGGTATATTTAAATGCCTTTTCTGTCTCATGCTTTGATCGGTGTTGTTGTGCTGTGTATGTTTTTTTCCAATGTTTAAAGGGGGCTGTTTCAATCTGCTGATGCAGTATTGGGTTTGTTTCACTATTGTTGACAGGTGTGCGTAGCCGTCCATCTAGCCCTACTAAGTAGTGAGTTAAAGATGTTTTGCGGCTGTGATTTAAAATAAGTTTATTAATGTGCTCAAGTTGTAGCTGAATGGCAAATATCCCTATCTTTTCACCCCATTCATTCAATATGGGGGCAGTCAGAAAACTGGCCAGTTGATTGTTAGCGGGGGCATAACGCTCTAAATCAGAGAAGAGTGTCTGGCCGGTCTCCAGGCTGGTTTTGGCGCTGCGGGCAAAACGGGTGCTTGTGTATGGCTCTTTGAAAAGATTAGAGCCAAGATTAGATTTGTGGGCGACTGTAAAGAGAATGTTGCCATCATTGTCAATCAACAGTAGATCATAGATGTAGTCATAGTGGCGGGCGAAGGTTACAAGCCCCTGCTGTTGGTTATCGACCAGTGATGCCCACGCATCGCTTGTAACAAATTCAGAAAGGCTATTTTCATTTCGCTGTAACCCCTCTTTTAAGCTGGCTAGAAACTCGGCGTTATGTAGGTTTTCTGCTTGATTGTTGAGATCTGTGACACGGTAGTCAAACCAGCTTTGGATGAAGTTTGCTTTGAGTTGTGATCCCTGTGCCAACCCTTGCACTGCGGTATTCATTAGACCATCAATGGCTTGACGGTAGCCAACCCAGGCACCGAGCGCTAAGGGTAATAGCGCCAGCAGCAGGAACCATAATAGTAGGCTGTGTCTGAGGGAGTATGTGGGTTTATGGGCTGCTGAAAAATCCCCAACTGAGTGTGGTTCACTCATTATCTATCATCCTTTTTTAGGTTGTTATCTGTTGCTATGCTAAAGCGATGATCGGTGCAGATTGTAATATTTATAGCTTGTTTGGGTATCTCTCCCTCTTTGTTTTTGGTGTGCTCAAAATCCTGTCCGGCTTGATGAGTGTAGCGCTTATGCTGCTGAGAGCTGTCAGCCATAATAGGTTAATTAAAGGTTTGTTTGGTCGGTTACATTTGACGCCCCGTTTCATTATTCTCATCCTTTATTCTTGTTGTGCAGCATCTGCCCTCTGTACTTGAATATCACGGCACATATTAAAGAATATAGACCAACTGCTCTTTTTAGGTTTAAGCCGTCGAATCAATTAGAATGTTTTGTTTTAAACAGGGTATTTCCGGCTATCAATGATCGCTTTATCAATCCGTAATCTACAAAAAACCTATGCCAATGGGGTGGTTGCACTCAGAGGGATTGATCTGGATGTGCAGCAGGGGGATTTCTTTGCGTTGTTGGGAGCCAATGGAGCAGGCAAATCCACGGCCATTGGCATCATCTGCTCATTAGTAAATAAAAGCAGTGGCAGCGTGCAGGTCTTTGGGCATGACCTGGATCGTGACCCTGTTGCGGTAAAGCAGTGTATTGGGTTAGTGCCGCAGGAGTTTAACTTTAATCAGTTTGAGCCGTTGGAGGAGATTGTTGTCAACCAGGCAGGATATTACGGTGTGGAGCGTGGTGAGGCCTTTCGGCGTGCAGAGATTTGTCTGCGACAGCTTGATCTATGGGATAAGCGTCGTGAGATGGCACGGTCACTCTCAGGCGGCATGAAGCGGCGACTGATGATTGCTCGTGCCTTGGCTCATCAGCCAAAGTTGTTGATTCTGGATGAGCCTACTGCTGGGGTGGATGTTGAGATTCGTCATGCCATGTGGGGTCTGTTGCGAGAGATTAATCAGCAAGGCACGACAATTATTCTTACCACCCACTATCTGGAAGAGGCAGAACGTATGTGCCGTCATATCGGCATTATCAATCAGGGTGAAATTATTGAACGCTCTAGTCTCTCCCAACTCCTTAATAAATTAAATACGCAGTGTTATGAATTAAATTTGGGGAAGGATTTACCCCATTTTTCTGATCAATCTGTTGATGGTTTTGTATTGAGTCGGTTGAATGATCTGACCTTGCAGGTGGAAGTGCCGAAGGAGCAAAGCATCAATAATCTATTTGCACTGCTTTCAAAGAGGGGTATTGAGGTGGTGGGTATGCGCAGCGCGCAGAATAGATTAGAGCAGTTGTATATGGATATTGTGGCCAACTCTCGTAAAGGTGCAGCTAAATGAAGCGACCCTCTCTTAACCGTATTGCATTTCAGACCATCTACATCAAAGAGGTTTTGCGCTTTATGCGTATTTGGTTGCAGACGGTGGTTCCACCAGGTGTTACTACGGCACTCTACTTTGTCATCTTTGGTAATCTGATTGGTGAGCGCATTGGTGAGATGGATGGCTACAGTTATATAGAATTTATTGTGCCGGGGTTGATTTTGATGTCAGTCATTACCAGCTCATACTCCAATGTGGTCTCCTCTTTCTACTTTAGTAAATTTGGTCATCATGTTGAAGAGCTGTTGGTTTCACCGGTGTCAAACTGGGTTATTCTGACGGGCTACATCTGCGGTGGAGTAACACGCGGTGTGGTGGTGGGTATTTTAGTGACCCTTGTTTCACTTCTGTTTGCGGATGTTAGTATCCACAGTTATGGGCTGACGCTGGCTGTGTTTGTACTGACATCGGTGCTTTTTTCATTGGCAGGTTTCATCAATGCAATCTATGCCAATAGCTTTGATGATATCTCCATTGTACCCACCTTTGTATTGACACCATTGACCTATCTGGGAGGTGTCTTCTATTCCATCCAGCTGCTACCGGAGTTTTGGCAGACGCTCTCTTTAGTTAACCCTGTGCTCTACATGGTCAACGCCTTTCGTTATGGCATTCTTGGTGTTTCAGATATTAATTTAGGCGTGGCGTTTACTATTATTCTGCTGTTTATCGTGGTGCTGGCGGGGTTCAGTTTGAGCCTGTTGCGGCGGGGTGTGGGGATTAAGAGTTAGTAAGGGAACACTATGAGCTGAAAATAATCAACAGAGCAGCGTCCGCCCGGCTGGCCCCCCGATTAATCGACCCTCTATTCAATTAATTTAATTCCACAACTAGGACAGTGTTTTGGCTCTTTCAGTCCTAGATACAATTTACCCAGATGTCCGTTACATGAAGGACAGCGCCATACTTTCATATTCACAAATGCTGCCGATATGAAAACTACTACAAGTAGAATCAAAGCTATCGCATTTGATGCAATGTCTTGGTACAGGAAAATAATGACGACGCCAGCAATTACCCCCACAATAATAGCTAATTGGGCTATCTTTGCTCGACGAATCGCGAACTCCGCAACTACTTTTTCTTCGCTAATGTTTTTGTTGAATTGTTGAGCCATTTGAGATTTTCACCTTTATCCGTAGCTCGCGTTCAGGTAGCCATTGCATCATCAACCGATTTCATGCCACTTAAATTCTATCCCATTATCAAGCGTTATACTTTTACGAACCTTCGCCTTAAAATGACTCAGTGATGAAATCATAGCATCTCTTGTTTCACCGGAGCCTCAATCCCCGTCCTGTCTGGGATTATCTCCTCTTCATCCCATAGCATGCTTCCCTCTTCCCTAGGCATGGTCTCATCAGGTGCTGGTTTGGAAGGAGTTTCAGCAGCAGGCAAAACAGAAGGCAAGAGTAATGACAATATTTCTAGTTGCAGATTTGAACATTAAGCACTCCTAAAAAACGGCATTAGGGTATTAAAAGTAAGACTTTTCTTAATATAGTAATTTAGTTCATTATATGTAGTCTGCCAGAGGGTGAGCATCTGTGTGATGCCCACCCTGATGTGCAGGTATTTTAAGAGATGATATTTCCAATCATCGCCTTCCATTTTGCCGGCCCTGTTTGATGGACAGATTCGCCCTGACTATCAACAGCTACGGTAACGGGCATGTCCTCTACCTCAAATTCACGGATGGCTTCCATGCCGAGCTCTTCAAAGGCGACCATGCGTGATGAGCGGATCGCTTTGGAGACCAGATAAGCGGCTCCCCCAACGGCCATCAGGTAGACCGCTTTATGTTGTTTGATGGCATCGATAGTGGCTTGGCCACGCTCTGCCTTGCCCACCATGCCGATAAGCCCTGTTTGATCGAGCATCATGTCGGTAAACTGATCCATGCGGGTGGCGGTGGTGGGGCCTGCGGGGCCAACTACCTCGTTGCCCACGGGGTCTACAGGGCCCACATAGTAGATAAAGCGGTTTTTGAAATCGACCCCATCAGGCAGTGGCTCGCCTTTTGCCAGCATGTCGGCGATGCGTTTGTGGGCGGCATCACGTCCGGTCAGCAGCTTGCCAGAGAGTAGGATCTGCTCGCCCGCCTTCCAGGTTGTAATCTCCTCCGGTGTGATTGTGTCCAGATTGACACGGCGGGTATTCTTGCTGGCTTCCAGTGTGATCTCTGGCCAGTCGTTCAAATTGGGGGGAACCAGATCGGCAGGGCCACTGCCATCGAGTGTGAATTCCAAATGGCGGGTGGCGGCACAGTTGGGAATGAGTGCGACAGGCAGTGAGGCAGCGTGGGTTGGGAAATCTTTGATCTTGACATCCAATACCGTGGTGAGACCGCCGAGACCCTGTGCGCCAATGCCCAGTGCATTGACCTTATCGAACAGTTCCAGGCGTAGCTCTTCTACCCTGTTTTGAGCGCCGCGCTCTTTGAGTTCGTGGATGTCAATGTGATCGAGCAGCGACTCTTTTGCCAATAGCATGGCTTTATCTGCGGTACCACCGATACCGATACCGAGTATGCCGGGCGGACACCAGCCTGCACCCATGGTAGGCACGACGCTCAGTACCCAGTCAACAATGCTGCTGCTGGGATTGAGTACGGTAAACTTTGATTTATTTTCAGAGCCACCCCCCTTGGCGGCGACAGCGATGGCAACCTTATCACCATCAACCAGCTCCATGTTGATGATGGCAGGCGTGTTGTCGCGGGTATTTTTACGCTCACCGGCAGGGTCGCTGACCATGGAGAAGCGCAGCTTGTTATCAGGCTGGGTGTAGGCGCGGCGCACGCCTTCGTTCACCATATCGGTGATATTAAGTTCGCTATCCCATTTTACATCCATGCCGATCTTTAGAAAGACAACGGCTGCGCCTGTATCCTGACAGATGGGGCGATGCCCTTCGGCACACATGCGGGAGTTGATTAGAATCTGTGCCATGGCATCTTTAGCGGCGGGTGATGCCTCTTTTTCCCAGGCCTTGGTCAGGGCTTTAATATAGTCTGCGGGGTGGTAATAGGAGATGTATTGAAAGGCATCAGCGATGCTTTGAATGAAGTCTTCTTGGCGAATAGTAGTCATGTGATCGGTTGCCGTGTTGTTTAATGATGGGGCTTATTTTCCTCTGCTGGGCAGAATCTCGCAAGTTGGTTGCTTCTATTTCTTACGGGTCACTGTATTCTGTGGCACGCTTTCGACTATTATGCTGCTATAGCTCCGTTTTTTTAGAGGTGGGGTGCTGAGGATTATAAAGCTAATTTTGCCAGTTGCTTTTGCTTTGTGTGGGAGCAGTTGCTGAGTGGTGGGCTGCAAATTATCGTGGGAAATGTAAGAGATGCGTGCTAAGAAAAAACAAGCGGAAGAGGCAAGAAAGCACCTGCCAAGCGTGAGTGAATTGGAGGCCGATGTCGCCTATTTTGATGCCAGGCTTTCGCTGTTGGGAAGACCCGCAACTGTTTATCAAAAAGCACAAGAGGTGGTCTATCGAATGCTCGAAGGGATGCTCATTCAACGCCTGATTAAAAGACGCGGGGATGAACTGAAAAAAACCAATGGAAAGTGCGCCAGTCAACCCCGTAATGATTAATCAACCTGCTGGGGATTAATGATTGGATCAATCATGCAGATATTAAGGCAGCACAATATAAAGCTCTGATCGGCCTCTTAAAATATTCAGCCAGGCTTTTCTTCGGTTGCGTTTTTTGAGCCTCTTCTCCAGCATGTCCAGGTTAGCAATAGCGGCATCATTTATTCCGATAATGATATCGCCTTCATGTATCCCCGCATGGGCAGCGGGGCTGTTATATTCAACCGCTGCAACCAGTATGCCTTCAATCTCGCCGGAATAGCGGGGATCGTTGGTCACATCGCGTAGGGTTGTGCCGCGCAGTTGTTGGTTGAGCTTCCCACCTTTGATTGTTCTAAACTCGGGCAGCGCAATAGTGGCTGTCATATTATGGTTGCGACCGTTGCGAATGATCTCAATGTCCAGTTCTGAACCGATCGGCAGCAGGCCAATGATATTACGCAGATCCAAGGTGTGACGGAGTGGCTGATTATTAACCGCAATGACGATGTCGCCCACCTGTAATCCGGCCTTGTCAGCAGGTGAATCTGGATTGATGAGGGTGATAATGGCACCTTGTTGCTGATCAATGTCAAAACTCTGTGCCAGTTCTGGGGTGAGGTCTTGAGCGCCAACCCCCAAGCGGCCACGACGAACTTCTCCATGTTGGATGAGTTGAGTCATGATGCTTTTGGCCATGTTGATGGGGATGGCAAACCCGATGCCAACATTGCCACCGCTGGAGCCGATGATGGCGGTGTTGATGCCGACCAGTTGGCCTTTTAGATTAACCAATGCGCCACCGGAGTTGCCTGGGTTGATGGAGGCATCGGTCTGAATAAAATCCTCATAAGATTCAATGCCCAGCCCACTTCGCCCCAGTGCACTGACAATGCCGGATGTGACGGTTTGACCCAGCCCAAAGGGGTTGCCAATGGCGACCACGAAGTCGCCTACCTCAAGTTGACTGGAATCGGCGGTGGGGATAGCGGTCAGGTTATCTGTTGCTATTTGGAGTATAGCGATGTCGGTATCGGGGTCAGTGCCAATCAGTTTGGCTTTGATCTGACGACCATCCTGTAGTCGAATGATAATGATCTCAGCATCTTTGATGACGTGATTGTTGGTGAGGATGTATCCCTCTTTGCTGTTGATGATGACACCCGAGCCAAGCCCTTGGGTGCGGCGTTCACGTTGTCTGTCGGGGACGTTAAAAAAACGCTGGAAGATGGGGTCGTCAAAGAGTGGGCTGCGTTCGATGACACGCCCCTGGGTGGTGATGTTGACCACAGCCGGTGTCACTTGCTTTAGCATGGGGGCTAGGCTGGGCAGTTGTTTGCCATCAACCGCAATAGGTAATCCTCCCCATGAAAGTGTCGAAAGGGAGAGCAAAAGCAGGCAGGTTAATAAGCGACTCATTATGTTCATTTTTACAGATCTATTGATATGTGGAAACAGCGATAGATAGATAGGGGCGGCGGTTAAAAGTTCAACCACTATTATTGTTTTGGTGAGGTTGTTGCCTCTTCTTCTGTAATAAACTCTTCACCCACATAAATTTGACAGAGGCAGCTAACAAAATCGCTGACCAATCGGCGCATCAAAATAAAGTACATATTTTGGCCTGGGGGGATGTCGATGCCAATCGGGTCAAGATTGCCGCTGTAGTATTGCCCATCGCCGGTCAGGATTCTTAGATGTGATGATGGGAATTGAGGCTCGCTGAATATGCAGTGTGCCTTGGTCTCCTGAAGTTTTTGCTGGATCTCACGCAAGCGACGAGCACCCGGTTTGCGCTTAGGGTCGATGGTGACGGAGCCTGCGGGTTTTAGTTGATAACGATCTTCAAAGTATTGATAGGCATCGTGAAAAACAATGTAGGGCTTGTTTATGGCCGCCGCAGCTACATTGCCTATCTCAAGATGTAGATTTTCAAGCCGGAAGATCAGGTGTTTGGTATTTTCCTGATATTGAGCGGCTCGTTCGCTGTCGATGGCACTGAGGGTGTCGGCTATTGCTTGAGCCATAATCTGGGCGTTGAGTGGGTCAAGCCAGACATGGCTGTCGATGTTTTCAGGGCGTTGTGCCACCTGTTCGTGCGCTGGGTGAGTATTGTCTGCATGCGCTGTGCTGGGGGCGTGCTGCTCCCAAATGCCCCCTTGGCGCAGGGGGAGGAGCCGCAGCTTGGGGAGGTCTAAGATTTTAATGATCTGCTGATCGCTGGAGGCGCTCTCCAGTGGATGTTTTAAGAAACTTTCGGCCTCCTCTCCCAACCAAAAAATAACCTCTGCCTGGCTTAGAGCGCGCATCTGTGAGGGTTTAAGGCTGATATTATGGGGTGACAGGCCGCCTTTAATGAGCAGCTCTGGGGTGCTGATCCCCTTCATCACCCCTGTAACCAGTGAGTGAATGGGCGACATGCTCACCAAAACTCGGGGTGGTTTAGCGGCGCTGCTCAATGCGGGCGTGGTTAAAATAAACCCCCATAATATGAGAGAAAAACGTAAAATCATTAGCTTATTAAAATGCCTGAAGTTTTAACTTATTAGCTATTATGTCACCAATGCGACTATTTTCTGTAATTGATTCATGACCACGGCTCAAATCCTTGTTGAAGCGAAAGCTGTCTCCCTCTCTTTTGGTGGCCGAAAGGTACTGGATGCGGTCGATCTGAGTGTGCATGCGGGCGAAATTTTGGCCATGATTGGCCCTAATGGTGCAGGTAAAACCACCTTGGTGCGTGTCATATTGGGGTTGTTGAA
>JAJRWL010000082.1 GCA_024276875.1 Gammaproteobacteria bacterium
ACCGCCGGTATGTTCCAATGCGGCCTTTATCAGCACGCTTTCAAAGGCCGGCAGTGCCTCATTCAGGAGACCCGCCTCACCGCTCTGTAGTTTGTGCCGCACCCATGTGCGCAGCATGGTTTGCCATTCGCTTGTTTGTGATTCAGCCCCATCAGCAATCTTAAGTTCTGGCGGCAGGTCTTCAACGTGGATATCCTGCCCTGAAGACATCACGGTAAGCCAACGGGCGGTATTTTCTAGCTGTCGCACATTGCCTGGCCATTCAATCTGTTGCAGCGCCTTGATTGTCTCTGGCTTCAAGATTTTTAATTCCGCCTCCAGCTCTTTAGCTGATATGGCGAGAAAGTGCCGCATCAGTAGTGGGATGTCCTCCTTACGCTCACGCAGCGCAGGGATATGGATGCGGATAACATTTAGACGGTGAAACAGGTCTTCACGAAAACCCCCTTGTTCCACCAGCTCTTCCAGGTGTTGGTGGGTTGCGGCGATGATGCGCACATCGGCCTTTACCGGCTCATGTCCACCTACGCGATAAAATTCACCGTCCGCCAATACACGCAATAGACGTGTTTGCAATTCGGCCGGCATATCACCAATCTCATCCAGGAACAGTGTGCCACCATTTGCCTGCTCAAAGCGCCCCACGCGACGGCTTTGTGCGCCTGTAAAGGCTCCGCGCTCATGGCCAAAAAGCTCTGATTCCATTAGATCCCGTGGAATAGCGGCCATATTGAGTGCAATAAAGGTTTTTGCCGCGCGTGGGCTATGACGGTGCAGCGCCTGGGCTACTAGCTCTTTGCCCGTTCCTGACTCCCCATTGATCAACACCGTCACATTGGATCGAGCCAGGCGACCGATGGCTCTAAAAACCTCTTGCATGGCAGGGGCTTCGCCGATGATTTCCGGGCTTTCCAGTGGCTCAGCCATCACGGCCTTTGCCGTTTGCTGGCTATGCCGACAGGCGCGCCGTACCTGCTCAATCGCCTCATCAATATCGAATGGTTTGGGTAGGTATTCAAAGGCACCGCCATGAAATGCCGCCACTGCACTGTCCAGATCAGAGTGCGCCGTCATAATAATAACGGGCAGCTCTTTATGCTGTTCTTGAATGCATTTAAGAAAGGCCAGGCCATCCATTCCAGGCATTCGAATATCGGACACAATGACATCCGGCCGGTTATGTTGCAGTGCATGCAATGCCTTATTGGCATCCGCAAACCCCGTGACATCCATCTTTGCCCGTTGTAGCGCTTTTTCCAGCACCCATCTAATGGAGTCATCATCATCAATAACCCACACCTTGCACCCTTCAGACATCTGTTTTCTCCAGAGGCAGTAATACGGTAAAGACCGTTTCACCTAGTTTACTGCGGCATTCAATCAGCCCACGATGCTGGTTGATAAGTGATTGAGCAATGGTCAGTCCCAGCCCCATTCCTCCCTCACTACCGCTCACCATGGGATAGAATATTTTATTGAGGATGTCCGGCGAAATGCCTGCGCCATTATCTTCAATCTCAACCTGAGCCACCAATCTGTGGCGATTATTTCCAATGGTGAATTGTCGCTGAATACGGGTGCGCAGAATCACGCGTCCCGCCTCCCCCGCAGCTCGCACAGCATTGCGTACAATGTTTAAAACCGCTTGGATCAGCTGGTCTGCATCACCCAAAAACTCAGGAATACTGGGATCGTAATCCAATACCAATTTTACCTGCCCACCGGATTCAGCCTGAACCAATGAGCGCACACGATCTAATACCTGATGAATATTGGTCTCTCTATATTGAGGCAGCTTATTCGGCCCCAGCATGCGGTTAACCAATGTTTGCAGTCGATCAGCTTCATTGATAATAACCTGGGTATACTCTTTTAAGGCGGGATCAGGCAGTTCATGCTCTAGCAACTGAGCCGCCCCTCGTAGTCCCCCCAAAGGGTTTTTAATCTCATGCGCTAAACCACGAATCAGATCACGGGTAGCATGGTGCTGGGAGATAAGATGCTCTTCTCGGCTAATGCGTAGTTGGCGATCCAGTTGTTGAAATTCGACCAAGATACCTGACTCATGTTCCGCATCTGTCAGCGGCATTACCGTGCAGTCCACCGTAATTCCAGTGCCGTCTAGACGATAGAGCGATATCTCTCGTTCGGTAAATGGCATTCCCATCTCAACCGCCTGCTTAAAGGCCGCACTTAAATTGCGCTCGGGGCAGTGAATAAAATCACTCGCCTGTTGGCCGTTTAGATTCCGCGCACTGGCTGCAAACATCATCTCTCCCGCAGGATTGATATATTGCAGGTTCAGCGCTTCATCAAATAGTAGAACCGTAATATTCAGGTTCTCCAATATCCAGGGGGAGAGGGTTTTATGCATCAGCTTATCTGCATTCATACCTGTGCCTAAGCAAATATCGAACCAGGCGGTTCACTCTTCATTACATTAGGGATTTTGAAATATTACACACTATACGCGCACCATTATAGTGCGGCAATTGAAGGGCATGCGTTATTGCATAGCAATAGCACGCTAAAGCCGTAGAAAAGTTAGTGAGCGGGTCTATTCAGCCGAGAGCGGCTAAATATAATGCACTGTTTAAGGATTCAGGATGGAGTAAGGGTTCAGAATAGAGCGCTGTCGCAGGTGAAACGAGACGGCCTGAGTGCTGTTAAGGGTTTGACCTTTAGCATCAATAATATCGGCCTTTAAGGTATGTGTGCCTCGGGGGAGGTCTTTTAATGAAAACTGGGTGGAACTCAATTGATCTTTCAATTTTTTCCCATCTAGTGTGACAACAATCTTATGACCATTGCGGAGTCCAGGGGTTATGAAAAAGGAGATATTGACAATGCCTTCATTACTGCGAATGGTCTCCTCTGATGCCGGTTCAGCAATGGCAAATTTACTGTAACCCGTTGCACTATCTTCATTACCCTCATCATTCACTTCCCCATCACTATCGCGCTGAGATGAGTAGGGGGCAGGCAAAGCGGTCGCAGGGGTATCAACGGTGGTGATCACCTCGGCATCATGATTGGGCTTTTTTGCATCGTAGTGAGTTACGCCTTTGTTATCTACCCACTTATAAAAAGCACCGGCAGAGGCCAGCAGGGGAAAGCAGCTCAACATTATTATGAGTAATCGCAACATATCAGCAGCATAGTCGAGCAGGTGAGAATCCTCAACCCATCTTTTTAGGATTATTCAAACAAAAAGGCCGGAACCCAAATACGCTGTTAATCTTAAAGTTAATGAGTGCCCACTAAAAATCAGACAATATTTCGTGGTGCAAAGGAGAAAGAGCGAAACTTGCTTTTATACTTTGACTCGCCAACCCTCTTAATCTTTGCAACCCCCATCTTGTAGTTGTAGTTACCACGGATGTTGTCCACGACGCGCCCCTGCAGGATATTACTGGGCTGCCTTGGATCAAGAAAGTAGGAAAACACCGGTAACAACAGAGTACGCTCCAATTTCAGAATTGAATTTTATATTTTGATTTTTACCAAACCGCATTTTTTAAACTTTGTCCAAGTATGTAATAATTTTTGAAGTTATGTCTTTTATTACAGGAAGAGCAACTGAATTACCGAACTGCCGATAAGCAGCAGTTTTGGCAACTGGTATTATATATTCTTCTGGAAATCCTTGAAGTCTTGCACATTCTCTGGGGGTGAGCATTCTAGGGTTTTTTGATTTTTGAGGTATAAGACATTCTTTTCCATCTTTGCCGTACCTAGCAACAATGGTTTTTGAAGGTTTATTTATATCCGCACAAAAAGCTGTAAAACCGGTGCCTCTTGCAAGGTTGTTTGCGGTGCGTCTTTTATGACCCGTCCAAAGTTTATCTGATATTGTAAATTGATCGTCTACTTTTTTCTA
>JAJRWL010000083.1 GCA_024276875.1 Gammaproteobacteria bacterium
AAGTTGTACCTTAGCTTATCTTTAATAAATGTAAACTACAATGAAATCAATGAGAACTATATTTCTCTGCCTTATAATCATACTTGCATTTGTAATTAATCAGCATTTAAATCATAAAAAGAATAAGCACAGTCCCCAGTAGTAGCCTGTAGATGACAAAAGGCAACATGCCGATGCGCTCTACAAAACGCATAAAGACGTGGATGCAGGCATAAGCTGCGGCAAATGAGAGAACAATGCCGAGTAGCAGTTCGTTCCAATGAATAGCCTGATCACTTTTTATTAGGTCTAAAGTGACGAGTGCGCCCGACATTAAAATGGTTGGAATGGCAAGCAGAAAGGAGAAACGGGATGCCGCCTCTCGTGTCAGCCCTACCATCAACCCTGCCGTCATGGTAATGCCCGAGCGTGAAGTACCTGGAATAATAGCCAGCACCTGGAATAGGCCAATGATCAGCCCATCGCGCCAACTCAGCTGGTGCTCATGGCGCTGATGTTTGCCATGCAGATCCATCCACAGCAGTAATAGGCCAAAGATAATGGTGGTGGTGGCGATGACAAATATGGTGCGCAGATCGCTCTCAACCAGGGTTTTAAACAGGCCGCCAAAGACAACAATAGGCACTGTAGCAAGTGCGACCAGCCAAACCATACGGGAGTTTTCAGTGGCTTTGCCATGGGTTCCAATCGAGCCAGCAAAATCTCTACTCATTAGCCAGAGGTCATGTCTCATGTAGCTGATAATGGCGATCAGTGATCCGAAATGAACGGCGATATCGAAGTCCAGCCCCTGGTCTGTAAAACCAAAAATCTTAGGGGTTAGGATTAGGTGTGCAGAGCTGGAGATAGGCAGGAACTCGGTGAGTCCCTGCACGATAGCCAGGATGAAAATATGGATTGTTTCCATTTAAACCAGCGGAAGATGTTGTGAGTGAATGTGAATGGGCGCTATTAAGTTACTACTATGATGATTTTGCTAGCAGCTTTTTCTCCCAGGCGAGAGAGGTGCGCACAATAGTATCGAGATCATCATATTGTGGTTCCCACCCCAGTATTTCACGCACTTGATCTGCACCGGCGATGAGCCGTGGAGGATCACCCGCGCGGCGAGCCTCTTCATGTATGGTGAATGGTTTACCATTGGCTCGCGCTACAGCCTCTAGCACTTCCCGCACGGAGTAACCATGACCATAACCGCAGTTTAATGTCGTGGATTCACCCTCATTGCGTAGATAATTGAGTGCGCGCAGGTGAGCAGCGGCCAGATCTTCAACATGAATATAATCACGAATGCCGGTGCCATCGGGGGTTGGGTAGTCAGTGCCGAAGATAGAGACAGCTTCACGTTTGCCCAGTGCGGCTTCGCAGGCCACCTTTGTGAGCAGTGTAGCGTTAACGGTTGATTGCCCAATACGACCTTCGGGGTCACAGCCTGCAACATTAAAATAACGTAAAACGACATGCCTGAGATCGGTGGCAGCAGAGAGGTCTCGCAGCATCCACTCACTCATTAGTTTAGAGGTGCCGTAGGGGTTGATGGGGGCAGTAGGGGTATCTTCCCAGGCTTTATCCCCATCAGGCATACCATAGACTGCGGCGGTAGAGGAGAAGATAAAGTGTTTAACCCCCGCATCTTTGCAGCACTCTAGTAGATTGCGGGTAGCGCAGGTGTTGTTGCCGTAATATTTTAGTGGATCTGAAACAGACTCAGGGACGATGGTGTGCGCAGCAAAATGGAGGACGGATTCAATATTGTGTTCACGTAGAATTTGGCTGACCAGTGCTTTATCGCCCGTGTTGCCCTCTATTAATTTGCCATAGAGAACAGCCTCTTTGAAACCTGTTGAGAAGTTATCCAATACCACAACCTGTTCACCTGCTTCCCCCAGTTGTCGTAGTGTATGGCTGCCAATATAGCCAGCACCGCCTGTAATAAGTACCGTTTTTTTGCTCATCATCCGTTCCTTTTATTATTGTCATCACTGCCGAGTAAATCGGTAGCATATGATACCTGTCAATCTGCTGTTGGTCATTCAAATAAATAGATCTGCCACTCTTCAAAAGGCGGAGGACAACCCTCCATGACTATCGCTGCCATATAGCCCTCTTCGGGGATAAAATGTGTGGCTTCTAGCTCAGCATCCCGGGTTGGATTGTGGTCACTAAAAATGCCATTTCCGATGGCCTTCATGCGCGCCTCATATTCAGTCCAATGGTAAAAGAAGGCTTCAGCAAGTGCAGATCCTGTAAGTTGTGAAAGCGCTTGCTGGATTGTGCTATCAAAGATTCGACCTGCCAGTGCATGAAAGTTTGGCTTCTCTTTAATGCGTTCCAGATCTACCCCGATGGCCGCTTCGCGTGAAATGCCCAGCAGTGCCATATTGCCGGTATGACTGAGGTTGAAAGTGAGTACAGAGGCGGGAGATGAGATGAAGGGTTTGCCGCTTGGGCCATAAACAAAGGTGATATCTTCAGGGGGGGTTGCTAGATAAAAGCCCAGTAGTAGCCGCATTGACCCACGGGCTTTAATAAAGCGATTACGATCCTGCTCACTGTGAAAGCGTTGGGCGCGCATTAACTCATCTTCAGAGAGCACCGTCTCCATCTCTTCCTCTTCATCACTTTCGTCGAGATCAATGCGCCAAAGATGCACTTGTTTGGGGTTGGGTGGAGATAATTCAGCTGGGACAGTCCAGTTTTTGATATGGTGCATAGCAGAACCCTAAATAATGGTGGAATTTTTTGACAGTTAAAATTATTCAAAATGCTTTGGATGAGCATGAGGCTATCTTACCCGATGATATGCACCCAGTGCTAAAGCGGGTTTTTATTGCGCGTGGTATTAAAA
>JAJRWL010000084.1 GCA_024276875.1 Gammaproteobacteria bacterium
CACATTTCCGCTGTATATTGTCACACCTTTGGCTTCATCAATCTCCATGCCATCAGCTTCAACCTGTATCGGCTGCTCTTTATCTGAGGAGAGCGCCAATACCTCACCAGCCAATAGAAGTGACAGACTTAATACCAATAGTTGTTGCCAGCCACAGCTTAGCCATTTAGTGGATTTCATAATATCATCGTACCTTTGATAGAAATTTAAGCCGTATCGGTTTATTCAGCCATGCCTGCATGCCAGTGGACGTTTGAACATCACCCAAACTATGAACCTTTACCTTTTCATCTGTTTCGGCATAGCTCTCTTTTGGACGTACTCGCAAATTGCGCGTGGTAATATGCATTGGACGAACCCCTGGAGCCGCCACTCGATCAATCTTGACTACACCATTCAGTAACATCAGCTGCCCATCACCTGAAATCCAGCCGGTTTCTGATCTTATTTTCCAGGGGGGCACACCCTCTTCATAAATAACCAGGTGGGGGCGCGTTAATTCAGTGCTGTCGTCATCGGGGTAGTGCAGCATGCGCTCTGCAGATAAGGTCTGTTTCAGCTTGCCATCAATATCCATGTCAGTGACGGTAAAATCTTCTACATAATAGTCCGGTGAATGCGCAACCTTTATCTTTACATCCTCTTTTTTGCTGGTCATCTGCATCAACAAGCCACTACCTGCAGCCAGCAGAATAAACAGTGTTCCAACAACAACGCTTCTACGGCTTAGCATTGATCATTTTACTCAAAATAGACTTGATACGCCTCATCAAGCGTACCCTGCGCCTTCATAAGCAACTCACAGACCTCTCGCACTGCGCCTCGGCCACCCGCTAACGTGGTCTGCCAATGGGCATGCTGTTTGACCAGTGAGTGGGCATCCTGAACCGCAACCGCAAACCCCGTCCGTCGCATCAATGGTAGATCGATCAGGTCATCACCCACATAGCCCACCTGTACCGGCTCAAGCGCTAATTTTGTTAATAATTCTTGATAGGCTGGAAGTTTTTCATGTCGCCCTTGATACAGATGTTTAACGCCCAGGCTCTCCATCCGCTGTGCAACCAACGCAGAGCTGCGGCCGGTGATAACACCCACATCCACACCCGATTGCATCAGCAATTTTATACCCAAGCCATCTTTGATGTTGAAGGCTTTGAACTCTTCACCGCCGTTACCCAAGTAGAGACTGCCATCCGTCAGCACCCCATCCACATCTAAAATGAGCAGACGGATACGACTCGCTTTTTCTAACACATCTTGCATCAGTTTTAACCCTAAACCACGCCCGCACGTAACAGATCATGCATATTAAATGCACCAATCAAACAGTGCTGATCATCCAGCACAAGCAATGCATTTATCTTTTTTGCTTCCATCAGCTGTAGTGCCTCTGCTGCCAGCTGATCTGCACATGCTGTGGTGCAGCCTGTGGTCATCACCTCTTGCATCGTGCTGTTATGAATATCCAGCCCTCGATCAAGCACGCGTCTGAGGTCACCATCGGTGAAGATACCCACCAGTCGCCCTTGATCATCCACTACAGCGGTCATGCCCAGCCCTTTGTTGGTCATCTCTAACAGTGCATCTGATAACAGGGCTTGAACCTTCACCTGCGGCACGCGATCACCTGTGTGCATAATGTCACCAATAAGTAGCAACAAGCGCCGACCTAATGCCCCACCGGGGTGGGAGTGTGCAAAATCTTCCTCTGTAAATCCTCGCGCTTCCAACAGCGCAATAGCCAAGGCATCGCCCATCACTAAAGCCGCCGTAGTGCTGGATGTGGGAGCCAGATTCAGCGGACATGCCTCCTGCTCAACACTGACATCAATATGCACATCAGCCTTCTGAGCCAATGTGGAATCCGGCTTGCCCGTCATAGCAATCAGTGGCACACCCAGGCGCTTAATCAGCGGAAGAATGGTCAACAGTTCTGTTGTGTTGCCCGAATTAGAGAGTGCCAGCACAACATCTTTGGGTGTAATCATCCCCAAATCACCATGACTGGCTTCACCTGGGTGGACAAAAAAAGCCGGTGTGCCCGTACTGGCCAGGGTGGCCGCAATCTTACCTCCAATATGACCCGATTTGCCCATGCCCGTCACAACAATACGCCCTTCACACTCCAGCATATGGCCACAGGCTGTTGCAAAATCGCCATTGATACGACTACTCAACGCCTCAACAGCTCGCGCCTCAGTATTTATGACAGCACGCCCCAATGCCTGGAGCTGCTCGACTTGAGCCGATGGAAGATCGGGGGATTTGGTCATACTTTTATCTCATCCAACATACGAACAATCGCTGTTTGCTCTGTTGGCTCTTCAACTTCAATAAAAAGGAATGCTTGGTAGGCCACAAAACAGAGCGCCAATAGCAGCCCTTCAAAACGAGTGATTCTACCACTACCGCCAAAGCCATAGCCCGTAATAAAGATAGCCAGCGTCAGCCCAATCATAACGGGGAGATCACGACTCAATACCTCTGGGGCAAAAACACTGGGCATGACAACAGCCGGTACAGAGAGCACCGCCAACAGATTATATATATTTGAACCAATAACATTACCAATAGCAATATCATGTTCATTTTTAAGCGCGCTGGTGATTGAGGCGGCTAGCTCAGGCAGACTCGTACCCAACGCAACAATGGTAAGACCTATCACCAAATCACTGATACCAAAAGAAACCGCAATATTCACAGCCCCCCAAACCAGCATACGCGAGCTGAGCAACAATACACCTAATCCAATCACAAACCATAAAACGGCCGACTTGGTGCTGAGGGCATCGGGTATCTCTGCCTCATATTCACGCTCCATGGGGTCTTTTTCTACACGACTTCGAAGCGCAATCCTTGCCAAACCAAAGAGAACCAGCACCAGGGAGACCATTAAAATCACCCCATCCACGCGTCCTAACTCCCCATCCAGCATCAAAACCAGCACCAACATGCAGATCGCCAACAAAATGGGGTATTCCCGCCGTAGCGCATCAGAACAGACCGTTAGCGGCACAATCAGTGCGGTAACACCCAGAATTAGTCCAATATTGGCAATATTTGATCCCAATGCATTACCAATAGCCAAGCCTGGATTCCCCTGAAAAGAGGCCATAACGGAGACCAAGATCTCGGGTGCAGAGGTTCCAAGCCCCACGATGGTTAGACCAATCAACATAGGGGACAACCCTAGGTTACGGGCAATAGCCGATGCCCCCAAAACAAAACGGTCTGCACCCCAAACCAGTAAAGCAAAACCAACAATAATTGCAGCGATATTTAGCAACATAAATTAGGCAAACTCATCCAAGTAAATCACATGTAAGATGTGCGCATTTTTCCAGACCTTCACAAGATTGTCCAAGGCCGCTTGACCCCATACAGTAGAAGAGGTGAAAATACGCCGTTTTGAATGGTTAGCGTCGCACCGATGTCATAACAATTCTGCAAAATTAAATGTAGAATTCAACCTTCAATCAGGAACTTATGCCACTACACCCTAATAACGATAATGAACCACTGGTCAAAATTCGAGGCTTGCGCTTTTATCGCGGCGATCGAGCGATCTTTGATGGCATTGATATTGACATCCCCAAAGGCTCAATTACCGCCATCATGGGACCCAGTGGCACAGGCAAAACAACCCTACTCAAACTCATCGGCGGGCAACTCCGCCCAGATGCAGGCACTATCCATGTCAACGGGCAAGATGTCCATAAGCTAAACAACAAAGAGCTGTATAAACTTCGTATGCGCATGGGCATGCTATTTCAAAGTGGCGCGCTGCTGACGGATATTAACGTATTCGAAAATATAGCCTACCCTCTGCGAGAGCATACCAAGCTGCCTGAATCTATCATCCGCAAACTGGTGCTGATGAAGCTAGAGGCCGTTGGCCTGCGTGGTGCACGTGACCTGATGCCATCAGAGCTATCCGGCGGCATGGCACGGCGCGCAGCTCTGGCTCGCGCTATCGTATTAGATCCAGAGATGGTGCTGTACGATGAGCCATTTACCGGACAAGATCCCATCTCTATGGGCGTACTGATACAGCTCATCCCACGGCTCAACAAAGCCAGTCGACTGACTAGTATCATTGTTTCACATGATGTGGAAGAGACCGCTAACATTGCAGATATCATCTACGTCATCTCAAACGGCAAGGTAATCGCGGGTGGCCCAAGTGAACAGGTTGCTAACTCTGGTTCACCTTGGGTACGCCAATTTATGGATGGCCAAGCAGATGGCCCTGTGCCCTTCCACTTTCCAGCCAAACCGCTGGAAACCGATATACTGGGGAATTGAGTGGTCATCATAAAACGGCCAACTATAAGGATGGGCGACCAATGGAGCAACTAGCCCGACTTGGACGCATTGGCATCTGCACCCTGGAACGTCTGGGACGCGGGCATGTCTTACTACTGCATATGCTCTCAGGGCTGACGGCTCTTGTCATTCGGCCAAGATTATTGATTGCACAGATCCACTATGTGGGGGTGCTCTCCCTGCTGATTATCACCGTATCTGGCCTGTTTGTCGGCATGGTATTAGCACTTCAGGGGTATTATATACTCTCCCAATTTGGTGCTGAAGAGACATTGGGGGTCATGGTTGCCGCGTCGCTGGTACGCGAACTAGGCCCCGTAGTCACGGGGCTGCTCTTTGCTGGCAGAGCCGGTTCCGCCCTAACCGCTGAAATTGGATTAATGAAAGCGACAGAGCAGCTATCGGGGTTGGAGATGATGGCTATCGACCCCATCAAGCGGATACTGACACCCCGTTTTATGGCAGGGCTCATCTCCATGCCCCTACTAGCCGCTCTGTTCAGTGCCATTGGCGTGATAGGTGGTCATTTTATAGGCGTAGAACTGCTGGGGGTCGATGAGGGGGCTTATTGGTCACAAATGCAGTCTAAAATTGATCTGCATGAAGATATTTTTAACGGTGTAATTAAAAGCATGGTATTTGGCTTTATCTGCACCTGGATTGCGCTTTTTCAGGGGCATGACTGCGTTCCAACATCGGAAGGTGTCAGTCGCGCGACCACCCGCACGGTTGTACATTCCGCCCTGGCAATACTCTGTTTGGATTTTGTGCTGACCGCACTGATGTTTGGAGAATAACAAATGGTACAGATGAGAACCATGGAAATCACGGTCGGAGCCTTCATTGCTGCTGGCTTCGTTGCACTATTTTTTCTGGCAATGCAGGTC
>JAJRWL010000085.1 GCA_024276875.1 Gammaproteobacteria bacterium
AAGATATTTTGAGTGAGTTAGAAAAGCCGGGGCGAGATCCGCGGCCAGAATTTAAAACAGCAAAATTTGCAGAAGGTATTGAAAAAGTAAACGATCTACAGCCAGGCATGGTGCTGGAAGGTGTCATTACTAATGTAACCAACTTTGGTGCCTTTGTTGATGTGGGTGTGCATCAGGATGGGCTGGTACATATCTCTGCGTTGTCTGACAAATTTGTAAAAGACCCTCATCAAGTGGTTAAAGCAGGTGAGTTGGTAAAGGTGAAGGTGATGCAGGTTGATATTAAAAGAAAACGTATTGGCCTTACTATGCGGCTGGGTGATGATCATCGAGATCAGCTGGCAGAGAAGCCGCAGGAGCGTCACCAACTCCGCAGTAAAGCACCGCATAAAAACCCCCAGAAGGCTGCCCAAGGTGCAATGGCGGATGCGTTTGCTAAATTAAAACGGTAATTTCAAAATGTACTGAAATTATATTCAGTGCTATTAACTTAATGTGCCTTTAATATCGGTCATGATGGAGTTGAGTTGATCGCCTAACTCTAGCCCGTCTTGGTATAGTTTGGTGATCGGCTCAATAACAGATTGGGTGGCTTTAATAAGCTGTTCTTCCTCCTCTTCTCTGAGGTAGATGCCACTATTTTGCATCTCTTGAAAGGTCTCTTCCATTTTATCGGATAGACCATCCATTAGCTCAGACTGTGCTAGCTGTTGTCTTTCATGATATTGGGTGATTTTCTTTAGCGCACCCTCGGTTTTTTCAATAACATGCCATAGCAGTTCTTTTTTATGAGCCACCTCAATCTGCAGTAAAAGAGCCCCCAGTCGGGCTTGAATACCTTCAGCAAGGATGGCGATATTATCCCGATGCCGTCCCATGAGTGCTTCATCATCAGTGGGCATATTTTTTACAAGGATAATCACAGGGTTAAAATTAAATATTGATCGTGTTCCAAAGCTATGGATGCGGCAATCGCTGGAGGCGACCAGTTCAAAAAGTTCATATTCAAGTTTTGGCATTTTTGCATCATGCCCTATGGTGATATTTTCTTTTTTTGTTCTTAATTGTATGGTACTTGATAGTCCATATTGTTCAAGCGCATCAAGCGCTTTAGCTATAAGTTCTGCCAAGGTTTTGCAAAGAAAACTCTCACGAAGAAAATGCAGTACAACACCCAGTTCACCTGCGCTGCTCATGGCTATCATGGCAGTCCCCGTGGCATACTGTACGTTTTTATTCAGGTCTAAAATTTTGGATTTTATCTCTACTGATAGCTGGATTTTTGCCTTCAGTTCATTTTTATTAAAGGGCTTGTTTATATAGTCTTGCCCACCTGCGTTAAAGCCTGCTAGCCGCTCTTTTGTTGATGTTAACGCAGAGACAAAGATGATGGGGATCTCTTGTGTTGAAGTATCTTCTTTTAGTTTTTTACAGACATCCAGCCCACTGAGTCCAGGAAGCCCTACGTCTAGTAAAATCAGATCAAAGGATGTGTTGTTGGTGAGTGTAATGCACTCTTCCCCTGTGGTTGCAAAACTGAGGTCGTACTCTTCTTCCAGTAGCTCTTTTAGAATGTCTAGATTTAGTGGTTCATCGTCTACAGCAAGAATGTGGTGTTTTTCATTCATTTATTGATCCTTTGTGTGCTAGTAGGGTTGTAATGTGCTGTTTAGAGTATGACGGATTAATAGCCTGAAGATGATAAATCTATTGAATTTGAAAAGTGTTTAAGATGAACCACTTTAGTAATGATAGCGCCATTGGGCAGTAATGTTAGTTGCCTATAGCCTGGGGCTTTATTATCAATACCAAAATCTGTGGAGTTTGGTTTGAATTGAAAGCAGGTGGAGGGTGATCCAAGTAAGAGAGCATTTTTATGTTTTTCTTCAAACGCTTGATGAATATGGCCACAAATTATCCCTTTGATCTGTGGGTGTTGATCTGTGATGGCAAAAAAATCATCGGCATTTTTCAGTATCATGGTGTCCAGCCATTTGCTTTTGACAGGCATGGTGTGATGGTGCAGCCAGATTAAGGTGTGATGATTAGGGAAGTGTGAAAGCGTCTGTTGTAAGTTGGATAGTTGCTCATCATTAAGATGGCCTTTTGTGCTCCCAGGGAGATTTGAATCAAGTAGTATGATGGACCAACTCTTTTTTTGTATTGAAAAGGGTGTGCCAATGGGACTGCCAGAGATTGACCTCTTTAATATCTCTGGGTCATCATGATTGCCTGGCAGGCAGTAAGTTGGGGTATTTAAATGGAGCAGCTCTTTTTTGAGTAGCGAGTAACCGGCTGGAGAGGCATCATGTACGAGGTCTCCGGTCACTAATGCTAAGTCAATTGGAGGAAGGGTTTCATTTGCATCTTTGATGACGCGCCGGAGTGAAGCCAGCGTTTGCATGCCCAATAGCTGTCCTTCAGGGTCGGCAAAAAGGTGGGAGTCAGACAACTGTAGTACGTTCAGAGAATCAGATGAAAGATCCCTGTTGTCGTCATTTGCACTGTTGGCACTGCATTCTGCTATTGTCATGAAATAGTCGCACTGAGTGTGAGTCAGTGCTGTTGCATATAAATCCAGTTTTATTTTTTGTTGGCGTGTCTATTCTGTGCGATAGGCATTCTTCTTATATTAGCTTCTTTATTGTTTATTGCTGGTTATTTTGCCGCATTAGAAATTATCGGTTGATGTAAAGAGACCCACTCTCAGGTCTTTTGCAACGTAGATCTCTCGGCCATCTACTTCAACTACGCCGTCTGCTACACCCAGCACCAGTTTGCGGCTGATAACGCGTTTCATATTAAGTCGGTAGGTAACTTTTTTGGCGGTAGGCAGCACTTGGCCGGTAAATTTAACCTCGCCAACCCCCAGTGCCCGGCCGCGGCCAGGATTGCCGACCCAGGCGAGAAAGAAGCCGACGATTTGCCACATGGCATCCAGCCCAAGGCAGCCAGGCATGACGAGGTCGCCAGGAAAGTGGCATTTAAAAAACCACAGATCAGGGTTGATATCAAGCTCGCCAATGATCTCGCCTTTGCCAAACTCCCCCCCCTCGTCTGAGATTTTAATGACGCGATCCATCATCAGCATATTGGGCGTGGGCAGCTGAGCATTGCCAGGGCCAAACATATCGCCGTAGCCGCATTTTAGAAGGTCGTCGCGATTAAATGAGGTTTGTTTTGTCATAATGCCCTGTTGTTTATGTGGTTTGTTAGTGGTAGTTCAGTATGCTAGCCAATTTTAAGCCTTTGTGGCTGCAAAATGGCGCAAGCGCGCTAGTTTCCAGCGGCGCTTCGTTGCTGTCAACCTGCTTTTGTGATTTATGCGGCTATGGCCTCTTTTAGGGCTGTTTTTTTGACAATTGTTGCTGGATAAAGGTGACGAGTGTGTCGAGTGGGATCAATTGTGTCTCTGTGTCCTGGCGGCCTCGGTATTCAGCTTGCCCCTCATCCAGCCCTCGTTCGCCTAATACGATGCGATGGGGGATGCCGGTCAGCTCCATATCGGCAAACATAAAGCCGGGTCTTACGTTGCGGTCGTCTAGCAGCACTTCAATGCCAAGCGCTTGCAGTTCATGGTAGAGTTTTTCAATGGCCTCTTGTACCCGATAGGATTTATTGAGTTTCATGGGGAGCAGTGCGACCTGAAAAGGGGCGAGTGCCGTCGGCCAAATAATGCCACGGTCGTCATGGTGTTGCTCAATAGCCGCAGCGACCACGCGGGATACGCCGATGCCATAACAGCCCATGGTCAGGGTGACAGATTGACCATTCTCATTGAGTACATTGGCCTTCATTGCTTCGCTGTAGTTTTTGCCCAGTTGGAAGATATGCCCTACTTCAATACCACGGGCAAGGGTGAGTGTGCCTTGGCCATCGGGGCTGGGGTCACCTTCCTGTACATTTCTGAGATCGGCTACGGTTGGTTCTGCTAAATCTCGTCCCCAGTTGACTCCGGTGAGATGTTGGCCGTCGGTATTAGCTCCGCAAACAAAGTCAGCCACTTGAATGGCACTGCGGTCGGCAATGATTGGGATATTGAGTTTTACCGGTCCAATAGAGCCTGGGTTGCAACCGATGCGGTTGCGGATGGCTTCATCACTGGCCAGGGTAAATGGCTCAGCAACCTGCCCCAGTTTTTCTGCTTTAATCTCATTGAGTTCATGATTACCGCGCAGTACTAATGCCACCAGGCTTCCCTCGTCAGTGCCATTGACAATCAGGGTCTTGAGGCAGGATGAGGCCGGTACATTTAGAAATTGACTTACCTCTTCGATACTGTGTTGGTTGGGTGTGCTGATGGTTGCTAGTTCTTGGCTGGGGGCAGGGCGTTCACCGGTGGGGGCGACAGCCTCTGCCAGCTCTTGGTTGGCGGCATAATCACTTTCGGTTGAGAAGACGATGGCATCTTCACCGGCATCAGCCAGCACATGAAATTCATGTGAAGCTTGGCCGCCAATACTGCCCGTGTCTGCCTGTACGGCACGAAAATTCAGCCCACAACGGCTGAATATGCGGGAGTAGGCCTGATACATCTGGTCGTAGGTCTCTTGCAGAGAGGTCTGATCAAGGTGAAAGGAGTAGGCATCCTTCATCAGGAATTCTCTGGCGCGCATGATGCCAAAGCGTGGGCGAATCTCGTCGCGGAATTTGGTCTGGATCTGATAATAGGTGGTGGGTAGCTGTTTGTAGCTGCGCAGATCATTGCGTGCCAGGTCAGTGATGATCTCTTCATGTGTGGGGCCTAAACAGAATTCACGATTATGTCGATCAGTGATGCGCAGTAGCTCAGGGCCATATTTCTCCCAACGGTCAGACTCCTGCCATAACTCGGCAGGTTGTACGATAGGCATTAATACCTCACGTGCGCCAATGTGCTCCATCTCCTCGCGTACAATGGCCTCTACCTTGCGCAGTGTGCGCAGGCCGAGTGGTAGCCAAGTATAGAGACCAGACGTTAGCTTGCGGATAAGCCCTGCACGCAGCATGAGCCGGTGGCTGTTGATCTCAGCGTCGGCCGGGGTCTCTTTGAGTGTTTGGAGTGGAAACTGGGATGTGCGCATGATGATTCCGAATAGCTGATAAAGAGTGCTGCATTCTAACGGGGTGGGGCAGTGGGAACAATTCCTAGACGGTGGATTTTTAAGTTTATCTGATTATGGACGACACTTTTTAGGTGGTTGTTCATCAATGGGTGAGGTATCTGGGTGTGAGGTTTTTTATGGGTAACTGGAGTGGTGAGTGACGCTATTCTCAGTACAGACTGATGGTTTGCTGATTTACGGGGCTGGAAAAAGGGTGCGCTCTTTTCTATGGTTGCTGTTGGCTCCTTTTTTATTCTCCATCGTTATTGCAGATGGTAGTGGGATTAGCCCTAAAATAATGGCTTGGATAGAGAGTGAATATGGAGCATCAGCAAAGAGTAGGATTATGAATTGGCAGGCGCTGATTGCACGTAACCAAGGTTTGGATGAACAGAGTCAATTGAGGTTGGTTAATGATTTTTTTAATAAAACCCCTTTTCGTTCAGATAATGAGATTTGGGGTAAAACAGATTACTGGGCAACCCCTGTTGAGATGCTGTCTATTGATGGTGCTGATTGTGAAGATTACTCCATTGCTAAATATTTTACCCTGCGTGAAATGGGCGTGCCGATTGAGAAACTTCGCATAACCTATGTTAAGGCACTAGACTTAAATCAGGCGCACATGGTACTTGCTTATTATGCATCGCCTGGTACTGAACCTGTGATACTGGATAATCTTATAGGTCGAATTGAAGCGGCATCACAGCGCCCAGATTTAGCGCCCGTCTATAGTTTTAATGGTGATGGGCTATGGCTTGCTAAAAATCGTGGGAGAGGGAAACGGGTGGGGCGTTCTGAGCGCATTAGTTTGTGGCAGGATCTAATAACAAAAATGGCAAATGAAAGAGAATAATATCGCTGTAATGAATGGGAGAGGGTTATGACGTTGTCACGACAGTTGGTCATACTGTTGTCTATTTTGTTATTGCTGGTGTTTGCAGGCACATTTTTTATCAGTGTGCAAAATGCCAGAACATATCTGGAGATGCAGCTGGAGTCTCATGCTCAAGATGCAGCGACATCGCTTGGGTTATCTATCTCACCGCATATTTCTGATGATGATCTAGTCACTGCATCCTCAATGGTGGATGCTATTTTTGATCGGGGTTACTACCAAATTATTAAGCTGGAAGATATTAAAGGTGAGGTGTTGATTAATCGTGAGTTGTCGCTACAGGTCAGAGATGTACCGGCTTGGTTTATTAAATATCTACCGATCAATGCACCAAAGGGTGAAGCGCTTGTGATGGCGGGATGGCGACAAGCGGGTCGGGTTTTAGTGCAGAGTCACCCTGGCTTTGCCTATCGGCAGTTATGGCTTAATGTGAGTGAAATATTGAGTTGGTTCTTAGTCAGTACACTGTTTGCTATTGTTTTAGGCTTAGCATTGTTGCGTGTGGTACTGAGTCCATTAAAAGAGATTGAGTGGCAGGCAAATTCTATCTGTAATCGTGAATTTCCTGTGTTAAAAAAACTGCCTCGCACGCGTGATTTAAGATGCATTGTAGAAGCGATGAATCGCCTATCAAGCAAGCTTAAAATGATGTTGGGTGAGCATGAAGATCTAGCGAAAAAGTTGCGTGAGCAAGCACACCAGCATCCTGTGTCAGGGTTAGCAAACAAACACCATTTTATGGCTGAGCTAAACAACCGCATAGCCTCGCCAGAGGTCTGTTCGCATGCCCTGTTTGCCCTTATTCAGCTACGTGATCTAAAGCGATTTAATCATAAACATGGTTATGCTGCGGGTGATGATCTGCTGCACCAGATGGCAGATCTATTGCGTGGCATTGCAGCAGATATTCCCCGCTACAGTCTGGCGCATCTTTCAGGTGGTGATTTTGCCCTGTTGGCAGAGGATTATCACATTGCAGAAGCTGAATGTTTAGGGCAGCGTTTATCAGATGCATTGGCTGGGTTGTATGGCAGCCAGACATTGATGCCAACGGATAATGGGCATGTAGGCATTGCGTTTTTTGATGGCAGCCAGGATGCATCCCAGTTATTGATAGAGGCAGATGAAGCACTGCGTGTGGCTCAATCTAAAGGCGCTAATAGCTGGTCTTTTATGGAGTCAAAAAATAGAGAAAAAGAGCGCGCCCGCAGCGCCTCAGATTGGCGTTTATTTATACAGCAGGCATTGGCTGATGATAGGGTTGTCTTGCACCTACAGCCTGTCTATAGCTGCCCAGAAAAAGAGCTACTTCATTATGAGGTGCTGGTTCGCCTTATTCATGATCATGATGCTGCTCAATTGATGGTTGCGGGTGCATTTATGCCAATGGCTGAAAGTTTGGGATTGAGTGCAGAGATTGATCAAGCGGTTATTGAACAGGCACTGTTGCTGCTAGCAGAGCGTGCAGATTCAGATTTTCAGCTGGCCATCAATATTTCACCGTTATCACTTCAGACAGCAGGCTTTTTGGATTGGCTTGAAAAGACGTTATGGGCGCATGAATTGCTGGCTAAACAGCTTATTTTTGAGCTGCCAGAATATGGTGCAGTGACAATGTTGGATCAAATGCATGATCTGATTAAGCGGGTAAGTCGTTTTAATAGCCAGGTTGCACTCGATCATTTTGGAAAAGGTTTTAGCTCTTTTGCCTATCTGCATTCATTGAAGATAAGTTATCTGAAGATAGATGGTAGTTACTTAAATCACATTGATGAAAACCCGGATCACCGTTTTTTTATACAGGCATTAACGGATATTGCACATGGGCTTGAGATGAAAGTGATTGCAGAGGCTGTAGAGTCTGAAGCTACTTGGAATTTATTGCATGAATTGAATGTGGATGGCGCACAGGGTTACTGTTTGGGGCGGCCTGCCGCTCACAATGAATAACAAAGTGTGATAGTTGCACTGACGCTATGCTTCCCGTTACGCTTGTTTGATGTTGCTCTGTAATGGCCCTCTATTATTGTTGTGATTAATCTGCTGCGTCTTTTGGTTCTCTGCGGTGTTACATTGCTGGTTGCGTGTGAGCAAGCGTCTGAAGATGTGATCCGTATGGGGCTTGCTAATGCGCCGGTAAATCTTGATCCTCGTTTTACCACGGATGCTACCTCAACTCGAATCAACCGATTGCTCTATTGCCGACTGGTTGATTTCGATTCAGCTAATCGCCCTGTTCCTGCACTGGCTCAGTGGCAACAGCTCTCGCCTATCCATTATCGTTTTATTTTAAATAGAGAGGGACGAAAGTTTCATCATGGCGCTCAACTGACTGCCAGGGATGTGAAGGCAACCTATGATTTTATTCTTGATCCAGATAGCGCCTCTCCCCACCGCACTGCGTTGAATATGATTGACCGGATTGAGATTCAGGGTGATGAGCAGATTGATTTTTTTCTCACGCGGGTTGATCCCTTATTTCCCGCTTATCTTGTGATTGGCATCTTGCCCGCTGATCTGATGAGCAAAAAACACCCCTTTCGGGATCAACCGGTAGGCAGTGGCTTTTTTCAGTTTATCGCCTGGCCGGAGGAGGGACGATTGCGGTTGAAGCGTCGTCGTGATGGTCAGCTATTTGAATTTCTCAAGGTATCAGAGGCAACGGTGCGTATATTAAAGTTACTGCGGGGTGAGGTTGACCTGATTCAAAATGATCTACCCCCTGAGCTGCTGGCCTACCTGAAACAGAAAGAGAGGGTGCAGGTTGAGCAGACAGCGGGGTCTAACTTCTCCTATCTGGGGTTTAATTTGCAGGATGTGGATACGGGGCAGTTGGCTGTGCGTCAGGCGGTGGCCTATGCAATTGATCGGGAAGCTATCATCCATTATGTAATGCAGGATGCCGCGCAGCAGGCGCAGGCGATATTTCCACCGTCACACTGGGCGGGTGCAGGAGATTTGCCGCCCTATGATCGTGATCTGAAAAAGGCCAGGGTATTGTTGCACGCGGCTGGTTATGATGAGCAGCATCCGTTGCGGCTGGTGTACAAAACCTCCAGTGATCCTTTTCGTGTGCGGCTGGCAACGGTGATTCAGAGCCAGTTGGCAGAGGTGGGGATTGAGGTTGATCTGCGCAGTTATGATTGGGCGACCGTCTACGGTGATATTAAGGCTGGGCGTTTTCAGATGTATAGCCTGGCCTGGGTGGGCGTTAAAACCCCCGACATCTTTCGTTACATATTTCACAGTGACTCTGTCCCCCCAAATGGCGCTAATCGGGGGCGATTTAAAGATGCAGAGGTTGATCGTTTGATTGAGCAGGCTGAGGTAGCAATGGATGAGGGGCAGCAGGCGATGCTCTATCGACAGCTACAGCGACGGTTGTTGCAGACGCTGCCCTATGTGCCGCTGTGGTACGAAAATCAGGTGGTTGTGAGTCGTCATAATATTCAGGGCTATCATCTTGCCAGTGATGGCAACTATGATGGGTTGAATCATATTGAACGGCATATTGAGCAATGAACACCAGGCATATCCAAATTAATCTGTCAGAACAGCAGTTGACGTTGCTGGATGGTGTAACCGTGATAAACAGCTACCCAATCTCTAGCGCGCTAAAGGGGGCAGGCGAGCAGGAGGGGAGTGGCTGCACGCCACGAGGGTTGCATCGGATCAGGATAAAAATAGGGGCAGGGCAGCCAGAAAATATGGTGTTTGTTGGTCGACGGGTAACGGGTGAGATTTATTCGCCAGAGCTGGCAGCAGATCATCCAGAGCGGGATTGGGTGCTGTGTCGTATCCTGTGGTTGACGGGATTAGAGTCTGGCCGCAATCGTGGCGGCAGAGTAGATAGCCTGCGCCGTTACATTTATATCCATGGCTGCCCAGACTCTGAACCGATGAGCGTGCCCCTGTCACATGGTTGTATCCGTATGCGTAATCAAGATTTGATCCTGTTGTTTGAACAGGTTAAAGCAGGCATGCAGGTCGATATTCGAGAGGGGGTGGATGGGTAATCTACTGCTGACTCGGTTGGTCAGTGCGGCTCTGGTTGTTGTCGGTGTTGTCTGCCTGGTCTTTTTTTTGATCCATCTCGTACCCGGTGATCCCGTAGAGGTGATGCTGGGTGAGTCTGCACGCCCCGCAGATCGTGAAGCTTTGCGTGCTGCATTGGGTCTGAATCAACCGCTTGCTGCACAGCTGATGCACTACTTTTCGGGGCTATTACGGTTGGATCTGGGTGAATCACTCCACTCTCAGCGACCTATTGTTGATATTTTGGCTGAACGGCTGCCAGCTACTATTGAGCTGGCTGCTTTATCGTTGCTGCTAGCTGTGGCTATTGCGCTGCCGTTGGGTGTCTTAGCTGCACTGTATAAAGATCGGTGGTGGGATGTCGGAGCGATGAGCTTTTCGCTGCTGGGTGTCTCTATCCCCAATTTTTGGATGGGGCCGATGCTGATCCTGGTCTTTTCACTCTGGCTGGGTTGGACACCGGTTAGTGGACGTGATGCAGCGGGTGGTTTTATCCTGCCCACTATCACACTGGGAACGGCGCTGGCCGCTGTTTTGGCACGCATGGTGCGTAGCAGCCTGCTGGAGGTGTTGACGGAAGATTACATCCGTACGGCACGCGCGAAAGGGTTATCGATGGGGGCTGTCGTCTGGCGGCATGCGTTGCCTAATGCCTGGTTGCCTGTGGTGACGATGCTGGGTCTGCAACTGGGTGCGCTGTTGGGTGGGGCGGTGATTACAGAGACTATTTTTTCGTGGCCAGGCATTGGTTCACTGTTGGTTGAATCCATTCAGAAGCGAGACTACCCCGTGGTGCAGGCCTGCGTATTGGTCATCAGTCTTACCTATGTATTGGTGAATACATTAACGGATCTGCTATATGCCTGGATTGATCCCCGTATTCGGTTGGGTAGATGATGATGCGGCTTTACCTGCCTGCTGGAATCATACTGCTGTGGTGCTTGATGGCGCTATTTGGCTCATTTTTGCCACTGGAACCTAATCGTATTGATCTGCCACATATCTTGGCCGCACCAGGCATTGAGCAGTGGTTGGGGGCCGATGATTTAGGTCGCTCGGTGTTGGATCGTTTGGTGATGGGGGCAAGAACCTCTTTTACCGTGGCATTAGGTGTTGTCTGTGTTGCCAGTTTAGTCGGCATTTTGGTGGGCGCTTTTGCGGGTTATGTTGGGGGGATAGTCGATCTGCTGTTGGTGCGTATAATTGATGTTTTTCTGGCCTTTCCTGGCATCTTGCTGGCGATTGCATTGGCAGGAGTGATGGGCGCCGGTGTCGATAATGTCATTATCGCGCTATCCGTTGTCGGTTGGGTGGGGTATGCCCGATTGACAAGGGCGCAGGTTCTCTCATTTAAACATCGTGATCATGTGACCGCCGCTATTGCCTTGAGCACAGGGCATGTGCGCATCGTTATGCGGCATCTGCTACCGCTGATTGCTGCACCGTTGATTGTTGAAGCAACCTTTGGTGTGGCCAGTATTGTGATTGCTGAGGCGGGGTTATCGTTTCTTGGGCTGGGTGTGCAGCCTCCAGAGGCTTCATGGGGTAGTATGATTCGTGATGGTACTCGCTACATGCTGGTGGCTCCGCATATGGTGCTCGCACCAGGGGTTGCCATCATGCTAGTGGTATTAGCCGTCAACCTACTGGGTGATGCCCTGCGGGATTGGCTGGATGTGAGAAATACTACTGAACAAAAAAGCTGGTGAAATAGACCTCATCAATACTGGCTGTGCCGGTTAGCTCTTCAATGGCTTCTTGGACAGCCGTGAGTGCAACCTTGCGAAATGCCTCTTTACCGTCTGGTGTCTTAAGCTCTTTGCCTTTTTGTTCAGAGAGTAGCAGTATCAGCGCATGCCTTAGGGCGGGGGCATGCAGCTTAATATTTTCAAGCTCGGCTTCATCTAAGGTCATGAGTTGAACATCGATACGGGCAAATTGCCCGCCACTTTTCAGGTTGACCACAATAGAGGGCTGAAGAAAATAATAGGAGGGTTTTGCGGGTGCGCTCTCTTCCTCGCTGCCAGTGGCCTCCTCTTCAGCAGCATAGGTATAGCAGGGCAGTATGAGTATGATGGAGAGAAACGTGTATAGAGCAAAGCGCATTTTTTTACCTATTTTGGTTTAATGTATCAAGTTTTTTAGGTTGGTTTGAATATAGTGCAAACTGACATTTTTTATAGACTACGGTGAACAATATTATGACTCGTGGATCCCTAATGCTCGATCTGGAGGGCACTGAACTGACACCTGTTGAGCGTGAAATGCTTTTGCACCCTGCCGCCGGTGGTGTCATTCTGTTTAGTCGTAATTTTCAATCACCTGCTCAGGTATATCGGCTTATTTCTGAAATACATGAGCTGCGTAATCCTGCTTTATTGATTGCGGTTGATCAAGAGGGGGGGCGAGTTCAGCGTTTTCGTGAGGGCTTTACCCGTCTGCCACCGGCGGCTTGGTTTGGCCAGTTACATGAAACTAACAAAAAACATGCCCATGATGTGACGCGTGAAATAGGGTGGTTGATGGCGACAGAGCTTCGTTCTGTTGGTGTGGATTTTAGCTTTGCCCCTGTGTTGGATTTGGGCGGTGAGCTGAGCCAGGTAATTGGTGACAGAGCCTTTTCATCTAAACCTGCGGTAGTGGCTGAGTTAGCACAAGCCTGGCGCTTGGGTGTAAATGAAGGCGGTATGGTGACGGTGGGTAAACACTTTCCGGGGCATGGCGGTGTGCGTGAGGATTCGCATCATGAGTTGCCAGTAGATCGACGCAGTATGGATGAGATTATGGCTGATCTGCTGCCGTTTGACCGAATGATTAGTTATGGTTTGGAAGCGGTCATGCCTGCGCATGTTATCTATGAGCAGGTTGACTCAGCATTGGCAGGTTTTTCATCCTATTGGTTGAAGGATGTGCTGCGGGGCAGATTTCGATTTCAGGGTGCTATATTCAGCGATGATCTCTCGATGGCAGCAGCAGATAGCGCCGGTGATTATGGCGATCGTGCCTTGGCTGCATTGGAGGCAGGCTGTGATATGGTGCTGGCCTGTAATAACCCTGAAGGGGCAGGCCAAGTATTGGAGGCATTAAAGGATCATCATGATCCGGTAGCGCAGATGCGTTTAATGCGCATGCATGGTCATGGTGCTGTTACGCGTGATGAGATGCACCTTGATCCACGCTGGAAGGCTGCGGTACACCTGCTTGCAGAATTTGATGAGACACCGTCGCTGCCTCTAAATTTATAGCGCTGTGATACCCTTACATTATTTTAGAACCCTATATTTTATACAGGAACCGATATGACAATTAGCACAACAGAAGCTAAAGCTATATTTAATGCGGCAGATCTACTTTTTTCTCGTGAACAAGTTGAAGCGGCGATGGATCGTATGGCCACTGAAATCACCCAAAAGCTTGCGGGTTCTGATCTCATTGTATTGAGTGTGATGAATGGTGGATTGGTCATGGGTGGCCAATTGCTCACGCGTTTAGCGTTTCCTTTGCGCTCAGATTATGTGCATGCTACCCGCTATCGAAATGGCACATCAGGTGGGGAGTTGCACTGGCTCCGTCCACCAGAAGAGCTGCTGGATGGAAAAGATGTACTCATTGTGGATGATATTTTGGATGAAGGCGTTACTCTGGCGGCTATTGTTGAAGGATGTCGTAACCAGGGAGCAATCAGTGTATCAACGGCTGTGCTGGTAGAAAAAATACATGATCGTACTAATGGTTTCAAAGCAGATTTTGTGGGTGTGCAGGCGGAAGATCGTTACCTGTTTGGCTATGGTATGGATTACAAGGGCTACTTGCGTAATGCCGCTGGTATTTATGCGGTAGCGGGTAGTTAGAGCTTAACTTCATGGCTAAGCTTGCAATTATGGGTGGCTCAGGTTTTGGGCAGATAAAAGAGCTGAATATTACGCAGCAAAAAGCAGTGCAGACCCCTTATGGTGAGCCTTCAGCCCCGTTGGTTTTTGGTGAGTTTGGCGGGCAGGAGATTATCTTCCTTGCCCGCCATGGTGAAGGGCACACGATTCCTCCGCACCAAATCAACTATCGAGCCAATATCTGGGCATTAAAGGCGGCGGGCATTGAAAATATTATCGGTATGGGGGCTGTGGGTGGTATTCGTCAGGATATGGTGCCGGGTTGTCTTGCTATTCCAGACCAGATTATTGATTACACCTGGGGTCGAGCACATACTTTTTTTGAGCAGCAACAGAGCAAAGTGGTGCATGTTGACTTTACGGATCCCTATTGCGAAAAACTGCGAGCCAGTTTAATTGAAGCGGGTCAGTTAGCGGGGATCGAGCTGATTCCAAATGGTACTTATGGTGCTACTCAGGGGCCTCGTTTGGAAACCACCATGGAGATCAACCGAATGGAGCGAGACGGTAGTGATCTGGTCGGTATGACAGGTATGCCAGAAGCCGCGCTGGCGCGTGAGTTAGAGCTAAGCTATGCCTCTTGTGCTGTTGTGGCAAACTGGGGGGCGGGTCGTGGCGATGGCCCCATTACTTGGGAAGAGATAGAGACCAGTCTGGATGAGGGCATGGATAAGGCTAAAACGCTGCTGTTAGCATTAATGGTTGATTTTAAGTAATTTCTTATCGCAAGTCTCAATGTGTTTTTTAGAGTAAAGCGACCATTTGAATGGTCGCTTTACTGGTTTGGTCGTTATGGATTTATGGTATTAATGGTGATCTGCACTGTTGCTGTTTGCCCTGGCTTGACGGGGCTAACTCGGCCTTCAAAATCACCACTTGATGCAGATGGTTTTCCTGACTTGGTTATCCGAGCCTCAACAACAACCTGTGAAAATTTTGAGAGTGAAAACTGCGGAGCCATCGCCATGCTGTCATCCATAGTGAGCGTGACAGGTAGATCTCTTGCTGTTTTGCGGACGACGGCAAGCGGTACACGAGGGCCATTGAGTGCACGCGCAAAGATGAAGAGTGTCTCATCACCCTGGATCTTGCTTTGCAGTGCAGGATCGAGTGTGACCGTGATTTGAATTGCTTCGGCTGCGGTGCTATTGCTGACGTCAGGTTGCTTGGTTGTGCTGACAGGTGCGGTTGAAGCTTCAGGCAGTGCAGGTATTACCGTGCCAGCCGGCAGTCTGGAACGTGCATCTTTAAGATATTCGGCGACGGTCATGGCCTCTTCACTACCAGGTTGTAGCTTTGCCATAACTTGTTCCCAGTACATAACTGCCTCTTTGGCTTCACCGACTTGATAGTGGATGTTGCCTTTTAGCCAAAGCACATTGGTGTTGTTGGGTTCTAATTGATAAGCTTGATTGATGATTTCAGCGGGTCGGCCTGCAAATTGATTGTCGCGAGTCATGGCCATGGTTGTGGCGTAGCCCATCAGTAGATCGACATCTTTTTGATCGAGTTTTATTGCCTTCTCGTAGGTTTGAAGCGCTTCTTGGATGCGCCCTAGGGAGATGTAGCTACGGCCTAGCATTTTCCAGCCTTCTACATTTTCGGGGTCATTCTCCATTCGCTTTGCAAGATCAGCGATGAGATCTTCCATTGAGCCAGCAGGCTTTCCGGCTTGCCTTGCATTGTTACTACGGGCTGTGGATTGTTGCGCAAATGCAGGGTCTTCAAGGCGTGAAATAATATCAGGGCTGCCCGTTTTGAAATAGGTGGGCAGCGCAATGGCTACAATCAGAATAGGTACTGCAAACAGAGCCCAGCTTCCTGATTTGGTATTACTGGCTTTGCTATCGTTACCGATGTTTAGATCGGCCAGCAGTGCTTTTTCCAGGTCATGGCGTGAGGCGGTGTATTGCTCCTGCTCGAGTTCACCGGCTTCCATGTCGGCATCAAGCTCTGTTATCTGTTGCTTGATAAGCTCAATGTTAAGCTCATCTGAACTGACCTCTTTTACAGGTTTGTAACGGAGTAAGG
>JAJRWL010000086.1 GCA_024276875.1 Gammaproteobacteria bacterium
GTCTTTCCGGCCACCAGGGTTGCGGATGCATTCCGTTACATGCAGCAATCCAAGCAAATTGGCAAGGTGGTGGTTTCGTTTGGGGATGGCGTACCTGCTGCACAAAATGTAGCGTCATTTGAAGCGCCTCTCATGTTGTCAGCAAAATCCTGTTATTTGGTAACAGGTGGGTTGAGTGGCTTTGGTCTAAAAACAGCGCGCTGGCTGGTGGATAAAGGTGCTAAAACATTGGTTTTGGTTGGCCGTAGCGGTGCTTCAACCGCAGAAGCGACTACCGCTGTGGCAGTGCTTAAAGCGGCGGGCGTTGCCGTTCATGTTAGGCCGGTTGATGTCAGTAACTATCATCAGCTGGAAACACTCTTTTCTGAGATTGAGCAAGACCTCCCACCATTAGCGGGTATTGTGCATGCTGCGATGGTGATTGAGGATAGCTTGATAAAGGATATGGATGCTTCGCAAGCGAAGCGGGTATTGGCACCAAAGATGCTGGGAGCTTGGCATTTACATCGGCTCACTGAAAAGATGTCGTTAGAATTCTTCATCCTTTACTCTTCGGCAACCACCTATTTTGGCAACCCTGGGCAGGCCAATTATGTGGCTGCCAACATCTATCTGGAGTCATTGGCGGGCTATCGTCAGAATCTTGGATTACCTGCTTTGGCTGTCTCATGGGGTGCTATCTCTGACGTTGGCTACCTTGCGGATAACAAGATTATTAGTGATGCGCTTCAATCCCGTATGGGGGGTGCGGCATTGACCTCAGATCACGCGCTCTCAATGTTGGAAAAACTGCTGGCCAGTGACAAGAGTGGAGCCGCGGTTATAGATTTTAGTTGGGGCGCCATTCAGCGTGTTATGCCAGCGGCACGTGCGCCAAAATTTGATGAATTAAGGCGGCACGAAAAAGATTTGAACCAAGGTGAGCATGCCGAAAATATACATGACATGATGGCCAATCTTTCAAAGGAAGAGGTGCATCAGCTGATCACAGATCTGATGGTTCGGGAAGTTGCACAGATCCTTCGGTTTTCCCAAGATAAATTACCGATAGATCAATCGGTTTTTGATTTGGGCATGGATTCATTGATGGGAATGGAGCTGGTACTGGCCATTGAAGAGCGCTTTGGGATTACATTACCCGTAATGGCGTTAACTGAGGGGCCGACGATTGCTCGCCTTGCAGAAAGAGTGGCGACTCACTTGTTAGCCCAAGAGGATAATGAAGAACAGAGAGATCAGCGTCAGCCAGAACGGGACACGGTCGATGCTGTTGTATCACGCCATGCGGATAAGTTGACGAGTGAAGAGATGGAAGGGCTTGTGGGTGGCTTGGCAGCGACCACGGATACGGGGGTAACATTGGTTCAATGAGTAAGTCTAAAAGCCGCTTGTTTGGGCTGACAGGAAAAGCAAAAGAGCAGCTTATTCAACAAATGCTGAATAAACGTTCGATTGATTCTGAACAGGATGTGACTCAGTTCAGAAAAACGGGGCGTTTTAAAAACCTAAAATCTGACGTGTCAGATGAATTTACGCGTTTTGATAAGTTCCCCGCTTACCAACAGCTTTTAGTGCATAAACTTGCGGCTGATAGTTTAGACATTGCCAGCCCTTTTTTTAGAACCCATACCCAAATTGCAAACAATACAACCGTTATTGATGGTTGCGAATATATCAACTTTGCAAGCTATAACTACCTTGGCCTTTCTGGACATGCGGATGTTTCTGCGGCAGCAAAAGAGGCGATTGATCAATATGGAACCTCTGTTTCAGCCAGTCGTTTAGTCGCTGGCGAACGACCGATTCAGCGTGAATTGGAACAAGCACTAGCAGAACTTCATGGTGTTGAAGATTGCATTGTATTTGTCAGTGGGCATGCAACAAATGTCACCTCCATTGGCTACCTGTTTGGCTCCAAAGACTTAATACTGCATGATGCACTGATTCATAACAGTGTGATTCAGGGTATTCAACTATCAGGCGCTCAGCGCTTGTCATTTCCTCATAATGACTGGCAAGCGCTTGATGATCTTCTTTCAAAAAGCCGTAAGCAATTTGAACGTGTGCTTATTGTTATCGAAGGGCTTTACAGCATGGATGGTGACATACCAGAGCTGGAGCGATTTATTGAGATAAAGCGGCGGCACAAGGCTTTTTTGATGGTAGATGAGGCACATTCCCAAGGTGTTATTGGGAAGAATGGATTGGGTATTGGTGAGCATTTTGGTGTAGATGGCCAAGACGTAGATATTTGGATGGGAACCTTAAGTAAAACCTTGGCAAGCTGTGGTGGCTATATTGCTGGAGAGCGTACATTAGTCGAACATTTAAAATTTGCAGCACCTGGGTTTCTTTACAGTGTGGGTATATCGCCGCCTCTGGCAGCAGCAGCACTGGCTGCAATCAAGGTGATGAAAGCGGAACCTGAACGGGTCAGACAGTTGCAAAAACAGGGTCAGCTGTTTCTAAGGCTGGCGCAGGAACAGGGTGTTAACACAGGAAAAAGTGCAGGCTATTCTGTCATCCCTGTGTTGACGGGCAGCTCAATAAAAGCGGCCAAGCTGGCTAATGCGCTGCTTACGCATGGGGGACATGTGCAACCTATTATCTATCCGGCGGTAGAAGAAGGCATGGCTCGGCTGCGTTTCTTTATTTGCAGTGCGCATACTGAAGAGCAGATTCGTTTTACCGTCAATGTGTTGACTGAGGAGCTTGCTAAGCTAGGGCTAAAAGCCTGATATGGCAAAACGCCGAGTTGTATTTTGTACTTACTCTAGTGTCTATTCTAGCGTGGTTTTAGCGGAGCTTCTTAAGTCTGACAATATCCAATTAGTGGGTATTATAAACTCTACTAGAGTGCTTAATTCAGACCATGGGTGGTTGCGTGGGGCATTAGAGTTTATGAAAATGTCAGGATTGCGTTATGCCGTCCAACTGTTTTTTTTAACGGATCTGTTCTCTCTTTTGCAGCCGATTTCAAAACTCAAACCGCTCTCTTTTCATGCTAAAAAGCTAGGGATCCCCGTGTTTAATACGCGGGATATTAATAATGAAGAGAGTGTGGCTTTTCTGCATAATCTTGAACCTGATTTTCTTCTTTCAGGTTATTTTAATCAGCTGATAGGAGAGTCTGTTTTATCGCTACCTGCTTTAGGCTGTCTTAATATTCACCCCTCTCTTCTCCCTGCCTATAGAGGGGTTGATCCTGTTTTTTATGCATTGCTTAGATCAGAGCATCAGGTAGGGGTAACGGTTCACCTTCTTGATCAAACATTTGATACCGGAAATATACTTGGAAAAGAAGTGTGTCCGGTGTTAAAAAAGAGAAGCCTCTTCTTTCATTACGCCAGGCTTTTTCAATTGGGTGGCGCTATGGCTGTAAAGCAGATGGTTGATTTTATACCCGGGGAATCAGGCCGACTTCAGCAAGGTGTTGGGGGGTATGACTCATGGCCAAGTAAATCTTTAATTAAAAAATTTTCATATCAAGGATATAAGCTCATCTCTTTTTATGATTATATTTCAGTGTTGAGCTGTAAAAATAGATAGTATTTAGAAAGTAAAATTATTCATCATTGTTTTCCCAGCGCCATGCTTTATGGTCACTGAATAATATTTTTAATAGCAAGTGATTGAGTCGGTGCGCGGTGCTGTTGCCTGTTATCTTGCCTTTAATGTTTGCACCGGCAAGCATCATGTCACCCACGGCATCTAGAATGCGATGTCGAATGAATTCATCAGGCATTCGAAGCCCCCCTTTGTTAATGACTTTATTACCAATAATGACCAGCGCCGTTTTTGTATTAGCGCCCAGGCAGATGGGGTCTCGCATAAATCGTGTTGCAATCTTCGCTATAATGCCATTTTTTAATCTGCCAAAAGTGCGTGCCGGAATAATGTGCTGTTTAATGGTGGCTGGATCAGCAGATCCTTGCCAGTTGAGTTTGCCGATTTTTGCCAAAGAGATTGTCAAATCAATGGTTAAGTTATGGGCGGGTTCTATCTTTATAAATCGCTTGCCATCTCTTGCTTCAATAGATTTAAGAATTTGAATGGTTCGTTGTGGTAAATCCTGTTGAATGATGTTGATTTGATCAAGTTTTGTAACGAAGGGTAGTGCGCTTCCATCGAGTATGGGTATTTCGCTGCTATCAATTTCAATGAGTGCGTTGTCTATTTCGCAGGCATAAAAAGCGGCCATTAAATGTTCGATGGTGCGAACTTGAACACCGTTTTTATTGGCAATGCAGGTACATAAAGGCAGCTCTTTGGTATGTTGCCAACTTGCCGTTATCTCTGTTCCTAATCCTTTTGGATCAATGCGTTTAAAGATAAAGCCTGTTCCAGCAGCAGCAGGATGGATGGTTATGTTTGCATTGCGCCCAGTATGTAACCCAATGCCGCTAAATGAGATAGGTTCTGATATGGTTTGTTGGTAAGTGCGAGACATTGTATGCAGTGTTTAGTGACCTTTATTGGCAGGTTGAGGGGTGGATTTGTTGTGCATTACGGTCACTATTTGTTCACCGAGTGATTCAATGCTTAGATCTTGTTGGATGTTCTCTGTCTGTGATGGAGTCCAGATAAAATAATCTGTTCGTGCATCATTATATTTAACTGCATCATAAACCTTTGGCATGCTAGGTACATGGTCGCCAAATAGACAGAGTATAGAATCAGATTTCATCTGTTTTAGTGCAGATGTTAAATCGCCTATCATCTTGTCTGCATTTTTTAGGTGGCGCAGATAGGCGGTGAGATCATGAAAATCTGTAGGCGGGGGCGATTGATATATTTGAGCCTCATCATCTTGGCCTGTTTTTTCTAGATGCAGCGGCCCATGATTTTCCATAGTGATGGCAAAGATAAAAAGCGGATCAGATGCTTCGTTTATTATCTGTAATACTTTTTCTGTAACAGCAGCATCACCAATGTAGGGGCCGTCTTTTTGGCTTTCATCAAAGGCTGCTATGTCGATGAATGTATTGAAACCTAGTTTGGGAAAGATCTTGTCGCGTCCAAAAAAGCTGGCTGAGTGAGGGTGGATACAAATGCATTTATATCCTATAGAGCTAAGGTAGTGCGCCAGTGTTGGAATGTTGTTTTTAGCCAGTCGCTGATAGGGATCAAACCTGTTAAATCCAAGTGTATGATTGGGTATACCTGTCAGAAAAGAGAACTCTGTGCGCATGGTATAAGCTCCCCATGCAGGTACTACCAGGCGACCATATTGTTGTGCTTGGGTTATGACGGCATCAAAATTTTTTAGAACAGAGGGCTTTATAGAATCATGTAACAGGCGAGCATCAAAAAAAGATTCACTTTGAATTGTTATAATATGGGGCAGATCTATTCTGCGTTTTGAAAGGGATTGGATCTGGTTGAAAAAGGAATCTTTTGGCACTCTATTTTCATGTTGAAATGATTGTATAAAATAGATGGCCAGCGTTGCAAAAAATCCAAATTTATTAATATCAAATAAGGGGTCAAGGGTGGGGGATGCTTGATTGGATAGGGTATGAAAAAGCAGCAGTAAAGTGATTATTAATGTGATAAAAAAAGAGAGATCGGCGGTATTGATCAGGGTGTAATCAAAATAAGCTGTTTCAAGAGTCAAGCATCCATAGATAACGGCCGTACCAATAATAAGGGCGGTTATCGCAGGTATGATACCTAAGAATGGCAGGTACAGACGGGGATGTTTGATTGCCTGTGTAAACAGGATGAGATCAGAGGCGACCAATGGTTCTCTTAATGCAACAAATTTGGCATTGCTGATAGCGACGATCAATGCTTGTCCACACAGTACGGCTGTGCCAGAGAAAATAGGCCGGCGAGAGAGTAGAAAAAAAAGAAGGAAAAAAATAGCAAAGATGGTGACATGCAAGACAAGGGCATGAAAAGGGCGTTTAAATATCAAGGGTCTGGGGTTGACCAGAAGCTCTAGAAGAAAAGAGAGCGCTAGAGCAAGCAAAAACAGAAAAATCATCATCTGATTAAATTGCGCTGAAAGGTGTTGAGTGGTTGCGGATGAGTGGATGCTTTAATCATTTGCATTGCTTATGCGGCCATAATGTAGGTGAGAGATAAACCAGTCTGCTAATGTGGATGGCAGTATATTAAGCAGCCAAACGCCAAGGTTGAGCGGGAATGGAAAGGAGATTCTAGCGTGGTTTTTTGTGAGGCCTTTTTTGATGATGATGGCCGCACGCTATGGCGATATTATAAAAGGTTTTGGGCCAGGAAATTTATCGCTCATGGGGGATTTTACAAAACCAGGGCAGATAACTGAGACGGCTACGCCATCGCTTGCAAGCAAGCCACGTAATGCCTCGCCGTATATTTTTACAGCGGCTTTGCTGCCACAATAGGCTGGCGTAAGGGGGAGACCTCGATAGGCTCCCAGTGAGCTCATCAGTGCAATTTGCCCCTGTTTTCTTCTGCGCATGGGTTCAATAAGTGGGGATACAGAGGCGAGCACACCATAAAGATTAACATCAAAAACCCGCTTCATGGTTTCCCAGGATTCGGCCTTATTATCGGCTGCAATGCAGCTAGTGATGCCGGCATTAGCCACAATAAGATCAACAGGATGTTGGGAATCAAAATCTTCTATCCATCGGGTTAATTCGGCTGTTTGTGTTACATCAATTATTTTTGCATCAACGATAGCCCCTCTTTCCTGGCAACGCTGAGTGATTTCTGCAAGCCGGTCTTTATCTCTTCCGATGAGTCCCAGATTTATTTCTGGTGCAGTGTAGGCCAGGGCAAGGGCGGCTCCCATCCCGCTACTGGCACCCGTTATGATAATATTTTTTGGTGATGACATCGGTTGGTCACTATTTGAAAGGCTATTTTTAATGGGTTGATATTGAGCCTTAGTATAATGCAGGATGGATAAATAGTAAGAATATGAAAGCACCGGTTCGGATGGCAGGGTTTTTTCCTGTATTCTGCGGCAGTCGGCGTGTTTGTTTCATGGGTGTGCAGGAGCTTTAATGCGGCATTTTTTGGTATTGCAGGGCAATTCAAGCCCCTTTTTTCTGGCATTGGGTCGGGCGCTTTATGACAGAAAGCACCGTGTAACCAAAATGAATTTTTGTGGTGGTGACCGTGTTTTTTGGCATGGCTGGCGAGAGGTTGATTTCACGGGAAAGCGCGATGAATTTGCCTGCTATCTAGCGGATTTTTGCCAACGTAACCGTGTGACAGATCTGATTTTGCACAACGATTGCCGCCCATTTCATCGTATAGCGATTGATGTTGCAAATAGATTAGAGCTCGTACCTTGGGTCTATGAAGAGGGGTATTTGAGGCCTAACTGGTTGACGCTGGAGAGAGGCGGCAGTAATGGTTTTTCTCGTATGCCTGATGACCCAGATTGGTATCTAAAGCAGGTGGATAATGTGCCTGAATATGATGATGTTGCTGTGGGTGCAGGTTTTAAAGGACGGGTGCTGCATGATTTTAAATGGCAAGGGATGAACTATGTTTACGCTCATCGCTACCCCTATTTTCAAACGCATCGCCCCTACCCCATTTGGGCAGAATATGCGACTTGGGCAAAGCGTCTTTCAACGATCTATTGGCGGCGATATCAAGCCAGACGGGTTGTTGATGATCTGGTAAAAAACAGGCGCGAGTTTTTCCTGTTTCCTTTGCAACTGGATAGTGATAGCCAGCTGCGTGTTCACTCTGATTTTGGTGGTCTGCTGCCTTCGGTTGAATATGTTATTTCCAGCTTTTGCGCCCATGCGCATCCAGATAGTTATCTGCTGATTAAGAATCATCCACTGGATAATGGCTGGGTCAATATCCGACGAAAAATAGATAATCTAGCTCAAAAGAGGGGCGTTTCATCCCGCATACTCTTTATTGATGGTGGGGATCTTGATTACATGCTTGAGCATGCGGCGGCTGTGGTGACAGTCAATAGCACCGTCGGTATGACGGCCATTACCCGTCATCTGCCTGTTATGTTGCTGGGTCGAGCGGTGTACGGTGTCCCGGGTCTTGTATCAGAATTTAGTTTGGATGATTTCTGGTGTCATCGACAACCGCCTAACAAGGCGTTACTGGGTGCATTTGTCAGCGTGTTAAGACATGCAGCGATAATTAATGGTAATTATTATACCGATGAGGGTATTGCCCTGGCTGTGAAGGAGAGTATTTCCCGCATGGAGATGGATCTGCATTTTTTAGATGGAGCACCAAAACCCGCTCGATTAATGGCTTAAATAGGGCGGTGTTATATTCTTGATTTGTCTGCTGAGTATTACCGATTCATCCATCCATGAATTAAGCTTTTTACCAGATTAGCCAATTTTCTTGATTGATGCTTGATCCAGGAAGCGTCAACTGAAATATGATTACACTGGGTCAGTGCTTTTTGAAGTTGCGCTATGATCACTTCAGGCGATGTAAATGTTCTGTTTTGCTCGCCGATATAGCGTGGGTAGTAGATGAGACTGCCAGCAATCAACTCAGCCAGCGAGAGTGATCTGCTTCGGCGGCGTATTGGATGCCTGTCATTTGTTAAACCCCATCCGGCATAAAAAGGCAGGCCGTAGGTTGTCACCTGTTTGCCGCGCAGCAGCGCCTCAAATCCGACTAAGGATGTCATCGTATGTACCTCATCTGCCGCGTTAAGGCATGCGGCAAGGGTGATGTCGGTGACAATCAGATTGCAGAACGAGTTATTCTCGTTTGCCAGTGTGCCTTTTCGACCGCCACGGAGTACATCGGGATGTGGTTTGTAGACAATGTAGGCGTTCGGGTTATTCTCTTTGACGGCATGTAGCAGCTGACTGTTGGTGCAAATATCAATGCATCCGAGACGTATTGAGGCATCATCTTCTACTTGGCCAGGAACCAGAATGATCTTTTGTCCAGGCTTGGCTCTGTGTTTCAGCGCGCCTTTTTTCCCCATGTTGTATTTGCTAAGTCCCGCAGAAACAATGGCTGTTTTGAGTGATTCAGCGCGCTGCTTGTCACTGTCTGTAAATTCAGTATTTTGAAGTATCGTTTCAAGATCGCTGGGCGTTGATGGGTCAAAGTAGATGCCTGTTTTATCCAATACGAGCGATGCCGGTGCCGTTAAGCTGGAGCCGAGGCCAATGGAGCGTAAAAAGCCATCTTCCATCCGCCAGACGGGGATGTTGAGCTGGGTTGCCAGCGCGCTGATGTCACTGTTTTCACGCGTTCCCCACACCACGATTCGTGCCTCTTTCGTGGGCTGGTCATGGCTGATCTGCTGAGCAGTTTTGACAAACTTGACTTGATTCCATGGTGAGCGAAGATAGTTACGCACATAGCCGCGTTTCCAGATGCCAAAGCCAATGCAGTAGAGCACCCCTCTGTTTTCGTTGAACCAATGACGCTGAAGTGCCAGATGTGTAATGACGGTCTCTATTTCGCAACGGATGCCGGTTTCGGGATCAATATAATGGGCGTACAGGAGGTAGGCCGCAGCAAACAGCTGCTCAATGCTGCGTTTTTTCTTGCGTCTTGGAATGGCTTGGCGGTCATCGGTCAGCCCCCATCCAGCATAAAAAGGGCGACCAAAGCAGGTGACGGCCTTGCCCAGCATCAGGGCTTCAAACCCCAGTTGAGAGGTGATGACATAAACCTGATCGACCTGTTGCAGAAGATGGATGGGGTTTATGTTGTCCGAGACAAGACGTACCTGATCCGTGCCAGAGATGTGATCAAGATGCCCCTGTTTTTTGCCGGCAATCACATCAGGATGAATCTTGATGATGATCTCTGCTTCAGGGTGCTCATCCCGTGCGGCTTGCAGCATAATGTGGAAGCTTTCTGCGGTTGCCTGGCCGTATTGAATAGAGAGATCGCCGGCTGTTTGATCAACCACCAAGACCCGATACCTGTTTTTAGCGCCTAGATTGCATTCTGGGCTGTCGTTATATTTTGAAAGCTTGTGGTGAATGATTTGATCCATGCATGCCTTGGCGCGGCGAAGCAGGTGATTATCACTCAATGGATCTTGGGCTGTTGTCGATAATGCGCTGTTTAATTGTTGAAAGGGGGGCAGGTCAGGCAGGTTTTGATGATCATTATTGAGGATGTTTTCAACCCTGGATGGTTGGGAGGCATCGTAATAGATGCCGAGGTCATCAATCACTATAGAGAGTGGCGGGCTGTTATTAACGCCCAATCCGACAGAGCGCAAAAAACCATCTTCGAGTGTCAGATAGGTTTGATTAAACCGTTGCGCCTTGTGGCGAGCCTGTGTGGTGTTTTGCTTTTTCCCCCAGCCCACAATAAAACGGTCATTTTTTATGCGCAACAGCGCGGATAAAACAGGGATCTGCCAAGAGACTTTTTTTACCCCAAGAAAAGCCGCAAGCCGTGGTGTCCTGTAGATGCCAAAGGAAAATGTTTGTGCGTATTGCCTGGTCATCTATATGCATTTCCACGTGGGAGCTAGCGAGAAACAACCGTCTTGTTCCCATGCTCCTGTGTGGGAACAGATGCCGCACTTAAACAAGTTAGTAAGCACCCGTGCCCGCCTTTTGGGTATTGACCACCATCGATTCGGTTTGGGTAATGTCTTGGCTAAAGGCTTCTTTTAGTACCGCCTGCATCAGTTGTTCGGCGTGGCTCTGATTGCCGGTGATTTGGCTTTCCAGTTGGTCGCAGAGGGTGAGCAGTTTTTCGACTTTAGCGACAATGGCTTTTTGTTCGGGGAGTGGGGGGAGTGGAAGCAGGGAGTTAGCAATTGAAACAGCATTTATATTTGGACGTGTTCCTGTTTTAGTATTCAATCCAAAATGTTCTTGAATCATAGGAGACTGTAGATAATTAAATAAAAAGCTTGCCATCGTAATATTCATAAACCTACAGCGAATTAGGTAGGCGGATGGAAAGGCTAACTCGTTTGATTTGTAAAGAGCCATAGTACCTATAGAACCTGTTCTA
>JAJRWL010000087.1 GCA_024276875.1 Gammaproteobacteria bacterium
TGGCTGTTTTTATCGCTTCTATTTCGGTGCTGCCAGCAATTAATACGACAATTTTTTCACCTTTTTTTTTCATCTGGTATAGCGGTGGCTAATATCTCCACCTCTTCAGGCAGTCGTTTGTTAATGGTGGTTTCAATGGCTCCCAAGCTGATCATCTCGCCGCCTATTTTTGCAAAGCGAGAGTAGCGGTCAACAATGACTAAAAAGCCATCTTTGTCCAGATGCCCTTTGTCGCCGGTTTTATACCAGCGTCGGCCATCCAGTTCGATAATGATTTCGGTGGTTTTTTCTGGATTATTAAGATATCCCAGCATGATTTGAGTGCCGCCAAACAGGATGAGTCCATCCTCTTCTGCTGGATATGTTTCCAGTGTCGCTGGGTCAACAATACGAAAGCTTCCACCAGGTAGTGGCATACCCACCGTGCCAGGTTTATTGCCAGGTTGGATGGACCAATCATCTGGGGCGATTTGGTCTGGTACATTGACGCTGGCAACGGGGGTGGTTTCGGTTGCGCCATAGCCTTCGTAGATCTCTTTATTAAATTTAAGTTTAAAGGCATCTCTGACTTCAGGGTTGAGCCTTTCTGCACCGGCAACAATAAGTCGGAGTGATTCCAGCATCAATGGATGTACGCGCCGGTTACGATTAAACAGGCGGAAAAAGGTGGATGTACCAAAAAATAGGGTGGCTCTGTTTTTGGCAATGGCCTTTGCAATGGGTAATGTATCCGTTGGGTCAGGATGCAGAATGGCGGGGATGCCTTCAATCAGTGGCATTAATCCGGTAACGGTTAGGCCAAAGGCATGAAATAGTGGCAGTGTGGCCATAACGATATCATCGTCACGTGTATCCAATACATCGGATACCTGTTTGATGTTGGCCATGATATTACGGTGACTGAGCATGACTCCTTTGGGTTTTCCTTCGCTGCCACTTGAGAAGAGGATAGCGGCGGGTTGCTCAATATCGCAGGGCTGTCCAAATAGTCGATAGAGTAGTTTAGCGGGCAGTAGGGTGGATAAAATCATGAGAGAAATTTTACTGACGGTGGTGATCTTATTTTTCATCTCTTCCAGATAATGCACTTCAACCTTGGCCAGTAGTGCATCTAAATCTATTCCACGTTGTTGTAGCTTTTTTATAAACCGTCTGGAGCTGTAGATGTTTTTGATCTCTGCCTTATCAATAGCTGCAAGTAGCGTTTGTAGATTAGCGGTATAGTTTAGATTAACCAATGTTTTACCGACTAACAGGCAGGCCATGTTGGTGATGATGCCGGCAGTGCTGGTGGGCAGTAGTAGGCCAATATTCTGCTCTGAACTGCGTTTATGAATCAGACGTGAGAAGGCGAATATCGCGGTGAGTGTTTTATATCCAGAGAGTGGTGTATTAGAACCTGCATCAGTGATGGATAGATTTCGACCGACCTGTTTTGCGGTGCGTATCCAAGCCAGAGGAATGGGTTCAAGTGTTTTTGTATATTCGTCCCAGGCATCAATAGATAGATCAAAAACATGCTGTTTAAGTTTATATGCGGGTGTATGTATATCCAGCGGCTTGCCAAAGGCGACAATGACATCTCTGCGTGTGCGGCTGCTGCGGTTCTCCTGTAGTTTTTCGCTGGAGCGTGAAAAGCGACTGCCCCAAAGACCACGGAGGTAAAAGGGCAAAATAATGCCATCAACCCCCTCTACTGTGCGTTCATATCCTGGTTTAAATGTACTTAGTTGACCATTGCGACTGATGGCACCTTCGGGAAAGAGGCAGACGACTTCGCCTGCTTTGAGTAGTGCATTAATCTGTTCCAGTGCAGCTTTGCTGCTTCCTGCTGTGATAGGCACAACGCCAAAGGCATCTAGAAACCATTTGAGATACCAGCGCTGGTAGATTTCACGGTGCATGACAAAGCGAACAGGGCGCGGGCAGGCAATCTGAATAATCGCCCAATCAAGCCAGCTGATGTGATTGCCCAGCATGAGTACGGCCCCTTGGCCTGGGAGGTTGTTGAAGCCTAAAATCTGAATCTTATAACGGCTGGATATGAGACGATTTATTAGAAATCGTATCAGTGATTGTGGCAGTTGATAAACGGTATAGCTGGCACCAATTAGCCCAACAAGGGTGAGCAGATAAAATAGCCCTATGCTACTGAGACCATAGATGGCAAAGAGCGCGGTTAGGCTTAAAAAAGCCATCATAACAACATTTTGTATCCAGTTGTTGCCTGCCAGAATTGCCCCCAGTTGATGCTCTTTTGCATGGAATTGAATCAGGGTATTGAGTGGCACAATAAAGAGGCCGCCCGCCATACCCAGCCCAATAAAAAGCAGCCCCAGTGAGGTGACTGATGTCATCTGTGGAATGAGCAGTAGCGCTGTTACTATGCCCAGTGCGCCAAGAGGGATGAGTCCGGTTTCAATGTGCCCGCGTGAGGCTTTTCCTGCCAGTGCAGATCCAAGAATAATGCCGAGTCCATTGCAGGCCAAAATGCCTTGAATGATAATGGTGTTGGTCTCACCCAATGTCTCTTTAGCAAAGGCAGGGAAGGCCGCAAGTACAACTTGGGCGATGCCCCAGAACAGCGAAAGCCCGATGATAGAGAGCCAGATCGTTCGGTTTGCCATCAACTGTTTAATATTGTTTTTAAGATAATGGCCTGTTGTGTATTGCTGAAAATTAAAGCGCAGGGTAGGTTGACTTAATCCGCTGGATGGCAGTCGCAGGGTTGTTCCAAATTCGAGTAGGGCGCAGCCAATAAGTACCCATCCAATAGGGGCGATGGCTTGGATGAGCTCAGCTTCATTGCTGTAATCTTGCCCAGCTAAATAATATTCAAACAGTATTGAAAATAGAAAGATACCAGACAGGATGGCGACAACAGTCAATGCTTGCACTGCGGCATTAGCAACGGTGAGTTGCTCTTTGCCTACCAGCTCTTTGATGTAGCCATATTTTGCAGGAGAATAGAAGGCGCTCTGCACTGCTAATAGGAAGGTCATGGCAAAGGCGACTTGAAACCAACCGTTGTAATAGGCAAGGGTTATCGCAAAAGTGAGTATCACAGCCAGCGCCGCAGAAACCTTCATGATGAGCGGTTTGCGGTAGCGGTCTGAAAAGAAACCAGCGGGAGTGAGGAGCAGGATAAAGGGCAGCAGAATCAGGCCGTTTACAATGGCGGTCAAAATAATTTGAGTCTGACCATCGAAGATCTTAAAAACTGTATTTTGGATTAAAATCTTATGTCCAAGATCAACAAAGGCATTGAGAAAAATGATGAGAATGAAGGGCATGAACCCTTTGAGCTTGAGTAATTTATCCATTGTTTATTGCTTGTTTTATTGATTGATAATGGTATGCCGATTAGATGGGGCTATTTTTGCATGGGTGAAATTGATACGGTATAGGCATTATCTCAAGTTTTATATTTTGAGGGTAGTTGTGCTATTGATTTATGTGGGCATCATTCATCCAGGGTAAACAGAGGGGAGAAGTATGAGCAATACAAATGACATCTACCAAGATGCCTTAAATCGGTTACGACAGATGGGGCAGGATGCAGATGTTTCCCCTGAGGTGCTGGACTCTTTAATGCGTGCCGAGGTGGTGGTGACGGTTTCACTGCCGGTGCGAATGGATGATGGATCGACAAAATATTTTACCGGATACCGCTGCCATTACAATGATGTGTTGGGGCCGACAAAAGGCGGCATACGCTTTCATCCTCAGGTTAGTCGCTCTGAAGTGCAGGCCCTAGCGCTGTGGATGACGATTAAATGCGCTATTGCTGGGCTACCCTATGGGGGCGCTAAAGGCGGGGTTGAAGTCAATCCAAAAGCACTGTCACCGATGGAGTTAGAACGGCTGTCCCGTGCCTATGTGCGTGCCATGGCTGATTTTATTGGGCCTGATATTGATATTCCCGCCCCTGATGTCTACACCAATGCCCGCATTATGGGTTGGATGATGGACGAATATGAGACCATTAAACGGCGACGTTCACCGGCGGTTATCACCGGAAAGCCCATTAGCCTGGGTGGTAGTTTGGGGCGTGATGAAGCCACGGGGCGCGGCGCTTATCTCTGTATTCGTGAAATGGCGACTCGGCTCGGCTGGGTGCCTGCTGAGATTCGGGTGGCCATCCAGGGCTTTGGCAATGCGGGCTATCATGTGGCTCGTCTATTGCAAAAAGATGGCTACCGTATTGTGGCAATCAGTGATTCAAAAGGGGCTATCTACTCTGAAGAAGGCTTTGATATAGAGAGTATTTGGACGCATAAAATGCAGGCAAGCCAAGTTCAAGGGGTCTATTGTGAACATGCCATTTGTGAACTGGTAGAGCATAAAAACATCAGCAATGATGAGCTATTGGAACTGGATGTTGATCTGCTTATTCCAGCGGCGCTTGAAGGGGTTATTACTACAAAAAATGCCGCTAATATTAAAGCGACACATATTGTTGAAGTGGCCAACGGCCCCATTCTGTCTGAAGCAGAAAATATATTATTGGAGCGCAATAAAATTATTTTACCTGACGTATTGGCAAATTCAGGTGGTGTCATTGTCAGCTATTTTGAATGGGTGCAGAACCGGTCGGGTTATGCCTGGTCATTGGACGAGATTAGGGCGCGTTTAGAGGAGATGATTGTCAAGGCATTCAATGAGGTATGGCATACCAGCATGCACGAAGAGCGAAGCCTGCGTAGTGCAGCTTATACAATGGCATTGCGTAGAATTGGTGATGCGGTTGCTGCTCATGGCACGCGAGAGTATTTTAAGAATGGTAAAAAGTGATATTGATGAACAGATTATATGTCATTAAATTATTATCCATTGGCTCTATTTTAATCCCTTTTTCTTCAGTATTAACAGCCAATGACCTGATACCTAAAAATGCCAGTCACTGTCATATTATACAGCCACCAAAAGCATCGGGCGATAGTGTATTAAATGGCCGGTTAATGAAGATCTTTCCAAGAAGAAAATATATGGCAGAAAATTATACAGGCTGCCAAACACTCTGGCTTGATATTCAGCGAATGCATAAATTAGAGCGAATACTGGTGCTCTATTTTGAAAATGGTGAGGTCAAAGTGCAGCAACATATGGAAGCAGGTAAATCCTTTAGCTGCCGATACTATGCAGGTTCTTTATTGCCGAACTCTAAAGTTGAGTGCTCAAAAAAAGCACTGGGTTCCCTTCCAAGTCGCCCAGCAGGGTGTACTAAATCCTCTTTTAAATATGAAAAACAACAGGCGATGAATTGTGATGACGTAGATTAATTAAATTTAACCATCTATTGTATTTTGTGATTTAAGTGAGTGAATAGAGGCAACTAACGTAAGAATATAAAACCCATGAAATAGTCGTAAAAAAGCTTGTTAGAGACTGTAAATAAGATTGTGTAACTGCCTATCATTAACCTCAGACTGGGAGTAGGTAACATGAACAAAAAGGCGTTAGAAGCATTTGCCGGTGAAGCGGCAAAAAGCATTAAAATAGAGTTCGTTGCCACTTTTGTTGTTTGTGTGTGCTTTTAAGTTTTGCAGGTGAGGGTGACTGTGGCATAGCTTCTTGCTACTAGACACATTAAACTTTGCTCTATGTTGAAATTCTCTCATCTTTCCCTGCGCCGTGGAACCAAGCTTCTATTTGAAGATGCCTCCTTTACTGTTCATCCAAAACAAAAAGTAGGTATTACAGGAGCAAATGGTACGGGCAAATCAAGTCTGTTTTCTCTGGTGCGCAATGAGCTGCATGCTGATACGGGTGATTTTCAACTGCCCCAGAAGTGGGTGATAGCCCATGTGGCACAAGAGAGTCCGGCAGTGGATCAGCCTGCGATTGAGTATGTAATGGACGGGGATGCAGAGTTGCGTGCCATTCAAACTCAATTGCTCAGTGCAGAGCAATCTGATAATGGTCATAAAGTGGCAGAACTGCATGCGCAACTGGAGCTGATGGGTGGTTACAATGTGCGCAGCCGTGCCGCTCGCTTAATGTGTGGCCTTGGTTTTCAGCCGAATCAGGAAGCGCTACCGGTGCAGCAATTCTCTGGAGGATGGCGCATGCGCCTGAATCTGGCGCAAGCCTTGATGTGTCGCTCAGATCTATTGCTGCTGGATGAGCCAACCAATCATTTGGATTTGGATGCGGTGATCTGGCTGGAGACATGGCTATGCCGCTACCCAGGCACGCTTCTGTTGATTTCGCATGATCGGGATTTTCTTGATGCAGTGATCACGCAGATTGCCCATATTGAGCAGCAAGGTGTCCAGCTTTATACCGGCAATTACTCTGATTTTGAACTCATTCGTGCGCAGCGATTGGCCAATCAACAGGCCAGCTACGAGAAACAGCAGCGTGAAGTTGCGCATTTACACAGCTACATTGATCGCTTTCGTGCTAAGGCTACAAAAGCACGACAGGCGCAGAGCCGCATCAAGGCATTGGAACGAATGGAGCAGATTGCCCCTGCGCATGTAGATTCTCCGTTTCATTTTGATTTTAAGCCACCCGAAAAAACACCAAATCCTCTATTGCGATTAGAAGATGCTGGCGTGGGTTATGGTCAAACAGCGCTGCTTTCTGGTATCAATTTAGGGTTGCGGCCAGGTGATCGTATCGGTCTGCTTGGGCCCAATGGTGCAGGTAAATCCACTTTGATTAAGCTGCTTTCTGGCGAGCTATCACCGCTTGCGGGTAAGCGTTTTCCTGCGGCGGAGCTAAAAATAGGCTATTTTGCACAGCATCAACTGGAACAGCTTCAACCCGATGATAGTCCGTTAGATCACCTGCAACGACTGGCTCCAAAAGATAGTGAGCAATCACTTCGAAGCTTTATTGGTGGCTTTGGGTTTGTTGGGGATAGGGCATTGGAACCGGTTGCGCCACTTTCGGGCGGTGAAAAAGCGCGCCTTGTACTGGCATTGCTGGTCTTCCAGCGTCCCAATCTACTGCTGTTGGATGAGCCGACCAACCACCTTGATTTAGAGATGCGTCATACACTGAGTTTGGCCTTGCAGGGATTTGAAGGTGCGATGGTGATTGTCTCGCATGACCGTCATCTGTTGCGCACCACAACAGACCAGCTGTTGCTGGTCTCTGATGGGCGGATTGATGAATTTGATGGTGCATTAGATGATTACCCTGCATGGTTGGTTGAGAATCGAAATACGGTGGAAGCAAAAGCAGATCCTGGCATAGGAGAAAATAGCGTACTGTCACGCAAGGAGCGTAAGCAACTTGAGGCTGAAAATCGCCGCCTTTTACAGCCCTTGCGAAAAAAATTAAAAGTGCTGGAAAAAAAGCTGGATAACCTGAGTGAGCAGCAGCAACGATTAGAGCAGCAGCTGGCAGAGCCAGAGATTTACTCTCGTGAGAGAAAAGACAAGCTAAAAGCGCTATTAGCAGAAAAGGCAGAGGTAGATCAGGGGCTTGCGAAAACGGAGGAGGCCTGGCTTGAGGCAGGAGAGGCTGTTGAGGATGCCGAGCAGGGGTTACAAGAATTTGCTTTAAATATAAAATAGCTTCTGCCGCTAGAAGAGGTTGTACAAGTTAAGTTTAAAGGGGATTCAAAATAATGGATATCGTTCCATATCTCAGGTTGATGGTGCAAAAGAATGCCTCAGACCTTTTTTTTAGTACAGGTGCGCCACCCAACCTAAAGGCGGAAGGTCACACCATGCCGATTGGTGATACCCGAATGGAGCCAGGGCAGGTCAAAAAATTAGCTTACTCCATAATGAAGGATGATCAAATAAAGGAATTTGAGGCAACGATGGAGGCTAATCTAGCCATCTCTATGAGTGGTCTTGGTCGTTTTCGGGTCAATGTTTTTCGGCAGCGGGGTGATGCTGCGATGGTTATACGTTACATCAAGGGTAATATTCCCACCCCAGAAGAGCTTAACCTGCCTCCCGCACTTAAAAAACTGATCATGGAGCCGCGAGGATTGATCTTGGTTGTAGGCTCCACCGGCTCAGGCAAATCGACCACCTTGGCCTCTATGATCGACCACCGAAATCGCAACGCAACGGGGCACATTCTTACGATTGAAGACCCCGTTGAATTTTTGCATGACCATAAAAAATCAATCGTGGATCAGCGTGAAGTGGGATTGGATACCGCCTCCTATGAGGTTGCGCTAAAGAACGCTATGCGTGAAGCGCCCGATGTTATTCTGATTGGTGAGATTCGTGATCGTGCCACCATGATGCATGCGATTGCGTATGCTGAAACGGGGCATCTCTGCATCTCCACGCTGCATGCCAACAATGCCAACCAGGCATTGGATCGTATCGTTAACTTCTTTCCTGATTCGGCACACCAACAGTTGTTCATGGATCTCTCTCTTAACCTTAAAGCGGTGATCTCTCAGCGTCTCGTAAAGGGATTAAATAGCAAACGTGTGCCGGCAGTAGAGATTATGATGTTGACGGGGTTGATTGCCGAGATGATCCAAAAGGGTGATATTCACCCAATCAAAGAGGCGATGGAGCAAGGCGGTCAACGCGGCATGCAGACCTTTGATCAGGCGCTTTATACGCTTTATAAAGAGGGTAAAATTGAGCTAGAAGAGGCATTGAACCACGCAGACTCCCGCAATAACCTGTCACTTAAAATCCGATTGGATGAGAGTGGCGATGTTGGTGCGCCCGGCAGCCTCTCTATTTCAGAAGACTCATTTAGTTAGCTTCTCTTCTTAGCTGAGAGTTGCGGGGACGAGTAGTGTGGGGGATATTCTTCCCCGCATTCTCCATTGTATTACTGTAAAGTAGCGGGCATTTTACACCTAAAATCTGCGGGTTAAACGCATGCACGATAAAACCACTCCTACTCTATTCTGTGATTGCAAATCAAAAGGCGAGAGCCAACTTGCTCGGCTCTCGCCGCTGGGCATGGACAGTAACAGCTTGGCAAAAGACTTTAATCGCTACTTCTATTACACCCTGGGACGGGATAAATATGATGGTGATGTGGGGGCGACCTACAAGGCTTTAGCGCTGACACTGCGTGCGCGATTGATGGAGCGCTGGAAAAATACACGGGCGGCATACGAAGAGTCTGACTGCAAGCGAACCTATTACCTCTCACTTGAATTTCTTATGGGACGAGCGCTGGGTAATACCATGCTCAGCCTGGATGTGACAGAGTCTACGCGAGAAGCGCTCTATGGCTTGGGGTTAAATCTAGAAGAAATAGCAGAAAAAGAGGCTGATGCAGGATTGGGTAATGGAGGCCTGGGTCGCCTTGCCGCCTGTTTTCTTGATAGTTGCGCTACTTTACAGCTGCCCGTAAAGGGCTATGGGTTGCGCTACGAATATGGCATGTTTCGTCAGAATATTGCTGAGAATGGGCAGCTTGAAGAGCCAGATCATTGGCTGCGCAGTGGTAATCCCTGGGAGATGGAACGCCTAGAATATACGCGGCAAGTGCAGTTTGGTGGCCGTACCGAAACCTACGCAGATGCCGAAGGGCGAGAGCGTATACGCTGGGTTGATACCCGTGATGTTTTAGCCATTCCCTATGATATTCCAATTCCAGGTTACCGTAATGGTATCGTCAATACCTTGCGTCTATGGAAGGCAACGGCTACCGATGCCTTTGATCTGGGCGAGTTTAATGCAGGCAGCTATCCTGAATCTGTCGCGGCAAAGAATGAGGCCGAGCACATCACCATGGTGCTCTACCCCAATGACAGCAGTGAAAATGGCAAAATTCTCCGTCTGCGTCAGCAATATTTCCTGGCCTCTGCCAGTCTTAAAGATGCCATCGCTGAATGGAAGCGGCTGAATAATAATGACTTGAGTCGCTTTGCTGAGAAAAACTGTTTTCAGCTCAATGACACGCACCCCAGCTGTGCCGTGCCGGAGTTGATGCGGCTGCTGATTGATGAAGAGGGTATGGAGTGGGATCAAGCCTGGGCGATCACCAGCCAGACCATGGCCTATACCAACCACACCCTGCTGCCAGAAGCACTGGAAAAATGGCCCGTGCGGCTCTATCGTGAACTGCTGCCACGTCTGTTGGAAATTATCTACGATATTAATGTGCGTTTTTTGACGGACGTATCCACCTGTTGGCCTGCTGATATGGATCGACAATGGCGTATGTCGATTATCGAAGAGGGCCCCGATCCGCAGATCCGCATGGCTTATCTGGCAATCGTGGGTAGCTTTTCAGTTAATGGTGTGGCGGCGCTGCATTCCAGGCTGTTGAAAGAGGGGCTGTTTAAAGATTTTTATGAATTGTGGCCAGAAAAATTCAACAATAAAACCAATGGTGTAACGCAGCGTCGCTGGCTTGCTGCCTGTAATCCAGGGTTAAAAAAACTGATTGATGACACCATTCATAATGGCTGGATTGCGGATTTAACACACCTGCATAAGCTGGCTCCGCATGCAGATAATCCAGCGTTTAGGGCGCAGTGGCATGCGGTTAAGCAAGAGAACAAGGCGCGATTGGCGGCACTGGTTGAGCGTGAGACGGGGGTTATCTTTACCACGGATGCCCTGTTTGATGTGCAGGTAAAACGCATCCATGAATATAAACGTCAGCTACTGAATGTACTGCACATTATTCACCTCTATGCGTGCATTAAGGCGGGGCAGACTGATAGCTGGGTTAATCGCTGTGTGCTCATCGGTGGTAAGGCAGCACCGGGTTATGCGCAGGCAAAGCTAATTATCCGGCTGATCTGCAATGTTGCAAAGCGAATTAATGCAGATCCTGCTACAGAGGGATTGCTCAGGGTTGCTTTTTTCCCAAACTATCGAGTCTCAGCCATGGAGGTGATCTGTCCAGGCACTGATCTTTCCGAACAGATCTCAACGGCAGGTAAAGAGGCATCCGGTACGGGCAACATGAAATTTATGATGAATGGTGCGCTGACTATTGGCACATTGGATGGTGCTAATATTGAGATTCGTGAAGAGGTGGGTGATGATCATTTCTTCCTGTTTGGTCTGACTGAAGAGCAGGTGCATGCAGCGCGCCCGCACTATAATCCAAACCAGATTATTGAGCAGGATGGGGATTTTTCGCGCGTAATGCACCTGTTGGAGAGCGGTCATTTCAATCAATTTGAGGCGGGCTTATTTAACGCCATCTCACACTCACTTCGTAGTCCGCATGACCCCTGGATGGTGGCAGCTGATTTTGCCAGCTATGTTGAAGCTCAGGAGCACGCGGCAGCATGCTATCGGGATCAGGATCGCTGGGTCACCAGCAGCATTATGAATACGGCTGCAAGCGGTCGATTCTCTTCAGATCGTACAATCACTGAATATAACAATGAAATTTGGAAGATGGAGGCTGTTTCAGCCACGCAGGGGTGCTGATCAAGCTTTAGTGTCGGTAGCGGCCTCTTGAGGGGGGGAAGTAGGGATCCCAATAGTAGGCGGGGTATGGTTCATAAAATGGATCATGCCGATAAGGGTAGGGATACCATGGATCCTGCCATGAATCCGCCACCTCTGGGCTTTTGGGCCACAGGTAGTGGGCTTGGGTTCGTATGAGTGGAAAGCGGTAAGGATGCTTGCCAATGAGGCGCACAATAGTGCTTTCCAGTCGGCCTCGCAGTGTGATCTTTCGCTCAGGTGCGTAGATTGCTGGATCAAGAAAGCCGTTGATCCGCGCTAAAAAGCGCCCCTGGCTAGCGGCTTCTGAATTGGGTTCACCTTCGTAGTCTAATGGGCGAGCTAGCACCTCAATCCATGTCTCATTGGGTTTATTATTGATGGAAATAATATTTCCGCCCCAGCGTACTTGAGCATCCATGGTGCTTTCGGGAGAAAATTGTGCGGCTTTGATTGAGATTGCATGGGTTGGAGCAATACGGATTGCATTGGGTATATTGCTGGCACAAGCCGAGAGCAGCATGGCAGCCAGTGTAAGTACAGATAGGTAAAAGTGATGTTTTGTGATCCTCATACCTTAAAGTGTAGAGCAGCTGCCGCCGATGCCATAGCTTTATCAGTGGTTTCCGCTACAATACCCGCCCTTTAGTTTTAATGTTGAATCGTCGTTATGACCCAATCCAAAGATGCTGCTATTCCTTGCTGGATCTACCGAAGCAGCCGTAAAGATGAGATGTATCTCTACCTGGCGCAGGAAGATCATTTTGAAGAGGTCCCTCAGCCATTATTGGATCGTTTTGGTCAACCTGTACGGGTAATGGAGCTTGAGCTTCATCCAGGACGAGAACTGGCGCGGGAAGATGTCACAAAGGTGATGGCCAGTCTGCGTGAACAGGGATTTTACCTGCAAATACCCCCAGATATCCAAGCAAAGCTATACCGTGGTGATTAGAGCCGTCACCCAAAGCCCAATAATTTTTGTAGACCCTACCGATAAATAGGTTTATCCATGCGTGAAATTATCCTGCTAAATGTGACAGGTCCCGATCATCCTGGGCTTACAGCAGCACTTGCTGATGTCTTGGCGCATCATAATATTAATATTCTGGACATTGGCCAGGCCGTTATCCATGAGCATGTCTCACTGGGGATGCTGTTGGAGATCTCATCTCAGGAAGCATCGGCAACGGTCATGAAGGATCTGCTGTTTGAAGGGCATCGGCTTGGGCTAACCATTAACTTTTCCCCCATCACAGCAGGTGACTATGAGCATTGGGTAGGATTGCAGGGTAAACCACGCTATATCGTCACAATGTTGGGGCGTAAATTAACCGCCAGTAACATCTCCAAAGTGGCACAGGTGGTGGCTGCCCATCAGCTGAATATTGATGAAATGAAACGTCTATCAGGTCGCTTTTCACTGCAAAGTGAAGTGCCTCACCAGCGGGCTTGTGTTGAGTTTTCTCTGCGCGGTGTGCCTGAAAATATTATAAAACTAAGAGAAGATCTATTAGAGATTACGCGTGATGAAGCGGTAGATATCGCCTTTCAAGAGGATAATCTTTACCGCCGTAATCGTCGCCTGATTGTCTTTGATATGGACTCAACCTTGATCCAGGTTGAGGTGATTGATGAGTTGGCACGAGCCGCGGGCATTGGTGAGCAGGTATCGGCTATCACCGAGTCTGCTATGCGTGGAGAGATTGATTTTAAAGAGAGTTTCCACCGCAGGCTGGGTCTGTTAAAGGGGCTGGAAGAGTCCGTGCTGGAAGAGATTGCTGCATCACTGCCCATCACTGAAGGCGCTGACCGCCTTATCTCTAACCTGAAGCGATTGGGTTATCAAGTGGGTGTTCTTTCCGGTGGTTTCACCTACTTTGCCCACCACCTGCAAACAAAACTGGGCATTGATTTTGTCGGAGCCAATATATTGGATATTGAGGATGGCAAACTCACAGGCGTTGTTAAAGGCGATATTGTAGATGGCGCAAAGAAAGCCGAACTACTGCAGAAAATGGCAGCCAAAATGGGCATAGGTTTAGAGCAGACAATTGCTGTAGGTGATGGCGCTAATGACTTACCTATGCTGGGTTTGGCTGGATTAGGTGTTGCCTTTCATGCAAAACCAATTGTGCGAGAGAATGCACAGCATGCGATCTCTACCCTGGGATTGGATGGGATTCTTTACCTGCTGGGTGTACGTGATCGAGAAGTATCCTAGCGGGCAGGTAGTGGATCGTTATTTGTTGCGCATTATGATGATCAGCTATAATCAGCCAGTTAATTGAGAGAAAACGGATATCTTTACAGTCGAAATCGCTACCGTAATTAAATGGAGAAAATGAAAGTAGTGGCAGTAAATAGTTAAGCGAAAATGATAGAAAACAGGCATATAACCTCACCTGACCCAAAAGGGTTTCAAGTTAGAATTGTTAGAAATAAAAAAGAGCACAGCCGATATTTTGCTCACAGACAGTGGGGCGGCAAACAGAAGGCGTTGATCGGGGCAAGAAATTGGCGAGATCAAATGCTGAGTGCGCTTGGCGATGCTAATAAATACCTTCCAGAACGAAAAATATTTTCTAATAAAAAAACGACGGGAATCAGGGGTGTATCAAGATCGGTGCAACTGGATAAAAGAAATGGAGCTTACTACGTTGTTTATAGTGTCCATTGGCGCAGGGAGGGAAAACCGGCATCAAAAACCTTTCATGTTGGCCGTGTAGGGGAAGTAAGCGCAGACCAAGAATTCCATGCATTTCGAACCGCCGTACAATTCCGCCGAGAATATGAATTGCACAAAGCGGATGGTGAGCCATTTGATCCTAATGGTTTTAAACAGTGGAAAAAAATAAGGCTGTATGAGCGTGGCGGTAATACCTGCTTTTTTGAATGGTAGTGTTTACGGTTGTATAAACCCACAAGCAACTTATTTGTAACATTATACCAATAAGGTGCCCATTCAGAAAGCAGTTGCATCACCATATACTATCCGTAATTGGAAAATTGAGGTGATGAAGTGGACA
>JAJRWL010000088.1 GCA_024276875.1 Gammaproteobacteria bacterium
AAAGGTAATGCGGGTATGACGGCATCTACTGAAGGTGTTGCTGCTTACCTGGCGGAGCATGCTGAAGAACTATAGATCTGTCAGTAGTTGCTGCATGAGTATTGTTAAGAGAGGGGCTGAGTATTATCAGCCCCTTTTTTTAGATAATGCGGTGTCAATATCAGTGATTATGGGTTGTATGCACCTCACTTACGGTGTGATATTTATGGAATATAATGTATCTGAAGAAGATCGTAAAAAAGCAAAAATACCTCATGAGGTATTTTTGACCAATCTTATTGGTAATCATATTTTGTGGTTTGTTGCTGGGTTAGGAGTGGCAGGTTCATATTGGCAGCCCCTGGCAATGGTTCCAGTGGTCTCTTTAATGACTGTTTCTTATACACTGTGGCGGACTAAGCATGCATGCTCAGAAGAGTCATGGTTTGTTATGTGTCATTGGCAGCTTGCTGTAAAACGTTCTCAGGTTTTATTGGGTGTGATGGTTTTTCTGTTGGTTGTGGTTATTTTAGGTTGGGTGGCATATACCTATCTTGGGCTGATGGATATTGCCATTAAGGCGATGATTGGCGGCATGGGTATATTGCCGGTGATGGTCACGATTTTGGTTCTTATCATGATGGAGATTGATGCAATGCATCAGGCAACCCAGGGGAAGTTATCTGCAAAAATTGCGGAGGCGTATCCAAATCCAGACCTGGCTAAAGCATCATAAGTGCTGCGGCTATTGAGCGTCCCTCTGACATTAGAATGTTGTAGGTTCTACAGGCAGCGGGGGTGTTCATAATCTCTACTCCAATGCCTGCATTTATAGCTGCTGCATAGAGGGTGGGAGAGGGGAAGGCCTGCTTCTCTCCTGTGCCAAGAATGATCATGCTTGGCTTGAATGTTATCAATTCATCAAAATCTGTTGCAATTAAATCTTCAATAGTTTGTGGTCGCCAATCAGGAGTCAATTGTTCTGGCATAATAATTAGACTTTTATGATAGACCTGCTGATTAATGATCAGCTTTCCCTTTTCATAGGCGCGAATCGCAAATTTTTGGTTGGATGCAGCTAAGGATATTTTCATCCTAGAAACATAGCAGCTAACAGTGATTTATGACAAGCAAATATTGCTTGAGTTGTGTTGGCATTTAAGGCTCTATCCGTCTAATTTCATTGGCATTTTGCCTGCTTATGCGGTAATCTTCGCGTTTTTCCATTGCCGCTTATTAGCTTTATGAGGTTCCCGTGTCAGCCCAAGATATGGAAGAGTTTCGCAGAATCAAGCGCTTGCCGCCTTATGTCTTCAATATCGTTAATGATTTGAAGGCAGCCGCTCGTGCTCGTGGTGAAGATATTATTGATTTTGGCATGGGCAACCCAGACCAACCAACACCGCAACATATTGTTGATAAATTGACTGAGGCTTCGAATAGAAAAGATACCCATCGTTACTCTATGTCACGGGGTATCCCTCGTCTGCGCCGTGCTATCTGTAACTGGTACGAAAATCGTTATGATGTGCAGCTTGATCCTGAAACCCAAGCCATTGTCACTATTGGCTCTAAAGAGGGGTTGGCTCATTTAGCTTTAGCAACAATGGGGCCGGGTGATTCTGTATTAGTGCCCAATCCAGCCTACCCCATCCATCCTTATGGTTTTGTAATTGCAGGCGCAGATATTCGTCACGTGCCTATGACACCGGAGGTAGATTTTTTTGCCAAGTTGGAAGAGGCGATTATCGACTCCTGGCCACGCCCAAGAATGCTGGTGCTGAATTTCCCTGGCAATCCGACAACCCAGTGTGTAGAGCTGGATTTTTTCGAGAAGATAGTCAAGATTGCTCGTGAGCATAATATCTGGGTGATTCATGATCTGGCCTATGCAGATATTGTTTTTGACGGTTATAAAGCCCCCTCGATTCTTCAAGTACCAGGGGCAGAAGAGATAGCGGTTGAGTCCTTTTCACTCTCTAAAAGCTATAACATGCCGGGGTGGCGTGTTGGTTTTATGTGCGGTAACAAGACATTAGTCGCAGCACTTGCACGGATTAAATCCTATCTTGATTATGGTATGTTTACCCCGATTCAAGTCGCTGCCATTGCCGCTCTGGAAGGGCCGCAAGAGTGTGTCAAAGATATTTGCGGCACGTATGAACTGCGGCGTAATGTGCTTTGTGATAGCTTATCTGCGATAGGTTGGCCAGTAGAAAAACCCAAAGCCACCATGTTTGTTTGGGCGCCTATTCCTGAGCCATATAAAAAGATGGGGTCACTGGAGTTTTCTAAAAAACTATTGAAAGATGCCAAGGTTGCTGTCTCGCCTGGCATCGGTTTTGGTGAGTACGGCGATGATCATGTGCGCTTTGGGTTGATTGAGAATGAGCACCGAACTCGACAGGCTGTGCGTGGCATTCGAGATATGTTTCGCCAAGATGGTTTGTTAAATATTGAGTAATGAGTGTTAATTTCTGTTGTGATTAAACAAAAAAAGTGGGGAGAAAAATAGTGAAGCCAGTCAAGGTTGGATTAATGGGGCTGGGCACGGTCGGTGGCGGTACCTTTCGTGTGCTGCTTAAAAATGCCAGTGAAATTGCCAGAAGGGCTGGGCGAGAGATTCAAATCACCCAGGCAGCAGCGCGTGACTATGATCTAAAGGCTATCCCAGGGATAGAAAATATTGAGGTACTCAATGATGCCTTTGCCCTGGTTGATAACCCTGAACTGGATATTATTGTTGAGCTGATTGGTGGCTACTCTCCAGCACGAGAATTGGTGCTTAAAGCCATTGAAAACGGCAAGCATGTTGTTACCGCCAATAAAGCCCTTATTGCCCTGCATGGCAACGAGATCTTTGCCGCTGCGCAAAGGAAGGGCGTTACCGTTGCCTTTGAGGCAGGTGTGGCCGGTGGCATCCCTATTATCAAGGCGGTTCGTGAAGGGTTGGCCGCTAATCAGATTGAGTGGCTTGCAGGTATCATCAACGGCACAGGTAACTTTATTCTCTCTGAGATGCGGGATAAGGGCAGGGGGTTTGAGGATGTTTTAGCTGAGGCACAGGCACTGGGCTACGCTGAAGCCGATCCTACCTTTGATGTAGAGGGTATTGATGCGGCGCATAAGTTGACTATTCTTGCCTCCCTTGCTTTTGGTATCCCCCTACAGTTTGAGAAAACTTATACTGAAGGTATCTCAAAGATTGAACAGCAAGATGTCATTTATGCGGGTGAATTAGGTTATCGTATTAAGCATCTGGGTATTGCCCGCAAAACATCAAAGGGTATTGAATTACGAGTGCATCCCACGCTGATTTCTGAACGCCGCCTGATTGCCAATGTCGATGGGGTAATGAACGCCGTATTGGTTCAAGGTGACGCAGTAGGGCCGACACTCTATTACGGAGCCGGTGCGGGTGCAGAGCCAACGGCCTCGGCTGTTGTTGCTGACATTGTCGATGTGACGCGTGCATTGACTACCGACCCTGAAAATCGTGTGCCACATCTTGCATTTCAGCCTGACGAGCTCTCTGATTTGCCGGTATTGGGAATGGAAGATGTTGTCACCGCCTACTACCTGCGAATGAATGCAGCCGATCAACCAGGCGTTTTGGCTCAGGTTACAGGCATATTGGGTGATGCAGGCATCAGTATTGAAGCGATGCAGCAACGAGAACCAGCCGCTGGAGAGACCTCAGCTTCACTTATCATGCTGACCCACAGCGTGCAGGAAAAGCAGATGAATGCAGCGATCCAAAAGATTGAAGCCTTGGATAGCATTAATGGCGAGGTTACGCGCATTCGAATGGAGCAGCTTGACGGTTGAGCCAGAACATTAGCTATCTAAATTATTAATAAAATTTGAGAACTTACCATGCCATTTAGAACTCGTTATACCGGCTTGATCAACAAATACCGTGACCGTCTTCCGGTGCATGATGATACCCGCCTTATCAGCTTGGGTGAGGGAAATACCCCCCTTATCAGACTCAATAATATCCCAGGGCTGATCGGTAAAGATGTTGACATCTATGTTAAATATGAAGGGTTAAATCCTACCGGTTCTTTTAAGGATCGTGGCATGACCATGGCGGTAACCAAGGCGGTAGAAGAGGGTAGCAAAGCCATCATCTGCGCCTCTACGGGCAACACCTCAGCTGCGGCTGCAGCCTATGCGGCGCGTGCAGGTATTACGGCTTTTGTCCTGATTCCCGATGGCAAGATTGCGCTGGGAAAATTAGCGCAGGCAATGATGCACGGTGCCGTTGTGATCCAGATTAAAGGTAACTTTGATGCCGGCATGCA
>JAJRWL010000089.1 GCA_024276875.1 Gammaproteobacteria bacterium
AACAAAAGCCAAAGACTTTATCAGCGATGGCATCCTCAAAAGCTATATTTTAGGCAGCTACTCCGCTCGTAAACTGGGGATGCAAACCACAGGGAATGCCGGAGGCATACACAATCTAGCTATTGATCCCGGCACACTTGATCTGAATGGACTGCTGAAGAAAATGGATACTGGACTGCTAGTCACCGAGATGATGGGGCATGGAGTCAACATAGTGACAGGCGACTACTCACGTGGCGCCAGTGGATTTTGGGTGGAGCGGGGAGAGATCCAATACCCCGTTGAAGAGATCACCATTGCAGGCAATCTAAAACAGATGTTTCAACAGCTGGTGGCCGTCGGCCGTGATGAAGAGTATCGTGGAAACATCCGCACCGGCTCTTGGTTAATTGAAAATATGACCATTGCCGGCAGCTAATCTGGCACTACCAAAACCATCACCCAAAATAAACCTTGAATATCGACCGACGGATGGTATCAAACTCTCGGCTATATTGGTTTGCTTTTCAGCCAAGCGTGATATATCTTGGATTGTCTGCACGATCTTAGCTCTACCCAATAATGCCTCGCATTCGCTATTTCAACACATTCGAATCGAGCATCCGTAGCGCCAGACGAGATCCAAAGCACCGGCTCACTCAGTGAAGTGGGCATACTCATCAACCCATTACACAAGGTTAAAATCATTGATTACCCTTTCAGTCCGTGGTCTCCCTAGATCAACTACAGAAGAGAGCATCACCGAACTCTTCACAACCTATGGCGCAGTTCGCTCCCTCAAACTGGTAAAAGATCTCTTCTCCGGTGATTGCAAAGGTTTCGCCACCATTGAAATGGAAGGGCACGAAGCCCGCGCTGCGATGACCGCACTCGATGGCAGCGAATTCAACGGCAGCCTACTCCGTGTTGGGCCCGATCGCCCAAAAAAAGGACGAGGCGGCAAACGCCGCTAATCAACCCTGCCCCCATTTACAACTCAATGGCTAGAAACAGCCATTGAGTTGGTTTAGGATAGCGTGCAGTCCAGCACCCTACAGCAACACCTTCTCAATCCCGCCTCTGCGGGCTTTATCAATAAATACCTTTTGCCACTCATCACCTAAGTAGGCCTTGGCCAGTTCTACAACCAAGAAACCCGCTTCCATTCCCGTTTCATCAGCGTAGCGAGAGAGCCCTTGCTGGCAGGCAGGGCAAGAGGTGAGCAGCTTCATATCACCACCGCCAAGCTGTTTCATTCCTTTTTTCAGCTCTTCGGATTTACGAGAGCGTATCTGACGCGAGATGTCGGGGCGCGTGGTGCCAAGGGTTCCAGCCTCACCGCAGCAACGATCACTGAGTACGACCTCGGCCCCCATCAGTTGGGTTGCCACCTCCAGCGGATTCTTCTGTTTCATGGGGCTGTGACAGGGGTCATGAAAGAGAAAACGCTGGCCGCTATTCTCGCCAAGAGTGACACCCTTTTCGAGCAGGTATTCATGGATATCCAACAGACGGCAGCCAGGGAAGATCTTCTCAAATTCATAGGTCATCAACTGATCCATGCAGGTGCCACAGGAGAGCACCACAGTTTTGATATCCATGTAGTTGAGGGTGTTGGCAATGCGATGAAATAGCACACGATTTTCAGTGGAGATCTTATGTCCCACCTCATGCTGGCCTGCTGAAATCTGCGGATAGCCACAGCAGAGATAGCCCGGAGGCAGTACGGTTTCAGCGCCTATCTCGTACAGCATGGCCAGTGTCGCCATGGAGATATCACTGAACAGGCGCTCAGAGCCGCAGCCAGGGAAATAGAACACCGCATCAGAATCATCGTTGACCTTTTTGGGATCACGCAGGATGGGTACTTCACCTTTGGCCTCCAGCCCCAGCAAGGCACGGGCGATAAATTTTGGCACATCTACCCGCAGTGGCCGCCGCACCAGATTCACAATATGGCTTTTAGGTTTGCCGGTGGTCGCCGCAGGGATCTGATCTTCAGCCCCAAGCAAACCGACTGTTTTAGCAACGGCATGTGCCATATTCACACTTTTAAAACCCCACTCAGCCAACCCTTTGCGCATGTAACGAATGGCCGTTGGATGAGTGGCATTGAGGAAGGCAAGTGCGGCTTTACCACCCAAACTTGTGCGTTTGTGCCCAGAATCGGCCAGTATTTTACGCATACGGACGGTAACATCGCCGAAATCAATATTTACCGGGCATTTGGTTTCACATTTGTGGCAGGTGGTGCAGTGGTCTGCAATATCATTCATCTCATCGAAGTGGCGCAGTGAGAGGCCGCGTCGTGTCTGCTCTTCGTAGAGGAAGGCCTCTGTAATCAGCCCTGTACCCAAGATTTTGTTACGCGGGGAGTAGAGTAGATTGGCTCGTGGCACATGGGTCTGGCAGACGGGTTTACATTTGCCACACCGCAGGCAGTGCCGAATATCATCATTCAACGCACCCAGTTCGCTCTCTTCCAGAATAATAGCCTCTTCCTGTACCAAACTGAGGGAAGGCGTGTAGGCGAGTTGCAGGCCTGATCCCGCTTGCAGCTTGCCCCGATTAAAATAGTCTTCAGGGTCAACGCGTTTTTTGTACTCCGCAAATGTCTGTAGCTTTTCAGGGGCTAGATACTGCACTTTGGTGATGCCAATACCGTGCTCACCCGAAATAACCCCACCCAGTGAGCAGGCCAGATCCATCACGCGGTCAACAACACGCTCTGCCTCATGCATCATCTCGTAATTTTGGGAATGGACGGGGATATTGGTATGCACGTTGCCATCTCCCGCATGCATATGCAGTGCAACAAACAGCCGTGCATTGCGCGTTTCTGCGTGGATGGCATCCAGCCGATCCCGCACGCGGGACATGTCACGACCGGGGAATACCTCATGCAGTTCATCCATCACCTCTTTGCGATAGGAGATAATCAGATCCCGTCGCAGCAACATATCCAGCAGGGTATCGCCCTGTTGAATGCAGTGCTGTTCGGCCTCCGCCAATAGCCCCATGTGGCTCTGTGCACTCTCCCCCAGTTGTTCAAGGATGTTTTTCCAGCGTGTTTGAGCCTGCTGCACAATCTGTTGTGCCGCTGCTCGCTTGGCCTCGACAATAGCAAGGTTTTCATCTGTTTCTGCCTGATTACCCTCAGGGTGCGCCTCTTTCAAATCATGCGCCAGGTATGCCAGCACCGCATCTGCAATCTTGAGTTTATTGCGCATAGAGAGCTCAATATTAAACCGCTCAATGCCTCGACTGTATTCCGCTAGCCGATCCAATGGAATAACAACATCTTCGTTAATTTTGAAGGCGTTGGTATGCGCTGAGATAGCGGCTGTGCGTGAGCGATCTGCCCAGAAGCGTTTTCGCGCTTCGGCACTGACCGCGATAAAGCCTTCGCCATCACGGGCGTTGGTAAGCCGCACCATTTCAGAAGCTGCCGCACCCACGGCATCAATATCATCACTGGCAATATCGGCAATCAGCACCATCTTTGGTTGCTCACGACGCGAGGCTTTGCTCGAATACTTCACCGCCTTGATGTAGCGGTCATCCAGGTGTTCCAGACCAGAGAGCACAACATCATCCTGTTTTTTCAGGTGGTCAATAATCTCGACAATGGCAGGAACAGCCTTGGCCAGATCTGCACCAAAAAACTCCAAGCAGACAGTACGCATCTCAGTGGGCATGCGATGCAGGATAAAACGGGCGGAGGTTACGATGCCATCACAGCCCTCTTTTTGTACCCCCGGCAGGCCACTGAGGAATTTATCTGTAACATCCTTGCCCAGCCCCACTTTGCGGAAAGAGGTACCCAGAATATCTAAAAACTCTGGCTCACCGATAGGGGTCTTGCCATCTGTTTGATAACGGTTGATTTGAAAGCTGACCCGCTCCTGATCATGAATCTTGCCCAGATTGTGATTGAGACGCACGACACTCAACCAGGTGGCATCCGGCATAACCATGCTCCAGGAGGCGAGGTTATCCAGTGTCGTACCCCAAAGCACCGCCTTTTTCCCCCCCGCATTCATGGCAATATTGCCACCAATGGTGCAAGAGTCTTGTGAGGTCGGGTCTACTGCAAAGGCCAGCCCCTGGGTTTCCGCCAGATCAGACACGCGGCGAGTCACCACACCGGCTCCCACGTTAACCGTAGGCACCTTTTCTGCTACCCCAGGCAACTCAACGTATTCAATCGCGCTTAGTTGATCCAGTTTTTCAGTATTGATAACCGCACATTGGGTGTGCAAGGGCACGGCACTACCGGTGTAGCCTGTGCCACCCCCACGAGGGATGAGATTAAGACCCGTGTCGATACAGGCTCGCACGATGGGGGCGACCTCCCGCTCTGTATCAGGCAGCACCACAACAAAAGGGTGCTCGACACGCCAATCAGTTGCATCAGTCGCATGGGAGACACGCGCCAGTCCGCCAAAATCAATATTATCTTTGCGCGTGACCTTGGCCAGGGATTTGCTCACCTTTCTGCGCAGTTGCAGATTGCTCTCTAATTCGACCGCAAACTTGGCCACAGCAGCACGCGCCGCTTCCAACAGTTGAATGGCCTGTGTATTGCCATCGGTGCGCGCCTCAAACTGATCCAGCCGATGCGTCAGAGCGCCAACCAACGCCTCTCGACGCTGCTTATCCTCCTCCAGATCCTCTTGCAGATAGGGGTTGCGGTTAATGACCCACATATCACCCAGCACCTCATACAGCATGCGGGCTGAACGACCGGTGCGGCGAGAGCCTCGCAGCGCTTCAATGAGGCACCACATTTTCTCGCCCAGATAGCGAATGACTATTTCACGATCAGAGAATGAGGTGTAGTTGTAGGGGATTTCGCGAATGCGTTGCTGTGTGGTCATAAGCAGTCAGTAGAGGCTTGGGTTGGCGAGTGTCTGAAGAATACCTAATATAGGTCATGGGCAATTTTGATCCGTTATAATACCACGCTCATGAAAGACGATAGAAGCTGAGATATTGATGAATAGACTAAATGGGGTATTTCTGGATCTTGAGACAGTCGACCAAACCGACTTGAATCTATGTAACCTAAAACAAGCACTGCCCCATTGGGATTTTTACAGTGCCACAGCGGCTGTTGAAACCGCTGAGCGCATCCAAAATGCGACCGTTGTCATCTCTAATAAGGTTATTTTAGACCGTAACAGCCTCAGCCAGGCCAAGCAGTTGCGATTGATCTGTATCGCCGCAACAGGCACTAATAATGTAGACCTGAGAGCCGCCCACAACCTGGGGATCGCCGTGACCAATGTAACGGGTTATGCCACACCATCCGTGGTACAGCATGTATTTAGCATGATGCTGGCACTCACCACCCAGCTGAAAAGTTACAGCCAAGCTGTCGTAGAGGGTGTCTGGCAACAGAGCAGCCAATTTTGCCTGCTCAATTTTCCTATTCATGAGCTGGCTGGAAAAAATTTAGGCATCATCGGTTACGGGGAATTAGGCCGTGCGGTCGCCGATGTTGCCAAGGCATTTGGCATGAAGATCCTGATTGCCCAGCGCCCAGGGGCAGATTTACAGCCAGGTCGCATTCCTCTGAAAGCGCTGCTGCCACAGGTGGATGTTTTGAGCCTGCATTGCCCATTGGCTGATAATACAGAGAACCTCATTGGCAAACAGGAGTTGGCGATGATGAAGAGGGAGGCGCTACTGATTAATACGGCTCGCGGTGGCATTGTAGATGAAGCCGCATTGGCTTCAGCATTGCGCTTGGGAGCGATCGGTGGAGCGGGGGTGGATGTGCTGTTTCAGGAACCACCAATGAAAGACTGCCCCCTGTTGGAATCGGGTATCCCAAACCTAATAGTCACCCCTCATATCGCCTGGGCCAGTCGTGAATCACGTCAACGGCTCGTCGATGGATTGGTTGCTAATATTGAGGCTTATCTTCAGGGTAAAACCAAAAATCTTGTTATTTAAGGAAAATCTTCACCTAATTTCTCTGCTTCCAGTTTGTCTTTTATAATACAAGCGGCGGCAAAATTACCCTCCTCCTCTGTCTCTAACGAGTAACAGCGAACCACTTCAACTACAACGGAAAGCGGGGGTGTTATGCTTTTACCCGGCACGATAACAATCGACAAGCGCATACCCGCATCGACCTCATGATCCAACCACAATAACAACCCATCGCCACTCAGGTTTTTAACAATTGCACCCGCAGTCTCATCTGAACCTTCAATCCGAAATCGAGCCGGACATTCAACATCCATACGATAAAAATTTCTATTATCGGTATGTGGCAGCATAGTCATATGTTCCCCAATTCTAGTTGACATCTAAGCCCTGCAAATATTCACCGTGCTTAGATTAAGATTACACTCGGCGTTATGCCCTTGATAAAATACTGTAGACCTTTAGCACGATTTGTCACCCCATCCCGCCAGAATCTTCATACTAATCTGATTCATTTCAGCCGCGCGTTGAGTGCTACTGGCTTCATTGTAACACCGCAATTCAGGGGCATTACCGGATGGACGCAGATGCACCACCTCCTCGCTATCAAAAGTAATGCGCAGACCGTCCGTTACATCAAAGCTTTTCACTGTGCCAAAATCTTCTCCAAAGAGACGCTCTACTGCTTGTTTATCCTGGCTGAAGTCACCACTACTCAGTGCTGCAATCCGATTGCAACTTAATTCAGTTGGAAAATTCTTCAGCCGATCACTGTGTGTAAAACGCTGCGGCAACTGCATCAGCAGCTGTGAAATTGAGGATTTTACTTCCCTGGCCAGCAGTAAAATGGTTATTGGCACAATCAGCGCATCACGCGTGGGAAGTGCCGACAGATAACGGCCACCCTGCTCAAGGGTTGTGGCAGAGAGAAAGCCACCATTGGCTTCATAACCCACCACACGATCAACGCCATCATTCAATGCAGACTGCATGGCAGAGATAACATAAGGTGAACCAATGCGCGTGCGATCTACCCGATCAAACCAGCCACATTTCTCTACGGCACTGTTGCTGCTCACGGGGGTAACAACACACTTTGCCCCCAAATACTTTGCACATAAAACACCGGCTACATCCCCCCGCAGCCAGTTGCCCTGCTCATCACTGATCAACGGACGATCACCATCACCATCGGCTGAAACGATGGCATCAAAGTGATACGTTTGTGCCCACTCATGCGCCAACTCAATATCTTCAGGCCGCACAGCCTCTGTATCCACAGGGATAAACGACTCGGAACGACTCAGTCGAGTCACCTCTGCCCCCAACCCCTCAAGCACCTCCCCCATCACCTGACGAGCCACTGAAGAGTGCTCATAAAGACCGATGCGATAGCCTTGCAGCGCATTTTGCGGAAAAAAATCCAGGTATCGCCGGATATAGGCCTGGTAAGCCTCAGCCGTCTCTTGTGGCAAAACAGGGGCTATTTTCAACATGCCATCCTGAGAAAACAGATCTGCTGGAATCGCAACCTGTTGAGAACGGATGGCAGCCTCATCACACTTCAGAATTTCACCATCAGAGCGATTAAATTTGATGCCATTGCGGTCATCAGGGATATGGCTGCCCGTCACCATCAGGCTGGAAATCGCATGGTTAATCCCATAAAGCGTTAGCGCAGGCGTGGGGATAAAACCACAATTGACAGGGGTGTAGCCCAGTGCCTCTATCGCCATTGCCGTTGCACCCATGATGCGCGGCGTACTGGATCGATAATCCCCCGCAATAGCCACCTGTGCGCCGGGTGCAACATCACCCTGTGCAGCAAGATATTGCAAAAAACCAAGGGTATAGGCATAACAGATCCGATCCGTCATATCTGTCACCAGCCCTCGTGCACCGCTGGTGCCAAATCCAACCCCGCTCTGCCTCATCAACTCTGCAATCTCAATGTGTTCTTTTTTATTTTTCACCATTATTGCTCCCATTTGAGATAATCAGCTAATGCCGCAATAGTGCAGCATCCCAACATAGACTATTATTGTGCCGTCAATTAATCCACTCCCGAGGTTATTATTAACTGCATTGCCGCCACTCCTGCTTACCCTGCCCCATTGAATATGACCCGCTTCAAATAGGTTACTCATGGCACGCTACTTATTAATCAGCTGCATCCTGTTCATCATGACAGGTATATTTTCAACTGCTGTAGCTCAGCGGCCCAACACCGCTTATTTTAAAAATATGCCGCTATTTTGGTCTCAACTGTATGGCAAAGGTGGCAACACCCTCTATTGTAATCAACCATTTGGCATCAACAAAGGCCGCCAGATCAACATCGAACATATCTTCCCTATGGGTTGGGTCACCAAGGCACTTGGCTGTGGCAGCCGCCGCCATTGCCGTACAGTCAGCCCTCTATTTAATAAAATAGAAGCTGACATGCACAACCTTTACCCCGCGCTGGCTAAAATCAATAAAGCACGCGGCAGCCGCGCTTACGGCATGGTAAAGGGAGAGTCCCGCAAATTTGGTCACTGTGACTTTGAGATTGATCCGAAAAAACGCAGGGTCGAACCCCGACCTGCCATACGTGGCAACATCGCCCGCGCCCTGTTTTATATGCATGCCAGCTATAATTTGAGGCTTTTCCCTCGACAAGCCAAGCTATTGAAACAGTGGCACAGAGAGGATCAACCCGACAGGGAAGAGTTACGCCGCAACCAAATCATTGAGCAGATTCAAGGGCGACGAAACCCCTTTATTGATCATCCAGAGCAAGTTGACGCACTCCCATTTTAGGGGTCAGTAATGATAGGCAGACTCAATATGCTCTCGCGTTAGGATGCCATATATTTGCTGCGCACCCGTAGAACTGGTTGACTTTACATAGAGCGATTCAATGAGCTGCTCATCTAACAACTCCAGCGCCTCCTGTAGACTCGCCTGAAGAGGGATAGCAGCCGTTTGTGCCCGCCAAGCTGGGATCTCCATGAGGTTAATCTCTTCTGTCCCACCCTCTTCTATCTCTAAATCTTGAATATGGCGTGCCAGATCAACCGCATGCATCAAGGCCACAGGGCGGCCATCCTGATTAACCAGCAGCCATTCCGGCTCCATCAACAGCAGCTCTTCCACCGCTGTTTGGCTGATAATATGATTCAGCTGAATAAAATCTTTTTTGGCTGCACTCCCCACACCAATGCGCCGAAGCGCCTGTAACACGGGGCTGGCTCGGTAATCAAATCCTGATGATCTCAATAAGCTAATAAAAATAGACTCTTTACCAAATAGTTCACTGGCCGTCAGGTTAGCGACCACAATAGCCAACATGCCTGGCATCACCACCGCAGGGTTATGTGTTAGCTCCAGCATCGCTGTTAAACCAGCCAAGGGTGCTTGTAGGCTAGCCCCCATCATGGCACCCATGCCCAGCAACACATAAAAGGTGACACTGGAATTAGCTTCAGGCAACCATAGGTTCATCAAATTACCCACTATGCCACCCATAACTGCCCCCATAAATAACGAGGGTCCCACCATGCCCGCAGGCATGCCAAGACCACCACAAGCGGATGTGGCAATTACCTTACAAAAAAGAATCAGCAGCAGTGTGGGCAAGGCATATTCACCCAGAAGTGCATGGGTTACCGTGTCATACCCTACCCCCATGACCTCTGGCACAAACAGTGCGCAGATACCCACCACCAAGCCCGCCATCGTGGTCTGCCACCAAAAGGGATAGCGCCTGCCGTAGTGAGAAAAGAGCTGGCTCAAATGAATAAAACAGGCCGCAATTGTGCCCGTCATCAAACCTAACACAATCACCACCGGCATCTCTTGCAGTGACCCCATCTCCAATGTGGGTACGATAAAAGCGGGCGCTGAACCCAAAAAGAGGATAGAGACCGCATTGCCGCTCACGGCTGCCAGCATAACGGGCAAAAAACTAGCCAGTGTGTACTCCATCATCACCACTTCCAGGGCAAAGATGACACCCGCCAACGGGGTGTTAAAAGAGGCTGCAATTGCAGCCGCTACACCACAACCCACCAAGGTGCGAATACTATTATTTGGTAGCGAAAAGTGCTGCCCGAGCAAACTGCCTGCCGCCGCCCCAAGATAGACATGCGGCCCTTCACGCCCCACCGACTGACCACTAATTAGTGCAATAGCAGCGCCTGCAAATTGCAGTAAAAACTCACGAAAACCGATATAGCCCTGATGATAGGTCAGTCGTTCTAACACACGACCGACCCCCATCAACGTCTGACCATTGCCTTGCCATCGAAACAGCAGACCAATAGCCAACCCTCCCACAATAGGCAACATCAACCGCAGCCAACCTGGCAGCCCCTCAAAATTCTCGTCATGCCCTCCTGGCAATACCCCTGCCAGCGTCCCTTCGACTGCAAAGCGAAAGATGACAATAACACCGCCTGCCAGCACACCGGCCAACAAGCCAATCATAACCAACATTAATAGCGCATCGGGTCGAGAGAGGTGTAATCGCACCTGCTCTAACTGACGGTGAAGCCGATCTTTCATTAAAATCTTTTTTCTCCAAAAACCATGTTGCTCTGCATTAAATGCCTCAATTGGCCGTCATTAAATTATTTCCTTATGCATAGCTCAACGGCTCAAATCCTATGAAGTTTAATATTAACCAAGCCCCTTAGTTGGATACTAAACAAAACAGACGTAGAATATGCCGCATATTTTTCTTTCAGGGCTTAATCATGCAAGTAACAAAAGACCGCGTTGTCACCATTGAATACACCACCACCGATAAAGATGATCAGATTATTGATACTACAGATAATATTGAGAACCACACCTTTATCTTTGGAAGAGAGGGTATTTTTAAAGCCGTTGAAGAGGCGATGGAGGGTCGCTACAAAGGTGCTCAATTAAAACTCACGCTGACCCCAGAGCAAGCATATGGGGCGCGTGATGAGAGCCTTATTAAAGTCGTACCGCGGCAACAAGTCAGGGTGCCGGCGGGCGACATAGAGGTTGGTTTCAAGCTGAAAGGTAATAACCGAGATAATTCTACACCCATCACCATCACTGCTTTTGACGATGAGACCGTGACCCTGGATGCCAACAACCCGCTTGCTGGCCTCACAGTTTACATTAAGGTCGTTATCATTGATGTGCGCGAGGCGCTGGAAGAGGAGCTAAAAACAGGTAAGATAATACCCAAGAGTGCGCGCCCCAGTAGCGTCGATGTTGAGTTTGGCGGCTAAAGCCTAAAGGGTATTCAAGGTAAGGCGGGGGTATCCCGCTCTATCTTTTAGCCTGGAAAAATCAACCGCTCTTCAGCCAAGCACCGCCCAGGATAATACCTCCGCAAGCAGCCAGAATCGTGCTGATCGTTGAAATTGAAGAGAGGGCAATAACCGCACCTGGAGCGACCGACAGCAACAGCGCCGCTGAGATGATCATCGAGCCGCCACAGATGGCAGCAATAGTGCAACGACTGGACTGTTTAGCCTCTTTTCTAAATTGTGCCAGCTCTTCTGATTTCCACTTCACCTCCAGATTGCCTTCCGCCGCATCCTTAATAACACGATGCGCCAATAGCGGCAGCTCTGGAAGATTTTCTGAGATCTGTGGCAGCGTCTCTTTTACCCGATTAACAAAGGCCTTGGGGCCAATCTGCTCATTCAGCCAGTTCTCAAGAAAAGGTTTGGCCGTTGCCCAGAGATCCAACTCAGGGTAGAGCTGTCGCCCCACCCCCTCAACGTAGACCAGCGTCTTCTCCAGCAGCACCAACTGCGGCTGCACCTCCATATCGAAGCGACGAGCGGTCTGAAATAGGTTGACCAGGAAATGGGCGAAGGAGATCTCTCCCAGTGGTCGATCATAGATAGGCTCACTGACGGTTCGAATCGCTGCCTCAAATTCATCCGCCCGCGTGGTTTTGGGTACCCAGCCCGAGTCAATATGCAGCTGGGCAACTCGGTGGTAGTCACGGTTAAAGAAGGCCAGCAGATTTTCGGCCAGATAGCGTTGATCATCCGTGGTGAGGGTTCCCATGATGCCGAAATCCACCGCAATATATTGCCCCTCTGGGCTAACAAAGATGTTGCCAGGGTGCATATCGGCATGAAAAAAATTGTCGCGGAAGACTTGGGTAAAGAAGATTTCAACACCCAGCGCGCCGAGCCGTTCCAAGCTGATACCCTGCGCCTTGAGTGATGCCACATCACTCACTTGAGTGCCATAGATGCGTTCAATCACCATGACATTGGGCTTAGTCAGCTCCCAATAGATACGCGGTACAAACAGGATGGGGCTGTTGTCCCAGTTACGGCGCAGCTGAGAAGCATTGGCCGCTTCACGGGTCAGATTTAGCTCATCAGAGATGGTGCGATCATAATCTGCAACCAACTCCAGTGGTTTCAGGCGGTGAGCACCTTTCCAGAAGCGGTTAGCCAATCCCGCTAAGGTGTAAAGAATTTTAAGGTCTCGACGAATGGTCTTTTCAATGCCCGGTCGCAGCACCTTCACCACCACATTATCACCATTTTTAAGCCGGGCGGCATGCACCTGTGCGATAGAGGCCGATGCCAGCGGGGTTTCATCAAATGATGTGAAAATCTCTTTAATCTTTTTGCCAAAGGCTTGTTCAATAATGGTGCGTGCCTGAGCGCCAGGGAAAGGCGGCACAGCATCCTGCAACTTAGCCAGCTCTTCTGCGAGTTCCTCATCCAGCAAGTCACGTCGTGTCGAGACAATCTGTCCAAACTTAATGAAAATAGGCCCTAAATCTTCCAATGTCTGGCGGACGCGTACCGCAAAAGAGGTCTGTTTATTTTTCCGGAACCAGTAAAAGGGCGAGAGATAAAGTAAAAAACGGACGGGGCGGAACAGGTGTGTCGCCAGCACAACCTCATCCAGGCCGTGGCGAATTAATACCCGATTGATAGTGAACAGGCGCATGATCTGAGCAGGGTGGATCACGATTAATTCTCAGTATTATTGGGTGTAGCTTGACTGCGCAGACGATCTATTCTTGCCTGCAGGTGATCAAAGTCATCCCGTAAAGTATCTATCTTGGAGATAAATTCTTGAACCTCTGGACGCGCTGGTAACAGCTTATTCTCGCCCTGGATAAACTGTGCGAGGCTTTGCCCAATGCTACCGGCCGTACGGCGACCTCGGTCAGCAATAAAACGAATACCCTCTACAATATCATGCGCAATAAAATCCCCCATGTGTGCCGCCAAGTGCTCTTCCCAATCAATTTTTAATGCGCCTAAAATCTTGCCGAACCGATGGCCTAGCTCGGCATCTCCACTAATCTCAATCTGATCCGAGAAGAGCTGATCAATATCTTTCTCTTGAGCCGTACTCAAGCGAGCCAGCGCCATGGGGGAGCCTCGCAACACACACTCAGGTTCACCTTCGTATAGACGCAATACCTGCAAACGCCCAGGCCCAGGAATGAGGAACAATCGCACCTCAAGCCCCGCAATATCCAATGCAATGGCTCGCCCATGCAGTTTAGCTAGTTCTGCTGCGGCCTTTGGATCTAACGTAATATATTGATTGAGAGCCTCTTCCAGCCCTGCAAATGCAAGCTCTGGAACACTCATTAGAATTTATACCCACGATGAACGGCAACAACGCCGCCGGTTAAATTAAAGAATTCAGAGCGCTCAAAGCCGGCTTTGTCCATCATCCCTTTAAGGGTCTCTTGATCTGGGTGCATGCGGATGGACTCAGCTAGGTAGCGGTAGCTCTCTTCATCATTGGCTATAAATTTACCGATCTTTGGCAGCAGCTTGAATGAGTAAAAATCGTAGGTGGTCTTCAGTGGCTGCATCTTAACCTTGGAGAACTCCAACACCAGCAAACGCCCCCCTGGCTTCAGCACACGATACATGGCATTCAATGCCAACTGCTTATCAGTTACATTACGCAAGCCAAAAGCAATGGTGACACAATCAAAATGGTTATCAGGAAAGGGAAGATACTGGGCATCTGCTTGCACATAGCTCACATTGCCTACCAAACCATCATTGGCCATGCGCTGACGGCCTTGCTCCAACATGGCGGCATTAATATCAGAGAAGACAACTTCACCTTTTGGCCCCACCAACCCTGCAAAACGTGCCGAAAGATCCCCCGTACCCGCCGCCAAGTCCAGCACCTTATGGCCTTTGCGTACACCCGCCAGCTCGATGGCATAGCGTTTCCAGAGGCGGTGAACACCGAATGACATGAGGTCATTCATGATGTCATAACGGGAGGCAACCGAATCAAATACCTGGCGTACACGCCCCGCCTTCTCTGCGGCATTGACCGTTTCATATCCAAAATGGGTGCTGTTGTTTTCCGTCATGACATTTTCTCGTTGGGGAATTCAGTATTTAAATATATAGATAAAACCTGGGGCTAATGAGGCAGGCGATTGATGCCCGCTGCTTTCAAGTCAGCCAGATAGTTGACCCAGTTTTGCGCTTGATTAACACCCAGTTCATACAGGGTATCCCATGTGTAGTAGCCGGTGTTGTGTCCATCATCAAAGTGCAGCAGCACCGCATAGTTGCCGACGGGTTCAATCTTGGTAATATTCACATGCTCTTTGCCAATCTGTAGCGTGACCTCCTCAGCACTATGCCCCTGAACCTCAGCTGACGGAGAGAATACTCGCAGATATTCACAGGACAAATCGTAGCTGGAGCCATCAGGAAAAGCGACCGTTAGCATACGATTATCACGATTCAGTTTAATTTCTGTAGGAGTAAATTTTGACATAAATAATACCTAGGCTTAAAGAATGTAACGGCTTAAATCTTCATCCGATGCCAGCTCAGAGAGGTGTGCATCAACATATTCTGTATCAATTACAATGGTCTGGCCTTTTAGTTCTGAGGCTTCATACGAGACGGTCTCTAGCAGGCGTTCCAATACGGTATGCAATCGACGTGCACCAATATTCTCAGTGCGCTCATTTACCTGCCAGGCAATCTCAGCAAGGCTGGTGACACCCTCCTCAGTAAATGCCAGGGTGACATCTTCTGTTGCCATCAACGCCTTATATTGGTCGGTAAGCGATGCATCAGGTTCAGTCAGGATACGGGTAAAATCTTCAATAGTCAGTGCATCCAGCTCAACGCGGATCGGCAAGCGCCCTTGAAGTTCAGGGATCAGGTCTGACGGCTTGGATAGATGAAAGGCCCCCGAGGCAATAAAGAGGATGTGATCTGTCTTGATCATGCCCTGCTTGGTAGAGACCGTGCAACCTTCAACCAATGGCAGCAGATCGCGCTGTACGCCCTCACGAGAGACATCGGGGCCACCATATTCTGAACGACTGGCGACCTTATCCAGCTCATCCAAAAAGACAATACCATTCTGCTCGACCATCTCTACGGCTTGCAGTTTGATATCCTCTTCATTAACGCGTTTAGCGGCCTCTTCATCTTCTAGCAGCCTGAGCGCATCTTTAATACGCAATTTACGCTGACGGGTTTTATCCGAACCCATATTTTGAAACATACCTTGCAGTTGGCTGGTCATCTCCTCCATGCCGGGAGGCGCCATAATCTCAACCCCCAGCTGTGCGCCTCTCACCTCAACCTCAATCTC